>NZ_JAHTBI010000024.1 GCF_019168305.1 Pseudomonas aegrilactucae
TGACTTCGCCGGACGGTTACCGATTATTTGCCCCCGACCACCGACAAGCGACTAAAGCAGCTACCAAAGTCCGCTCAAAACCAATCCTCTGCCTGCCCTTGGTCGGTAGCGCCCTGTCTTCTGCAGGGCGTTTCAGTGAGGCTCGGTCCGCCGGCAGCTTCAGCAGCGGATTGAGGTGGCCCATATGGGCGCACACTTTCGAGCAACGCTCAGCCGTAACCTACTCCCGTACAAACTCAAGCGTCAGCCTGCACGCAAGGGGGGAGGCTCGGACAAAGTATCAACTGAAAAAGATGACCCACCTGGCCAATCGAATCGCCCAGTTCCAGTTCAGAGACATCCGACCCAAGGCGGACTCGGGGATCAAACACCTGAGCGATGCCAGCTTGCTGCTTGGGCACTCGAAGGAAGGCATTACCGAGCGCATTTACCGCAGGATCGGCGCCATCGCGAAGCCTTCTAAATAGCAAAGTATCGGAACTCAGGACTTTTCTTTCGCCCAAAGAAAAACCCCGCAGACGTTAATCTGCGGGGTTTTCAATAATGGAGGCCGAGGTCGGAATCGAACCGGCGTAGACGGATTTGCAATCCGGAGCATAACCACTTTGCTACTCGGCCTCAAATGACCGAAGCTCATACAACAGCTTCAACCATAAAACTGTAGAGATTTTCATCTCATTGAAAACATTGAGCTTTTTATGCCTCGCTGCTTTCGATGGACGCCATTATGTCCGCATTCGGTAGGGCTTGCAACCCCCTGATTTAAAAAACATTTGGGTTGGCGCGTGGGTGGGGACGGCAGGTGTGGAGGGGCCTTGGGACCCCCTTCGCCAGCAAGGCTGGCTCCTACAAGGTAAGCGTTTTCACCAGCCAATCATGCCACCGCTCGCTCCCCGGCCCCACGGCTCACCTCGAACAAACCCACCAGCTTCTGCAGCTTGTTGGCGTTGAGCCGCACCGTTTCGGCGCTGCTGTGCAGCACGGTCACCGTCTGGCGCATCTGCAGCGAAGACTGGTCCACCGCCTTGATGGTGCGCCCGTAGTCCAGGCTGCGCTGGTTGAGCTGCTGGATGATGCCGAACATGTTTTCCACCGCCTGGTGCAACTGCACGTTCTCCGACGAGGCATGCTCGGCCAGGCGCAAGCTGTCGTCCACATCCTCGACGCCACGCTGCATGAAACTCACCGCCTTCTGGGTCTCGCCATGCAGGCCATCGACCATGGCGCGGATATCCTCTGCCGCCCGTGAGGTGCGCGCCGCCAGGCTGCGTACCTCATCGGCCACCACCGCAAAGCCGCGGCCATGCTCGCCGGCCCGCGCCGCCTCGATGGCGGCATTCAACGCCAGCAGGTTGGTCTGGGCGGTGATGTCGCTGATCAGCCCGGTGATGTTGCCGATCTCCGCCATGCGGCTGTCGAGCAGCTTGACGCTGGACGAGGCGCGCTGCACCACATCGCGGATCGACTGGGTGCCCGCCTGCACCGTCAGAAACTGCTCGCGCGCACGGCCCACCACGTCGTCCATGGCCTGCTTCATCTGCTCGGCACCCGCCGAAGCCTGCTGGATTTCACCCAGCTGTTCTTCAACGATGACCATCATGCGGTGCACCGCATCGGCGACCTCCAGCGAGGTGAGGCTGGCCGCCTGGCTGCGCCCCAGCATCATCTGGTTGGTGGTGCCGACGCTGTGGCTGGCCTTGATCACCTGCCCCACCACGGCATCCAGGTGGTCGATGAAGCTGTTGATCCAGCGCCCCATGTCGCCCGTCTCGTCATTGGCCATGCGCGAGGTGTCCAGGCGCTGGCGCAAGTTGCCCTCGCCCTCGGCAATGGTCCTGATCACTCCGGTCATTTCGCTCAGGCGCGCCGCCAGGCGCCTGGGGCCCAACGCGCTGAACAGCATGGCAGCCACCAGTAGGCTGAGCAGTTCGCATGCGTCGATCACGATCTGATCGAAACCGCTGTAGTGCTGCACCATGAAGTTGCTGGCGAACAGGCCGGCCATCGTCGCCAGGTAGGGCTTCATCAAGCCGTAGCTCAACGAGCGGCGCCGGTACACCTCCTCCAGATCCGCCTCGCACATCATGCCCCAGCGGTCCTGCGAACCCGGCATCTGGAACGTCACCCCCTTGCCCACCACCGGAATGTGGCGGTAGTCCGAATAGCCGGGGTAGCTGACGAACAGGTTGTCGCCGGTGCGGATGGTCTCGCGCACACCGGGGTGCAACTGCTGGGTGGCCGGGTCGGTGAAGCGCAGCTCCAGTTCGGTGTGGCGCTGCACCTGCACGGTTTTCCACGGCGTGTGCACGCCGCTCTTGAGGTTCTCGCCATGGCTGAAGGTGCCATCTTCGAAGCGCGAACGCGACAACGCCACGCCAGGCTGCAGGCTCGGGTCGAAGCGCGACTGCACCATGAACAGGTAGTTGTCGCCAGACTCGGCAAAGATGTGCCCGGCCTCGCGCTGGATCAGGTCGCCCAGCACGTCGTTGGGCACCCGCCCGCACAGGCACCCCACGACCTGCCGATCGACCGTCAGCGGCTGGTAGAACATCAATGTCACTTCATCATGAAAACGGGAAGAGGACGGGCCGATGTCCAGGGTCAACGGGTCGACATACGGGCCATGCAGAAACGGCGCCTTGAGGCCTTCGTTCAATGCACGCGGGTCGATGCGGCGCTGGGCGCCCTGCCCGCTCCAGGTGCAGGCCCGCACGCTGCCGGCGCGGTCGACCACGAACAGTTCGGAAAAGTCTTCGGCTTGCGCCAGCTTCTGCAACAAGGCCTGTGCATCCAGGCCAGTGATGTCGCTGCCCATGCTGGCACCCAGTTCAGCCAGATGCTCCCACTGTTCACCCGCCCAGTCCTGCAACAGCTTCACGCGGGTTTGCGCAATGGCTTCAAAGGTCTGCTCCATGACCGGATAAGCCGAACGGTTGAGCCGACAGGCCCAGCCCATGGCCAACTTGCCGGTTTTGCCAAACCAGGGCAGCCAGCGTTTTTCTTCAGAGGAAAGTTGCATACGATTGCTTGAAAGCGACATTCACATCTCCCAGTACGACATGCATTGCCAAATCGGTACGCAACTACCAGGCCAACTCGAAAGCTAGCTAACTAACTTGCTCAGGCACAACACTCAGTGGCATTTCGCCACTTATGCTCGACAACGAAGAGGATCTCTGCCGGCGCGATAACGCCCTACGGTGACGCATGAACACGCACTGAGCATCACGGCGGTGCACATGTAGAAATGTCCTGCAAACCCAACCTTCATGGGCTCAAGCCGCCGCTTGCGACGCCGATAACCCCTTCAGGCGGAACAATAATTAAACGGCGTCAGCGGAGCGGATATGAACATCAAGCAGAAACTCACCTGGGGCTTCGCGACCATTGCCTGTGTACCGATACTGGTGGTGGCAACACTGGTGGTACTGAACCTGCGCCTCGAAGCGCGCGACACCTTCGTCGACAGCAGCGATCGCGAGATTCGCCAGGTGGCCAACGCCATGCAGCTGTTCTTCGACGGCATCAGCCAGAACATCGAATTCCTCAGCAAGTTGCCGCTGCTGCAGAACACCGACGCCAGCGTCAAAAAATACATCTCGGCCGACGCACCGTCGCTGCCAATGGGCCCGCAAGACAAACCGGTGTTCGACTACTTCGCAAGCCTGGGCGCCAGCCACCCGGCCTACGGCTACATCTCCATCGGCACCACCGAAGGCGGCTACATCTCCTGGCCCGATGACCCCAAGCTGGCCAACTACGATCCGCGCGTGCGCCCCTGGTTCAAGATGGCCCAGGCCAACCCCGGCAAGACCCTGCGCACCGACGCCTACTACTGGGCCAACGACGATGCGGTGCTGGTCAGCACCGTGCGCAGCATGCCCAATGCCCTGGGCGCCAACGGCGGCGTGGTCAGCGTGGATGTCTCGCTCAAGCAACTGACCGAGATCGTCAAGCAGATCAGGCTGGGCGAAACCGGCTACGTGATGCTGCTGGAGCAGAACGGCACGATCCTGGTCGACCCCAAACAACCGGCGCACAACTTCAAGAAGCTCGACAGCCTCGACCAGGGCTATGCGCAACTGGCCAAGACCGGCAAGGGCCTGGTGGAAGTGGAGCTGGACGGTGAGCGCTACATGGCCAACGTATGGCCGTCGGACCAGTTGGGCTGGCGCTTCATCGGGCTGGTCAAACAGAGTGAAGTGATGGCCGCGGCCACCCGCCTGACCTGGCTGATCGTGGGTATTGCTGCGGCCCTGGCGCTGCTGTTCGCGTTTGTCGGCGCCAGTTTCGCCAAGCTGATCGTGCGCCCGATTGCCGATGTATCGCGCGGGCTGGAAGGCATCGCCCAGGGCGAAGGCGACCTGACGCGCAACCTGAATGTGCGCGGCAACGACGAAACCGCGCAGTTGTCGGGTTGGTTCAATCAGTTCCTGGGGGCGATTCGCAGCCTTATCCAGCACATCATGAAGGCCGCCGACGGCATCCTCACCAACTCGCAAAGCGCCACGGCGGTGTCCAACGAAATGGCCGATGCCGCCAGCCGCCAGCGCGAGGCGGTGGACATGGTCTCGACCGCCTTCCACGAGATGGTCGCCACCGCCAACGAAGTCGCGCGCTCCTGCAGCCAGGCCGCCGATTCGGCCGACAATGGCCAGCGCCAGGCCTCCGAAGGCCAGCAGCAGATCGACGCCGCCGTCGGCAGCGTCGACCAGTTGAGCCAGGAAATCGCCCAGTCGGCGCAGTCCATGCAGCAACTGGAGCGCGACAGCAACGCCATCCAGTCGATCCTCAGCACCATCCGCTCGATCGCCGAACAAACCAACCTGCTGGCCCTCAACGCGGCCATCGAGGCAGCGCGGGCCGGTGAACAGGGGCGCGGTTTTGCCGTGGTAGCCGACGAGGTACGGGCATTGGCCAAGCGCACCGCCGACTCCACCGCAGAGATCGACGGCATGCTCGGCAACCTGGCGCGCGGCACCAGCCAGGTGGCGGCGCAGATGAACACCAGCCTGGGCTTGTCGCAACAATCGGTAGAACGGATCGGGCAGGCGCGCACCAGCTTCGGCCAGATCCGCGAATCGGTGGATGTCATCCGCGACATGAACACCCAGATCGCCACGGCCGCCGAAGAACAGCACCAGGTGGCCGAAAACATCAACCAGCACATCAGCCAGATCCATGGCGACGCGCAGCGTGTGGCCCAACTGGCCAGCGACGCGAAGAGCGATGCGTTCAACCTGACCCAGCTGTCCAACGAGATGAACACGCTGGTACGACGCTTCAAGACCTGAACAGACGGCGGTGCAGAATTTATTTTGCACCGCCCCTGTCACTTTTCATTTCTGGCGCGGCAACAGGGTTACTGAGAAACATTCACATCAGGAACCTCACCCATGTCCGTTGCCTCCCCTTCGTTGCGCCCTCACCTGCTGGCGCTCGCCGTCGCCTGCGCCAGCTTCAGCACCGTGCTGCTCGCCGAGGAGCCCACCTCGACCGGGGCCGGGCTGACCTTGCCTGAAACCGACATCAATGCAACCCGCGCCGCCGAAGGCAGCGCCGATGCCGGCTACGTCACCGATTCGCTGAAAAACGTCGGCGCACTGGGCGGCATGGCCTTGAAGGACACGCCCTACTCCATCAGCGTGGTGTCCAGCGACCTGATCCGCAACGTGCAGGCCACCTCGACCGACGATATCTTCAAGCTCAGCCCGTTCACCCAGTTCACCTCGCCGTCGGGTGCAGGTTACGCAAGCTCGGTGGCCATCCGCGGTTTCAGCGACCTGGGCAACCTCAACGTCGCCAACGACGGTCTGCGTTTCAGCAATGGCTCCGACAGCGGCAACTTCGTCGAAGAGATGGAGCGCCTGGAGATCGTCACCGGCCTGAGCGGCTTCCTGTATGGCCCCGGCAGCCCTGGCGGGCTGGTCAACTACGTGCTCAAGCGCCCCACCTACCAGCGCTACAACAGCGTCACCCTGGGCAATGCGGGGGGTGAGAACGGCTACATCCATGGCGACTTCGGTGGCCCGATCGACGACCAGGGCGTGCTGGCCTACCGCGTCAACGTGCTGGCCCAGGACGGCGAGACCGCCATCGATCTGCAGAACCGTCGGCGCAAGATGGTCAGCCTGGCCTTGGACTGGAACGTCAGCGACGACCTGCAGGTGCAGTTCGACGCCTCCTATAAAAAGAACCAGACCCACGGCCTGACCAGCTACTGGTACTTCGCCGATCAGCGGCTGCGCCCCGATGCCGACCAGCTCGACAACGACAAGCTCTACAGCCAGCGCTGGGCGTTCTCCGACAGCGAGCACGAACGCGTCGGCAGCCGCTTCAACTGGCGCCTGAACGAAGTGTTCAGCCTGCGCGGCGCGCTTGCCCATGACCGCAACCGTACCCAGTACGCCTACACCGGCCCCACCGTCACCACGGCCGGGGTCTACAGCCAGCCGCTGTATGCCTTCGCCCCGGTCGAGACCGAAGAAACCTCGGCCTACCTGTTCGCCGACGCGGCGTTCGCCACTGGCGGCATCGGCCACAAGGTCACCTTCGGCTACCAGGGCAACGTGGCGCGCGTGCGCGACTACACCGACTACATCCCTTCTCCGGGCCCGCAGTACCAGCCGGTAGGCGGCAACGGTTCGATCCCGCTGGATGAAACCCCGCAGTACGCCAAGCCGGGCTACTCCATCGGCCACGGCGACCAGCGCCTGTCCTCGCGCACCCAGGCCGACAACCTGCTGATCGGCGATGTGATCACCTTCAACGAACAGTGGTCGACGATCCTTGGCGTCACCCGTACCCGCATCAAGACCTTCAGTGACAACTTCGTGTGGGTCGAGACGCTCGGCTTCGCCAGCCAGATCGAGAACTACAACGAGAGCAAGACCTCGCCCAACGTCTCGCTGATCTACAAGCCGCAGCCCTGGCTGACCACCTATGCCACCTACATCGAAGGCCTGCAGACCGGCGGCATCGCCCCCAACACGGCACTCAACGCTGGCCAGGCCATGGCCCCGGTCATCAGCGAACAGTATGAGGTGGGGGTCAAGGCAGAGCTTGGCGAAACCCTGCTGACGCTGGCGCTGTTCAACATCGACAAGCCCAATGCCTACACCAACCAGCAGCAGCTCTACGTGCAGGACGGTCGCCAGGTGAACAATGGCGTGGAGTTCGGTATCACTGGCAAGGTTACCCCGCAGTTGACCCTGGTCAGCGGCTTGACCCTGCTCGACCCGCAGATCAAGAAGACGGCCAATGCCAGTGTCGAAGGCAACAAGCCGGTGGGCGTGGCCAGCCAGCTGGCCAAGGTGTATGCCGAGTATGACCTCACCGGGATGCCTGGCGTTGCCGTTACGGGCGGTGCCTATTACACCGGCAAGCAGTATGTGGATGAGGCCAACCACTACAGCCTGCCGTCGTTCACCACCTTTGATGCGGGTGCGCGTTATCGTTTGCCGCTGGCTGACAACGCACTGACCTTGCGGGCGAATGTGAGCAACCTGACCAACAAGCAATACTGGCTGAGCGATCACTTCCTGGGGGCGCCGCGTACGCTGACGTTCTCGGCGCAGCTGGAGTTCTGAGGTTTTGGCAAAGGCGCCGACGAGTACCGAGGCGCCACCGAGACCTGAAGGCCAACACACAAGACTGGCGTTGCCCGCCTTGTGTGCTCGGCTTCAGGCCAGGGTTGAGACGCCCCCTACACCTTGAACCGCGCCACCGTCGCATGCAGCTGCCCCGCCATCCCCGCCAGCTCATCCCCCGCACTGTGCGTATGCTGTGCACCCTCCAGCACCTGCTGCGACAAGCTGCGGATATCCACCAGGTTGCGGTCGACCTCCCGCGCCACCAGCGCCTGCTCCTCGGTAGCACTGGCGATCAACAGGTTGCGCTCGTTGATCTGCGCAATCGAACGGGTGATGTCCTCCAGCGCCTCCCCCGAACGCCGCGCCGCCTCCAGCGTCACCCCCACCCGCTCACTGCTGCTTTGCATCGCCGTCACCGCATGCACGGTGTCCTGGCGAATGTTGCCGATCATCTGCTCGATCTCCTGGGTCGAGGCCTGGGTGCGATGCGCCAGCGCACGCACCTCGTCGGCCACCACCGCAAACCCGCGCCCGGCATCACCGGCACGCGCCGCCTCGATCGCCGCGTTCAACGCCAGCAGGTTGGTCTGCTCGGCAATGCTGCGAATCACATCCAGCACCGAACTGATGTCCTGCACGCGCGTGGCCAACTGCTGGATACGCACGGCACTGTCCTTGACCCCCTCGGCCAGCTCACCAATGCAGGTCACCGTGGCCTGCACCTGCAAACGCCCGCGCTGCGCCGTCTGCTGCGACTCGCGTGAAGCTTCGCTGGTGCTCACGGCATTGCGGGCCACTTCATCGACGGCAGCGGTCATCTCGTTCACGGCAGTCGCCGCCTGCTCGATTTCCTGCCCCTGCTGCTCCAACTGGCTGCGGGTCTGGGCACTGACAGCGCTCAATTGCTCCGAGGCGCTGGCAACCTGATCGACCGAAGCCGCGATATGCCGCACCATCTGGTTCAGGCTCTGCTGCATCTGCTGCATGTTCACCATCACGCTGCCCGTGCCACCTGCCTGTACCGGCACCTCGATGCTCAGGTCGCCGCGGGCAATGTGACTCAACACCCGCGCCGCCTCATCCGGCTCACCACCCAGCGGCCGGGTCACGCTGCGGGTGACCAGCACGGCCGCTGCGGTGACGGCCGCCATACACAGCACGAACAGCAGCAGCATGTTGCGCCGCGCATCGCTGTACAGCGCCTGCGCCGACTGCTCACGCGCACTGAATGCCTGGCCCTGCAACACCATCAGGGCGTCCAGGCTCTGGTACACCTCGCGCTCGGCCGGCACCACCCGCTGGGTGAGCTGCGCCATCGCCGCGTCGAACGCGCCTTGCCCAATCAACACCTGCACCTGGGTAAAGGCCTGGACATACACCTGGCGCTGCTGCTTGAGCCGCTCGAAGGTGGCCTTGGCGCTCGTGTCGGTGAACAACGGCTCAAGGGTGGCGAACGCCTGAGTGATACGCTCACGCGTGGCCGAGATGGCAGAACTCGCCTGGGTGTTGTCCTTGTTGATCAACAGGTCACGAGTATTGCGGCCGTTGTCACGCACACCCGTGGCGATCACCAGGATCGGCTCGAACCTGGGCCAGTCCTGCTGCACGATCAGCACCGACTGGTCGCGCAGCGTGCCCAGGTCGTGCAAGGCATACAGGGCCATGCCCAGCAAGGCCAGAGGAGCGATGGCAAAACCCATCACGATGCGCGTTGCGGTATTGAAGGTGGCCATCTGGACTGCTCCCGGCATGCTGCCATTTATAGGGGCAATACTGAGCAGTTTCAGTGCCATGATGTGGCCACCGCGCAAAACCACTGGATAACCGACAGGCACAGGCGCCGATCGCACTCCCCAGGTGCATCACCCGCAACAGCCTGCCCTGCAATGGCGCACACGTCTCGATGCCTTGCCCCTGCAATCCAGTACTAAAGAACCATTGCCTGACCAGGCCGCCACTGATATTGAGTGTGCCGCTTTTGCGTAGTGACACATTACCCCTGCGCCCCGACCACCCTGCTGGCTTTACCCCCACGCGTTTCGAGATGCCCGCCATGATTGAAAACACCGATGTGATGTACCGTCTTCTGGTACAGAGCGTGATCGACTATGCGATCTACATGCTGACCCCCGAAGGTGTGGTCAGCAACTGGAACCCCGGGGCGCAGCGGGCCAAGGGCTACACCCGCGAAGAGATCGTCGGGCAGCATTTCTCGCTGTTCTACAGTGCCCAGGACCGCGCCGCAGAACTCCCTGGGCAGGGCCTTGAGACCGCACGCACCACCGGCCGCTTCGAAACCGAGGGCTGGCGCGTGCGCAAGGACGGCAGCGCGTTCTGGGCCCATGTGATGATCGACGCGGTGCGTGACGAGAACGGCCAGTTGCTGGGCTTTGCCAAGGTCACCCGCGACGTTTCCGAACGTCGCCAATACGAACTCGACCTGCTGGCGGCCAAGGAACTGGCCGAAGCCCAGCGCGAGAAAATGGCCACGCTGTCGCAGTTCCTCGACTCGGTGATCAACAATATTCCGTCCAGCGTGATGGTGCTGGACGTTGCATCGCGCCAGATCCTGCTGGCCAACCCCAAGGCCGAGCAGTTGTTCTCCAACCAGCAGTGCCCACTGGTGGGCAGCACCCCGCAACAGAGCCTGGCGCCGGTGATGGCCGGCTACATCGAGCACCTCACCGAGCATTGCCTGAACCACAATGGCCTGCACCTGACCGAAGACCACCTGGACACGCCAGTGGGCCTGCGCACCCTGCGTTCGCGCACGCTGCTCAGCAGCAACCCGCAGGCCGGCGGCCACTACGTGCTGCAGATCGCCGACGACGTCACCGACGAAATCGCCGCCCATGCGCAGATCCACCATATGGCCCACCACGACGAGCTGACCGGGCTGCCCAACCGCACGCTGTTCCACAGCTGCCTCGAGGAAGCCCTGAAGGCGGGTGAGGCCCGCCAGCACATGACCGCCGCCCTGTGCCTGGACCTAGACAACTTCAAGAACATCAACGATGCCCTCGGGCACGCCTTTGGCGACCGCCTGCTGCGCGCCCTGGGCCAGCGCCTGCGCAGCGTGCTGCGTGATCAGGACACCCTGGCGCGGCTGGGCGGCGACGAGTTCGCCGTGGTACTGCCACAGTTGACGCGTATCGAGGATGCCCAGCGCACCGCCACCCGGCTGATCGAGGCGGTGGCGCCGGCGTTCCTCATCGATGGGCACAGTTTCTCGGTGGGTTTGAGTGTGGGCATTGCCGTTGCGCCCATGGACCACGTGCACGCCGACCAGGTGCTGCGCTATGCCGACATGGCGCTGTACGAGGCCAAGCGCAACGGCCGCAACCGCTTCGAGCTGTTCCGCCCCGAACTGGATGAAGCCGCACGGCGCCGGCGCATCATGGAAACCGACCTGCGCACCGCGCTGCACCTGGGCCAGTTGCACATGCACTACCAGCCGATCATCGGCAATGGCGAGCAGATCACCGGCTACGAGGCGCTGATGCGCTGGCAGCACCCGAGCAAGGGTCAGATCATGCCCATGGACTTCATCCCGATTGCCGAAGAGACCGGGCTGATCCACGAGGTGGGTACGCGGGCCTTGAACCTTGCCTGCCAGGAGGCAGCCACCTGGGGCACCGAGCAATCGGTGGCCGTCAACCTGTCGCCGGTGCAGTTCAAGAACAGCGAGCTGGTGGAGGTCGTGCAGCTTGCCCTGGCCGACTCGAAACTGCCGCCCGCACGCCTGGAGCTGGAGATCACCGAATCGGTGCTGCTGGAAAACAGCGAGGGCAACCTGCGCACCTTGCAGGCGCTCAAGGACCTGGGCGTGTGCATTGCACTGGATGATTTCGGTACCGGTTATTCGTCGCTGGGTTACCTGCGCTCGTTCCCGTTCGACCGGATCAAGATCGACAAGTCGTTCGTGCATGACATGGGCGAGAGCCGCGAGGCGATGTCGATCATCCGCGCCATCACCGGGATGAGCAGCAGCCTGCTGATCAACACCACGGCCGAAGGGGTGGAGACGGTGGCGCAGTTCAAGCAGTTGCAGGCCGAGGGGTGCTCGCACTTTCAGGGGTACCTGTTCGGGCACCCGCAGCCGTCCGAAACGCGACAGAAAAAAAAACCAGTAGCTTGAGGATCAATACCCTGCAGTGAGTGCTCTGGCCTCTTCGCTGGCTTGCCAGCGAAAGCGCGCACAGCGCTCGTCAGGCCACCCGGTCATACAGCGCGCGCAAGCGCTGTACTGCCGCCTCGATCTGCGTCACCTTCACCCCGCCATACCCCAGCACCAGCAGGTTGCCGTCGTGCGCCTGCGCCTCGACACTGTACCCCCCACGCAACACCAGCCCGAACGCCTCCGCCTGCGCCAGCATCTGCCTGGCCGTACCCGGCGCGCCGATCCTCACCGCCAGGTGCAACCCGGCCTGTCCCGACGAATAGCTGATCAGCTCACCGAAGCTGGCATCCAGGCACTGCTGCAGGCAACTGCGACGCTCGGCGTACTCTGCACGCACCTTGCGGATATGCCGGGCAAAATGCCCTTCCTGGATAAAGTCCGCCATCGCCGCCTGCACCGACAGAAAGCCCGGACGGTACAGCTGCGTCAGCCCCTTGCCGAACGCCTGTGCCAGCGCTTCGGGCACCACCAGGTAGCTCAGGCGCAACCCCGGGTACGTCACCTTGCTGAACGTGCCCAGGTAGATCACCCGGTCCTGGCGCCCCAGCCCCTGCAGCGAGGGCAACGGCTCGATGTCGTACCTGAACTCGCTGTCATAGTCGTCCTCGACTACCCACATGTTGTGCGCCTCGGCAAACGCCAGCCAGTCGCGCCGGCGCTGCAAGGTCATGATGTTGCCCGTGGGGTACTGGTGCGACGGCGTGAGGAACGCCAACCGTGGCGTGGCCTGCGCCACTTCCGTCGGCAGGCAGGCGCCCTGCGCGTCGATCTGCAGCGGCGCGCACTGCAGCCCGGCCGCCTCGAACACCACCGGGGCGCCCCAATGGCACGGGCTCTCGACCCACACCGTGTCGCCCACATCCGCCAGCATTCGGGCCACCAGGTCCAGCGACTGATGGGTGCCCTGGGTGATGATGACCTGCTGCGGGCTGCAGCGTACCGCGCGCGAGGCATACAGATAGGCGCTCAGGGCCTCGCGCAACGGGCGATAGCCACCGTGCTCCACATAGCCGGCCAGTGGCGCCTGGTGTTTGCTCAGGTAGCGGTTGTGCAGGCGCTTCCAGATGTGGAACGGAAACAGATCGGCATCGGCAACCCCCGGCACAAAGGCCCCCGCTACCCTGGCCACCGCCCCGAAACGCGCGGTGATCGCCTTGCCGCGTGCCGACAGCGGCGCCTGGCCCGGGGCCTCGACAGCGGGCGCCTGGGCACTGACCTGCGGCAAGGTATCGGCAACGAAGGTGCCGCTGCCCGCCCGGGCGTACAGGTAGCCTTCATCCAGCAGGCACTCATAGGCCAGCGACACCGTCAGGCGCGACACGTGCAACTGCTGCGCCAGCGCACGGGTGGAGGGCAGCTTGTGATCCACCGGCAGCCGCCCCTGCAGCACTGCCGCCTGGATGGCGTGGTAGAGCTGGCGCTGCAAAGTCAGCTCACCGCCGCGTTCGAGTGTGCCCACCAGCAAATCGTGGAGAAGCGAGCCCATCACCTGCACCCTGCGCCAGTCAACTTGCCCACGAGCATACAAGTGGCCTTAACGACTGATCAACTCTGGATATAACCGATATAGCCAAACTGACCTATGTTCGACCTGTACCGGCGCGCTGCACCCGTATGCGCACCCTCCACAGAGTGACGTTCCGTGACCCTACACACACCTCCTGCTTTCGACGCGCTGCTCGCCGCGGCGCCGCCCCAGGTCTGCACCGAACAGGCCCGCGCAGTGGCAGCACAGCACTTCGGCCTGCACGGCACCTGTCGCCTGCTCAGTGGCGAGCGCGACCTCAATTTCCAGCTCACCTGCAGCGACGGCACGCAGTACGTGCTCAAGGTGTCCAACGCCGCCGAAGACCCGCGGGTGATCGATTTTCAGAACCAGGCGCTGCTGCATATCCAGCAGTGCGACCCGCTGCTGCCCGTGCAACGGATCTACCCCAATCTGGGCGGCACCTATCAGTTGCCGGTATTGTTCGATGGCCAACCCCTGCTGGTACGGCTGCTGTCGTTTGTCGACGGCGTGTCGCTGAACCAGATCGCGCAACCCAGCGCGGCGCTGCGTAGCAGCCTGGGGGAACACCTGGGCCGCCTGGGCCTGGCCTTGCGCGGTTTCTTCCACCCCGGTGCCGGCCACGAGCTGCTGTGGGACCTCAAGCACGCCTCGCGCCTGGACGAGGTGATCGCGTTGATCGAAGCGCCTGAACAACGTCAGCTGGCGCGCCGCTTCCTCGACAACTTCCAGCGCAACGCCCTGCCCCGACTCAAGGGCTTGCGCGCCCAGGTGATCCATAACGACCTGAACCCGCACAACGTGATCGTCGACGCCCAGCAGCCCCACCCGGTACGCAACATCCTGGATTTCGGCGACATGGTGCATGCCCCGCTGGTCAACGACCTGGCAGTGGGCGCCGCCTATCAGTTGGGCAACGAGGGCGACCCTTTGCAGCACGCCGCGCCGTTCATCGCCGCGTACCACCGTGTTGCGCCGTTGGAGCCGGTCGAACAGGAACTGCTGTTCGACCTGATCGCCACCCGCCTGGTGCTGACCGTGACCATCACCAACTGGCGCGCCGCACTGTACCCGGAAAACCGCGCCTACATACTGCGCAACGCCCCCAGCGCCTGGCGTGGCCTGCAGGCGCTGGCCGACCTGCCGCGCGAAGCCGCGCAACAACAGATTCGTCGTATCTGCTCCCAGGAGACGCTGTAATGACCATGATCAATGGCTTCACCGCCACCGATGCCGAGCGCCTGAGCGCCACCGAACGCGCGCTGATCGAGCGCCGCGAGCGCACGCTGGGCCCGGCCTATCGGCTGTTCTACGAGCATCCCCTGCACATCGTCCGAGGTGAGGGGGTGTGGCTGTACGACGCCGACGGCAAGCGCTACCTCGACGCCTACAACAACGTGGCCTCGATCGGCCATTGCCACCCGCAGGTAGTCAATGCCCTGCATGCCCAGGCTCAGGTGCTCAACACCCATACCCGCTACCTGCATGAGGGCATCCTCGATTACGCGGAAAAACTGCTCGCCACCTTCCCGCCCGCGCTGAACCAGGTGATGTTCACCTGCACTGGCAGCGAAGCCAACGACCTGGCCCTGCGCATCGCCCGCCAGCACACCGGCGGCACCGGCCTGATCGTCACCGAGCTCGCTTACCATGGGGTTACCGAGCAGATCGCCGCCGCGTCGCCGTCGCTGGGCGCCGGCGTGCCACTGGGCGATTTCGTGCGTACCGTGCGCGCCCCGGACGCCTACCGCCTGGGCGCCGAGAACGTGGCGCGGCTGTTTGCCGAGGACGTGCGCGCCGCCATCGACGACCTGCGCCGCTGTGGCATCAAGCCGGCGGCGCTGCTGCTGGACGGCATCTTCGCCAGCGACGGCGTGCTCGCCGACCCGGCCGGCTTCATGCAGCAGGCCGTGACGGTGGCCCGTGAAGAGGGCCTGCTGTACATCGCCGACGAAGTGCAGTCGGGCTTCGGGCGCACCGGCGAGCACATGTGGGGTTTCGAGCGCCATGGCCTGCAACCGGACATCGTCACCCTGGGCAAACCCATGGGCAACGGCCAGCCGATTGCCGCCGCGGTGGTACGCGCCGAGGTGCTCGAAGCGTTCGGGCGCAACGCGCGCTACTTCAATACCTTCGGCGGCAACCCGGTGTCATGCGCAGCCGCCAACGCGGTGCTCGAAGTGATCCAGGGCCAGGACCTGCGGAGCAACTGCGCGGCCATCGGCGCTTACTTCAAAGCCGGCCTGCAGGGCCTCGCCGAGCGCTACCCGCTGATCGGCGACGTGCGCGGCGCCGGGCTGTTCCTGGGGGTGGAGCTGGTCACCGACCGCGCCAGCAAGGCCCCTGCCACCGACGCCACGCGCCAGGTGGTCAACGGCCTGCGCGAGCGCGGCGTGCTGATCAGCTCGGCGGGGCCGATGGCCAACATCCTGAAGATCCGCCCGCAACTGATCTTCGAGCGCGAACACGCCGACCTGTTCGTGCATACCCTGGAAGCGGTACTGCGCGACCTCGGCTGAGCCTGCCTCTGAGGCGAACGCTGCCCACCCGTTGGACCAGGGCAGCGCGCAGTCTGTGCTGTTGTGCGTGGCAAGACCATCGCCGGCAAGGTCGGTTCTCGCAGAGAGACAGTTGCTCCCACAGGGATGTCACTGATTTCGACGGCAGTGATATACCCGTGGGAGCTGGCTTGC
>NZ_JAHTBI010000025.1 GCF_019168305.1 Pseudomonas aegrilactucae
TTTTGAGACAGGACACTAGTTGAATTTGGTTGGCTGGATCACCCGAACCATTCCACAGCCCTGAGTCTGTGGACCACAGGCGCAGCGCAAATCCAGGGCGGGCAGCAAGCGTGCGGCGATCCGAAAGCCCCCTTCGTTATGATCCTGCAATGATAAACCGGCACGGCGTGGGAAGCGAAGTCAGGCTGCGTTGGTATGCGAACCCCCAACTCGGCGATCCGCGGCGAGCAGGGGCATGCAGAACCTAACGATGCTCTTGGATACTTACACCAAGGACTTAGCTGATTCCGTCGCAGCGATGGCTCGGACGGCAGTCCTACTCCGTAAGTGGTGTTAGCCTGAAAAAAATGGCACATTGCCATTGAATTCTTGTTTTTTACCCTCATCTGCAAGAGGCGCGATTTAACTCGGTCACGGATTAGGGCGATTAAATGTCTTCTGGCTCATCAACCTCGTCACGCAGCAGCACGACTACAACCAATTTGAGCGATCAGGAATTGGCTGTCTGGCTGGATAGATGTCTGACACAAAAGCACCGGGTGGCGTACGTCACTGCGGACTACCTCTGTAAGCTAGTTGATCTCGATGAGGCGAGTCTCGTTTTACATCCCGCTGACCCAGGACCGATAGCAAAATCGAGTCTTAAAAAACTGGTCCCCAAAGGCTTGCTCTACGTTCTGGACATGGGGCTTGAAGCCTTGCTTTCCGCCCACACCGCAGATAGCACGTGGGCATATGTGCTCGTACAGAGTAAGCCCCAGGTGGATGTTTTCATCGCGACCCGGGATGGATTGCTCGGTAGGACCAGTGGTCGGGGACCAGAGATCTCGGAGAAAACGGCACAAAAGGTTTGGGCTGATGCGGGTGCAAGATGCATGTTTGAAGGCTGCGGGCATGATCTGTCAGAGATTGCCTTGTGGACCAAAGCTGCCCGAGTCGGATATTTGGCACACATCGTTGCATCGGATCCAGAAGGGCCGCGGGGTAGTCAGACTGATTCGCACCGTCTCGCCAATGTCCCCGATAACATCATGTTGATGTGTGATGAGCACCATCGTCTGATTGATTCGTTTGCACCTCAGTTTTATACCGCCGAAATCCTGAACGAAATGCGCCAGTCTCACCGGGATATCGTACGGAATTATCTAAATTCACTGGCGTTTCCGCGTACTAAAGCGGTGACTTTGCATGCTAATTTGGCAAACGTGCCGACTTACTTTCATGACTCGGAGCTGATTGAGGCCATTGTGGCGACCAGACGAGCCATGGAGCCAGGTGTCGTCCATTACGTGCGCCGCAAATCACAGCGAGATGACCGTCATCTGCCAGAGTTTTGGTACCAATATTTGCGGGAGCATGAGCATCATATTCGAGAGCTCGTCACCGGATTCAATTCCAGCAGCGGCTTGAGCACCGAAAGTCTGGCCATCTTCCCTCTGCACCATATTCCTACCTTGGTTCTGGCCGGTCGAGTGATGGGTGAAGCGCAGGCCATTCAAGTCTTCCAGTACGACAAGGTTCGCAAGACCTGGGCGTGGGACCCAAAGGCCACTGCTCCTTCACCAGGTACTTTCAGCGTTAGCCCTTTGCCAGCGGTTCGCGCAGACGAAGTTTTTATAACACTCGAGCTGTCGGCCAGTCTTGATGAGGATTCACTGTCTCCTGAATTCAGGCGCGCGGTCGATTCCGGCGAGATCCCTTGGATTCGTGTGACCACGTCAAAGACAGGAGCCGACTGTATCGGGTGTCCGGAGGATCTTGAGCAGTTTTCGCAAGCTGCGCGCAAAGCAATTGTTCACGCTCAAGACGTGATGCGAGTTGCAAAGGTCCACCTCATCGCGATCAGCCCTGCCAGCACGGTGTTCCGTTTCGGCCAGATGTTACAAGCAGGTCACCACCCCGAGTACGTGGTTTATGACCGCGCAGGTCGCGACTTCAAATTTGTTCCTGCCCTATCGATCACAGGTCATCACGTATCCGCCACTCACGGGCAGCAGTCCATCACTATTCCTCTTCGATAACGAGCCTAATGCCATGAGCCAAACCAAAAGTGCTGAGCTGGTGATCCACGCCGAACGGTCACGCCCTGTTCGATTGAAGGAATCCTTTGAGTCGTATGCGGGTCTACTCGATGGCCTGGCATCCGACTCTCGAAGCATGCAGCTCGAATACTCGCATTGGGAAAAAGCGCTCAATGCGGTGAATGAGCACATCGCGGTGCGTGATGAGGAAATCGAGGCTGCCAAGGGGGCTTATCAGGAAGTGGCTGAGCTACTCGCTTCCAATCTTTCGTGGCCACCCGAAGCCATATCAATTCTGCCTCAGGGCTCGGTCAGTACCAAAACTTTGATACGGTCGCCTAATGGAAGAGAGAAATTTGACATCGACGCAGTATGCCAGGTGGACATCTCTCGTATCGAAGCCTCCGAACCAATGGCATTTTTTGAATCCATTGGGAATGCTTTGGTTGATCTGAACGCTGAAGCAAAAAGGCGTTGCTGGAATATCCCTTTCCCACAGCGGTCGTTCTACCTGGAGTTCACGCCATCGGTACCATTGAATACTGTTCCTCGGAATACGTATGAGTCCATGGCTCCGCGCTATCGCGCTGTGCGATACGAGGGAACGGCATTGGCAGTGGTGGATACCCCTACTACAAGCTGGAAGACCTCCAATCCGGCCGGTATGAGCAAGTGGGTGGACGATACCGCCAAGCGTGCGCTGATTCTTGTCCCAGCGATGGAGGCATTGGCGAAGAACCGGGTAATGGATAGCATTGCACCAGTGCCAGATCAAACCGTGGAAATTACCGATACCCTCCGAGTAGCCATTCGCCTGTTCAAGCGTCATCGGGACATGTGCGTTAGGCGTGGCCTCATTGAAGGGGGGACCAAGCCGATCTCGGTGATCATTGTTACCTTACTGACCACTTGCTATGAAGGCTTGGCGGATCTGGGGCGTGTGTTCCAGCATCCGGTGGAGGTGCTGAATGAGCTCGCGCTCTACATGCCGCACCTGGTGCTTAAGCTTGACGGCAAGTATCGAGTAGATAACCCCACCGTCGAGGGAGAGAATTTTGCCGAGAAGTGGAATGATGATGGGGAAGAGCGTTTCCGATCCTTTATGACCTGGTGCGATGCGCTGTCAGCGGATCTCAAAACCATTCTGGCATTAACTGAACCACAAGCTATTTCCAAGCGTGTGCGGGAGGTGTTCGGTATTCCGGCGCCGACTGGCGGGGGCGGCGTGTTGCCTACAATAGAGACCCCAAAACCTAAAGCCACTCCGGTTACGACTGGACTCGCTTGAGTAGTGGGGAGAATCAGTTGACTTTGAACTTGGCCCTCATACGCGAGCAATTTCCGGATTTGCTGCCTTCAGCCTTTCGCCGGGAAGGGGGCATCACTGCTTACCAGTTGCAGTTACCTACTTTTCAGGAGGGAAGGGGATTTAAGTGGGCCGAGTTACGTCTGCCTGCCGAATTCCCAGGGTGCGCCAAGGCATTCATTCAGCTCTCCTCCGATGCGGTGCTGAGGCTTCCGCACGTTGACGATAACGGGGCTCTTTGCATGGACGGTGACCCCGGACCAGGCTCGGGCCACTCCGCGGAGGAGAGGGTTCTTTTCCTTCTGAATGCTTACTTGGAGCAGTTTCTCAAGCCTTGGTTGAATGGTAGCTTGGACGAAGCCTTTGAGACGGAAGCAATCAACTACTGGGTTATCGAGGTTGCTCGGGCCCGGTCGCAATACGACCCAGTGACCGCAGTCTGGACCGTAGACCCACCTCCCAAGAAGGCAATGATCAGGAGCGGAATGCTCCTGACGCCGAACAGGATCATCGTGGCCGCCGATGAAGCTCTACGCATCACCAATCGCGTAGTTCAGTCGTTGGGGGCTGAGCAACGTACTGCGGTGTTGATTGCTGACGTCCCGATTTCATATGTGCTTACGCCCAGCACCTGGCCTAAATCTATGGGTGATCTGGAGCGCATACTGAAAGGTCGTCTTCTTCCCGCGGACTATTCACAGTTCCAGATACACCGTAGTCGCCGCGGCCGAGAGATACACCGTGTAGTCTTATTAAGGAATGCTCAATTTGCTTTCGCGTACCTGCTTCCAGGCGGCCCACCGACGGTTCGGGATATTGGGAAGGGTAAAGGTAAACGAAAAAAATCGTTTCCTTCTCCATCCAAAGTACTACCACTTATTACGTCTCGCCTAGACCCAAACTGGACAGCCGGTCGAGATCAGCATCCAGAGGTTGACCGGCGCCAGGCAAAACATGTTCTGGTGTTAGGAGCGGGGGCTCTAGGGAGTCCGATAGTCGACCACCTCGCCAAGGCTGGAGTCGGCAGGATTTCTCTGGTTGATGCTGACACCATGTCTCCAGCGAATGTCGGGCGACATCTACTTGGCGCAGAGTCTATCGGTGAGAGCAAAGCACGTGCAGTGGCCAAGCGAGTTAATTTGGCCTTCCCTTCGACCGAGGTAGTTCCATACTTCAAGAATACGGCCGCATGGCTGAAAGAAAATTCATTGGCTGATGTGCACGCAGTGCTCGATCTCACCGGTGAGCCAGATGTGAGAGCGCAGATTGAGAACGCTCGACAAAAGCATCCATGCCCGCTGTTGGTAGGTTGGATGGAGCCCTATGTGGCTGCTGCTCATGCTTGTTCTTTACCATCGGGGCAATTGTGGCTACAAGGCCCGATAGATCCGTTGTATAGCTTACAGGCGGTGGTGTGGCCCGATGAAGTGATCCAACAAGAGCCTGGGTGCAGCAGCCGGTTCCAGAGTTACACCGCAGCTGCAGCCGAACACGCCGTCGCCTTGGTTGCTGAGTCCGCGTTGGAGATGATCGATGCAGTCGAACCATTTCCTCCTCGAGTGCGGAGCTGGGTGCGCGGGCAGCTTTATTTGGATAAGCATTGGCCGGGATTGAAGCATAATGAGTGGGCGAGTATTGCATCTGGATTCGAAGGCCTGACCCTGATAAGGCCATTTCCATGAGCAGGGTCTTTTTCTATCCCGACAACAGTAAATACGTGCTGTTTACTGATCACGTCCTGGCACACATGTACAGCTATGCTCAACGTCGGTTCTGGCAGAAGGAAGCTGGAGGGGAGATTTTTAGCCCAGAGCCGGACTCTCACGGGCTGATCATCAGTAACGCCATGGGGCCGAATCCTGCTGACCGGCGAAGCAGGCACGCTTGGAATCCAGATGTAAAAGCCTCTGATAGGAACAGGCAAAGTGAATTCGAACAATACAGGCATGCTGTAGGGTTGTGGCATACACATCCAGAGAGTACGCCATCACCCTCTTGGCGTGACCAGAAAACTACCTGGGACTATCTTGATTCCTTTGAGGGTGACAGGAATCGTTATTTCATGGTGATTATCGGCAACTGCGGCAGCATTCCAGCCATGACTGTCTGGGTGGCTAGCGGCGAATCATCCCGCGACTGGATGCAGTTAAGCGAAGATAAAAGCTGCTCGCAATTGGACAGTCCTAAGAAGGGCGATTGCAATGTGTTGCAGCCCAAGCAGGTAGCTTTTCGTGAGGTAATGCGGAACAGAGGTATTCTACCCTTACGCTGAACGGGTGCCTTAGGCTCTGTCTGAAAAAAGCCGTCGCATACACCGCTTGACGCAAGCCAGCGAGAGCATCGCGGCATAACTTTTTGCGAGCTTGTGAAAGCGCGTGAGGATTCGGCGTTTCTCTTTTAGTAGCCGAACATACGTTCGATAATGTTGCGCTGTCGGTATTTGGGCCGGTCGAACAGCCTGGGTAAGCGTAATGGCGCTGAGTTTCTACGCCAGGTCGTGCGTACGATGCACACCGTCTTGGCTGGCAACAGTGTGGCATTCACGAGCAGCCCCGGTATCGCAACGGCACGACCAAGCGGTTTGGTGGGCACATTTTTGATTGTGTCTGTCACGAACACGCCATCAAACATCGGCTGACCAAGGTCTACCACCCGTGGATCAATGGCCAGGTCGAGCGCATGAACCGAACGATCAAAGACGCCACCATCAAGGCGCATCACTATCCCGACTTCGCTGCGCTGAAGACGCAAATACTGGCCTTCGTGAGTAACCGTCCGGCGAAGTC
>NZ_JAHTBI010000026.1 GCF_019168305.1 Pseudomonas aegrilactucae
ATCGAGCGCCGCCCGCGCGGCGCTTCGCTGGCAAGGCGAGTCGTCGCACCGCAGCTCCCACATTTGCTGCAACGTACCATGGCCTGCAGGATCGGCGTTGTCAGCCTTGGTGGCCCGGCAGGAGATCTCAGGGGAGCCATCAGGTGACAGTCAATGCATTTCTGTCGCTCTTGAAGTCGAGTGCAGGCTCCTGGGCCTACAACGACCGGATCAATACCCCCACCAGCACCACATTCAACACCGCCAGCCCTGACATCGTCATCATTACCCCCACCGGCCCCGCCACCTGCAGCAGGTAACCACCCAGCAACGGCGTAGCCGCCTGCCCCACCAGCGAAGGCAACGACATGCGGCCCATCAACAACACATAATTGGCCGGCGACATCAACGCCAGCGGCAATAACCCACGCACGATCGCACGCAAGCCATTGCCCGCACCGTACAGTACCAACCCCAGCGCCGTCGCAACCGGCCACACCGTCACCAGCAACAACCCCACCGCAACCAGCACCACCGAAATCAATGTGGTCCACACCGGGTGTCGCTTGCGCGCGAACATCTGCAGCACCCGCGACCCCACCTGACTCGGCCCCAGCAACGCCGCCAGGCCAATGGCCGCCGCCAGGCTGTAGCCCTGCCCCTGCAGGATCGACACCAGATGGACCGACATGGCAGTCATCAGCACCGCACCCAAGGCGAAGATCGCAGTCAGCAACCAATAGATACGCGGGCTCACCGGCGCAACCGCACTGTGCTGCGCCTGGCTGCCAAGCCGCAGGCCGACACCGGCCGGCAGCACCCGGCAATACAGCGGCGCAACCACCAGTGCCAACACCACGCCATACACCACACAAGTGCTGCGCCAGCCCATGTGCTCGATCAGCAACGCCACCACCGGCCACGACAGGCTGGTGGCAAACCCCGAAATCAATGTGATGCCCGTGATGGCGCTGCCGGCATTTTGCGCATACAACGCCCCAAGGCTGGCAAACAACGCCTCGTACAATCCCAGCGCCATGCCCACGCCAATCACGACCCAGGCCAGCAGGAACCACGCCAAGGTATGCGTGGCCGCCATCAGAAACAGCCCGCACGCCACGGTCACGCCGCTGCAGGCAAGAATCCGCCGGCCACCGAATCGGGCGATCAAGCGGCTGGTCAAAGGCGCCAGCAGCGCCGACACCAGAATGCTCAGCGACAGCGCGCCGTACACCCATTGGCTGGCCCAACCGGTCTCCTGCATGATCGGCGCAGCCATCACCGCCATCAGGAAGAACGAGCCGCCCCAGACCAGAATCTGCAACAGGCCCAGAACGAAGATACCGGGCAAGCCGGGTAATGCTGCGGGGTCTTTCAAGACAATATCCGTGACAAAGGCGATAGAAAACGTGCGGATGCAACTCAGAGCATGTGCCCGGCCCAGACCTTGCGCTCGACCAGGTCTGCGGCAATCTCGATGAACGCCTGCCCAACGAACCTGGCCGCCGGACTCACCCGCCGGTCGGCAGGGAACACTTGCACCAGCTTGCGCATCGGCACCGGGTCGACCAGCGGTGCGGCGCACAGGCTGCCGCTCTCCACCTGCGCGTAGATGGACGCCAGCGGCAAGGCGGTCAAGCCGAAACCATTGCGTACCAGGTCGATCATCGCGCCGAACGAGTCGGCCTCGACACTGGTGCGCAGCGGGATGCCGACCTCACGTGCGCAACGGTCCAGGATCACCCGCAAGCCGTGCCGCGCACTGGGCACCACCAACTCCTGCCCCGCAAGGCTGGCAAAGCTCACCGGCGTGTCCAGGCTCAGGCCGGAACCCGCCGGGCCCACCAGCAGCAGGTTCTCCATCATCACTGGCACGATGCGCAGGGTGTGCAGCGGTTGTGGATCGTACGAAATGGCCAGTTCCAGTTCGCCGCGCTGCAACCAGTCGAGCAGGTAGCCGCTGAACGCCGAGGAGAAGCGCACGCCCAGCTCGGGCTGGGCTTCGCGCACCTTGCGCACCAGCGGCACGGTGACGATTTCGGCCACCGTCGGCGTGGTGCCGATCACCACCGTGCCGCGCAGGCGGGTACGCCCACCGGCCACCGAACTTCGGATCGATTCCATCTCTTGCATGATGCGCGTGGCATGCGCCAGCACCTCCCGGCCCGCCTCGGTGATCAGCATGCCGCGCCCATGGCGCTCGAACAGGTAGGTACCCAGTTCTTTCTCCAGCAGGCGGATCTGCCGGCTCAGCGCCGGCTGGGCAATGTGCAGGCGGTCGGAGGCCTTGCTCAGGCTGCCGAGCTCAGCCACGTGGATCAGGGTCTTGAGTTGAACGACGTCCATTGCCAGGCCAGTCAGTTTGGGGGAAGGCACGCCGTGCCACGGCGGCGCTGGCGCCAGTGTAAGGCCGGTGGCCGCCGGTGCCCTATAGAATTTGGGCATATCAGTTAGGCCCGGTACGCCTCTTATTGCAGGCTGTGGGCTGGGGTAGCGTGGGTCCAACGCCGGCATGCCCATGCACGGCTTATTACAAGAATAAGATTCGAGGACTTTCGCCATGAACCGCAGCTCCGTGCCTTGCGACGCCGTCAGCGCCCCACCCCCCAACCGGGTCAAAGCCATCCTCGGGGCCTGCTCGGGCAACCTGGTGGAGTGGTACGACTTTTTCATCTACGCCTACACCGCCATCTACTTCGCCGCCGCGTTCTTCCCCAAGGGCGACACCACGACCCAACTGCTGGCCACCGCCGGGGTGTTCGCGGTGGGCTTCTTCATGCGCCCGCTCGGCGGCTGGATCTTCGGCTGGATCGCCGATACCCGCGGGCGCAAGGTATCGATGATCCTCTCGGTGTTCATGATGTGCGCCGGCTCGCTGCTGATCGCCGTCATGCCCACCTATGACAGCATCGGCATCGCAGCGCCGGTCATGCTGGTGATCGCGCGCCTGATCCAGGGGCTCTCGGTGGGCGCAGAATACGGCACCGGCGCCACCTACATCAGCGAAATCGCCACCCCCGGCAAACGCTGTTTCTATGGCTCGTTCCAGTACTTCACCATCATTGCCGGGCAGTTGCTGGCGCTGATGACGGTGGTCATCCTGCAGCAGACCCTGAGCGATGAAGACCTGCGTGCGTGGGGCTGGCGCATCCCCTTCTTCATTGGTGCAGTCAGCGCCGTGGTGGTGGTGTACCTGCGCCGCGCGATGCACGAAACCGCCTCGAAGAAAGATATGCACCGCAAGGACGCAGGCTCGCTGCGCGGCATGTTCAAGCACAAGCGCGCCGTGGCCCTGGTGGTGGCGTTCACCATCGGCGGCTCACTGTACTTCTATACCTTCACCACCTACATGCAGAAGTTCCTGGTGATCAGCGCAGGTTTCAGCCCGGAAACGGTGAGTTTCATCATGACCGCCGCGCTGGTCGGCTTCATGCTGCTGCAGCCACTGCTCGGCCTGCTGGCCGACCGCATCGGCATCAAGGCGCACATGCTGCTGTTTTCCGGGCTCGCCATGGCCCTGGTGGTGCCGTTGCTGTACGCCCTGCAATCGGTGAGCAACCCCTTCACCGCCTTCCTGCTGGTGCTCGCCGGCCTGGCCATCGCCTCGTTCTATACCCCGATCGCCGGCATCGTCAAAGCCGAGCTGTTCCCGCCCGCGGTACGTGCGCTCGGGGTGGGCTTCCCCTACGCGGTGGGCAATGCGGCCTTTGGCGGGACTGCCGAGTATGTGGCGCTTTCATTCCGCGCCCAGGGCAGCGAAACGCATTTCTTCTTCTATGTGGTGGCCGTGGTCAGCGTCACCTTCATCGCCTCGATGCTGATGCCCAACCTGACGCGTCACGGCTACCTCAGCGGTGACGGTGAAATCGAAGCCAACACGGGCCTCAAGGGCCATGCCAAACACCCGATAGCCAACGCCTGACCTATGCCTGGCAGGCATATCTCAAAGAGAAAAACGGTAGTCGTGCCGGGCCGTCGGCCCCGCCAGAATGCGTGAAACCACAACAACAGCAGTGCTTGGGAGACTGGCATGTCAACGCTAGAAGCTGAACAAACCGTGGGGCAGGACTGGCAGGAGGACGTGTTTCGCGTGCTCAAGGCTCACGACGTGAAACATGTGGTGTTCGTACCGGACGCCGGCCATTCGGCGGCCATTCGCCTGGCCTATGCCGACCCTGACATCAAGGCGGTGGTGCTGACCACCGAGGAAGAAGGCATCGGCTACCTGGCCGGGGCCTGGCTGGGCGGCGAGCGCGGCGCACTGCTGATGCAGTCCAGCGGCGTGGGCAATTGCATCAACACCCTGGCGCTGCAGGTATGCGCAGGCTTCCCGCTGCTGATGGTGGTGACCATGCGTGGCGACTGGGCAGAGTTCAACGCCTGGCAGAACCCCATGGGCCAAGCCACCGAGCGCAGCCTCAACCTGATGAATGTGATGACCTGGCGTGCCGATGAGCCCAAGGACGTCGCCCCGCTGCTGCACGGCGCCGCCACCATGGCCTTCAACGGTGACAGTGCCACCGCCCTGCTGCTCGGTCAGCGCCTGATTGGAGAAAAGAAATGGGTCAAGTAAGCGCCAACCACACCCTGTGCCGCCGCGAAGTGGTCGAGGCCCTGCTGGCCGATCGCAACGACGTGCTGGTGGTCACCGGCCTGGGCTCGGCTTCCTATGACGTGATGGCCGCTGGCGACCACGACCACAACTACTACCTGTGGGCCGCCATGGGCAGCGCGATTACCGTCGGCCTGGGGCTGGCCAACGCGCAACCGGACAAGAGCGTGGTGGTGATCACCGGCGACGGCGAGCTGCTGATGGGCTTCGGCGCGCTGGCCACGGTGGCGCTGCAGAAGCCTGCCAACCTGACCATCGCGGTGCTCGACAACGGCCACTTCGGCGAGACCGGGATGCAGGTCAGCCACGCAGGCTTCGGCATTCGCCTCGACCAGGTGGCCAATACCTGCGGGTTCAGCTGGACCGACGAGATCCGCGACATGGCCGGCGTGCACGACCTGCGCGAACGCTTCGCCAGCCGCGACGGGGTGAAGCTGGCAACGATCAAGATCAAGGCCGAGAACCCGCCGCGGGTACTGCCGCCGCGCGACGGTCACTACATCAAGAATCGCTTCAGGGCGGCACTCGGGTATCTGCCGCTCTGAACCCGGGATAAGCAGCGGGCCTGCCCGGCAGGCCTGCGTAGCCCCACAAGACACTTGCACCTACAGGACAATAACAATGAGCGCTCGCAACGACGAACACCTCAATGCCATCCGCGAAGGCGTACGCGCCCTGTGTGCGGACTTCCCTGCCGAGTACTGGCGCAAGATCGACGAAGACAAGGGCTTCCCCGAAGCCTTCGTCAGCGCCATGACTGCTGCCGGCTGGCTGTCGGCGATGATCCCGGAACAATACGGTGGCTCGGGCCTGGGTCTGGCCGAAGCCTCGGTGATCCTCGAAGAGGTGAACCGCTGCGGCGGCAACTCCGGCACCATCCACGGCCAGATGTACAACATGTTCACCCTGCTGCGCCATGGCAGCGACGCGCAGAAAAGCCATTACCTGCCCAGGCTTGCGAGCGGCGAGCTGCGCCTGCAGTCGATGGGCGTGACCGAACCGACCACCGGCACCGACACCACCAGGATCAAGACCACCGCCGTGCGCCAGGGCGACAGCTACGTGATCAACGGCCAGAAGGTGTGGATCTCGCGCGTGCAGCACTCGGACCTGATGATCCTGCTGGCGCGTACCACGCCGCTGGCCGAGGTGACGAAGAAATCCGAAGGCATGTCGATCTTTCTGGTCGACCTGCGCGAGGCCATCGGCAACGGCCTCAGCGTGCAGCCCATTGCCAACATGGTCAATCACGAGACCAACGAGCTGTTCTTCGACAACCTGAAGATCCCCGCCGACAGCCTGATCGGCGAGCAGGGCAAGGGCTTTCGCTACATCCTCGACGGCCTGAATGCCGAACGTACCCTGATTGCCGCCGAGTGCATCGGCGACGGCCGCTGGTTTATCGAGAAGTCCGCGCAGTATGCCCGCGACCGTGTGGTGTTCGGCCGCCCGATCGGGCAGAACCAGGGCGTACAGTTCCCGATCGCCGAAGCCCATGTGGAACTCGAGGCAGCCGATCTGATGCGCTGGCAGGCCTGCGCCGACTACGACGCCGGCAGGAGCGCCGGGGCCAGCGCCAACATGGCCAAGTACCTCGCGGCCAAGGCCTCATGGGAGGCCGCCAACGCATGCCTGCAAACTCACGGCGGCTTCGGCTTCGCCTGTGAGTACGACGTGGAGCGCAAGTTTCGCGAAACCCGGCTGTACCAGGTGGCGCCGATCTCGACCAACCTGATCCTGTCCTACGTGGCCGAGCACCTGCTCGAACTGCCCCGCTCGTTCTGACTGGAGCCCCCCATGAATCAGCCCAAGGATATACGTCCGCTCGACGGGATTACCGTCGTGAGCCTGGAGCACGCCATCGCAGCGCCCTTCTGTACCCGCCAGCTTGCCGACCTGGGAGCGCGCGTGATCAAGGTCGAGCGCCCCGGTGTCGGTGACTTCGCCCGTGGCTACGACCAGCGGGTCAACGGCCTGGCCTCGCATTTCGTGTGGACCAACCGTTCCAAGCAGAGCCTGACCCTGGACGTGAAGCAGCAGGCGGCCAGCGAGGTGCTCGACACCGTGCTGCAAACCGCCGACGTACTGGTGCAGAACCTCGCGCCCGGAGCCGCCGCCCGTCTGGGCCTTGGCTTCGAGACCTTGCACGCACGCTTCCCGCGCCTGATCGTGTGCGACATTTCCGGCTATGGTGCCGGTGGCCCCTACGCTGACAAGAAGGCCTACGACCTGCTGATCCAGAGCGAGGGGGGCTTTCTGTCGGTGACCGGTGGCCCGGGCGAGACGCAGATGGCCAAGGCCGGTTGCTCGATTGCCGACATCGCCGCCGGCATGTATGCCTACAGCGCCATCCTTGGTGCCCTGCTGCTGCGCGACAAGACCGGCTGCGGCAGCCACCTCGACGTCTCCATGCTCGAAAGCCTGGTCGAATGGATGAACTACCCGCTGTACTACGCCTACGCAGGCGCCGCGCCGCCCCCGCGCGCGGGCGCGGCCCACGCCACCATCTATCCCTACGGGCCGTTCCCGATCGGTGACGGCGCCACGGTGATGCTGGGCCTGCAGAACGAGCGCGAATGGCAGCTGTTCTGCGACAAGGTGCTGCTGCAACCTGAACTGGCGCAGGACGCGCGTTTCAACGCCAACTTCAAGCGCGTGGAAAACCGTACGGTGCTGCGCGAGCTGATCGTGCAGGCCTTCGCCACGCTGGACCTGGACGCGGTCATGCAACGGCTCGATTCGGCGCAGATCGCCAATGCCCGCGTCAACGACATGCAGGGCGTGTGGGACCACCCGCAGCTCAAGGCGCGCCAGCGCTGGCGCCAGGTGCAGACCCCGGCCGGCAGTGTGCCGAGCCTGTTGCCGCCGGCCACCAGCAACGCCTTCAGCCCGCGCATGGACCCGGTCCCGGCGCTGGGCGAACACACCGAGCAACTGCTTGCCGAGCTGGGCCTGCCGGCCGAGCGCATCGCACACCTGCGCGCCGTCGGCGCGATCTGAGGAGGGGCAGCATGAGCACTGAAGATTTTTCGGCCTGGGTCGGGCGCATCGAGGAAAGTCGTGACCAGATCAGCCACACCCTGGTCAGGCGCATCGCCGCGACCCTCGGCGAGACCGCGCCGCAACCGGGTGAAGACCTGCCGCCGCTGTGGCACTGGGCATTCTTTCAGGAACCAGGGCCCGAAGACGGCCTCGGTCAGGACGGCCACCCGGCACGCGGCGGTTTTCTGCCCCCGGCGCACAACCGCAACCGCATGTGGGCCGGCAGCCGGCTGACCTTCAACCGCCCCTTGCGGGTCGATGCCCAGGTGGAGCGCCTGTCGACGATCACCCGGGTCGAGGAAAAGCACGGGCGCACCGGCGCGCTGCTGTTCGTCACGGTACGCCATGAGTTCTACCAGAATGACGAGTGCGCGCTGGTCGACGAGCAGGATATCGTCTATCGCGAACCCTCCCCGCCCAAGCTTGGCGGCACTGACCCACTGCCCGAGGGGCAGTGGCGCGAAACGGTACAGCCCAGCGCTACCCTGCTGTTCCGCTATTCGGCGGTGACCTTCAATGGCCACCGTATCCATTACGACTGGCCCTATGTGACCGCCACCGAGGGTTACCCGGGTCTGGTGGTGCATGGCCCACTGATCGCCACCCTGAGCCTGCGCGCGTTCATGCGCGCACAGCCCGATGCACAGCTCAAGCGCTTCAGCTTTCGCGGTACACGGCCGCTGATCTCGCCCACCCCGTTCGAGGTTGGCGGCTGTCTTGGCGAACCGGGCACGGCGCGGGTCTGGGCCGGCAACGCCGAGGGTGTGGCGCAGCACGGTGAGATCGAGTTCAGCACGGGAGACCGGCCATGACCCTGGTGCGCAGCGCGCTGTTCGTGCCCGCCACCCGCCCCGAGCGCATCCCCAAGGCGCTGGCCAGCGGTGCAGAACGGGTGATCGTCGACCTTGAGGACGCCGTGCAGGAGGACCTCAAGGTCGTGGCCCGCGACAACCTCGACACGTTTCTCGACGCCAATGCCGGCACGCCGTTGCTGGTAAGGGTCAATGCACCCGGCCACCGGGAACATGCCGCCGACCTGGCCGTGTGCCGACGGCACGCGGGGGTGATCGGCATCCTCCTGCCCAAGGCTGAAACGCAAGAGCAGATACAGGTGGCAGCGGCCACCGGCAAGCCGGTCTGGCCGATCATCGAAAGTGCCCGCGGGCTGGCTGCATTGGCCAGTCTGGCGCAGGCGCCGGGGGTGGAGCGCCTGTCGTTCGGCAGCCTGGACCTGGGCCTGGACCTGGGCTTGCGCCAGGGCAGCCGTGCAGCGACGCAGGTGCTCGACCAGGCGCGCTATGCGGTGCTGCTGCACACCCGCGTGGCGGGCCTGGCACCGGCGCTGGATGGCGTGTACCCGGACATCGGCGACAGCGTCGGCCTGCGTGACAGCGTGGCCTTCGCGGCCGACATGGGCTTTGGCGGTGCACTGTGCATCCACCCCGCGCAGGTCGCGATCATCCATGCGGCCTTGCAGCCCAGCGCGCAGGAACTGGCGTGGGCGCAGCGGATTGTCGAGGCGGCGGCCAGCGGCGCCGGTGTGTTCGTGCTGGACGGGCAGATGGTCGATGCTCCGGTGATCGGCCGCGCCCGCGGGCTGCTGCAGCGCGCCCATGGCTGAGGCCAGCCACGGCTGCGCGCGGTTCATCCTGGAGGCTGCCCGGCCGCTGCTGGCACAGGCCGGTTACGCCGGCATGTCGATGCGCCAGTTGGCCAGCCACGCCGGGGTACTGCCGGGCAGCCTGTATCACCACGTGGCCGGCAAACAGGAGTTGCTGCTGTGGGTGGTGCAGGATGTACTGGAGCAGCGTGCGGCGGCCTGGCACAGCCTGGCGCGGCGGCGCAATGCGCTGGCCGAAGTGCGCAGCTTCATCGGTTTCATGCTGGCCTGGCAGGCCGCACATCCTGGCGAAGCGCATATTCTGCGCCACGAACACCGCCACCTGACGCCCCACCAGCAGGCCTGGCTGGCACGGCATACCCACAGCGCGCAGGCGTATCTGCAGGGTGTGCTGCAACGTGGCCGGCGCCAAGGTGTGTGCGGCGACATCGATGTGGAGTCGGTGGCGCTGGCGATCCTGGCGTTGATTGATACGGGTCACCTGGAAACGCATGTGCAGCGCCTGGCCATGTGTCTGCTGGAGGTGCCTGCTGGTCGTGGTTGATAGCGCGTGGCGCATCTGCCTCACCTCAATCTAGCGTCCGCCTTGTTTGTTCACCTTCAGATCCCAGCCATGGAAAGCAGCCGAACACGCAAAGGATACATTTGTACTCCTGACGCTTATTGGCATCATCTTGCAAAAGGTTGCCGCGCCACTGGGGAGGTTTCTTCCCAGCGGCGCGTGCACATCTGCTACAACGCACCTTTGCCACTGTCACGTTGAATTGCCCATGCCCTCATTCCTGTTCAAGACCCGAGCACGGCGCGTTCTGGCGCTGCTGGGCATGGCCGCGCTGGTGGTCGGGCTACCGGTGGGTTGCTCTGTGCTGGAGCACAAGGAGCGCGAGCTGGTGTTTCGCATCGAACCGGGCAATGCCAGCTGGTACCGCGGCCTGCCCGGTGACGTCCAGGAGCTGGAGTTGCGGCCCAAGGCGTTCAAGGCCGACCAGAACATCCATGCCTGGTGGTGGCCGGCCAAGCGCGCCGACGCACCTGCCATCCTGTACCTGCACGGTGTGCGCTGGAACCTGACCGGCCAACTGTTTCGCATCCAGCAGTTGCACGCCCTGGGCTATTCGGTGCTGGCCATCGACTACCGGGGGTTCGGCCAGAGCCGCGGCGACCTGCCGTCGGAGGCCAGTGTGTATGAAGATGCACAGGTGGCCTGGGCACGCCTGGCCGAGCTGCAGCCCGATGCTGCCAAGCGCCTGATCTACGGGCACTCGCTGGGCGGCGCCGTGGCCGTGGACCTGGCGGCGGAACTGGCGCAGCAAGCCAGGCGCAACGACCAGCCACTGCCTGCACGCGGCCTGATCATCGAGTCGAGCTTTACCTCACTGGGCGATGTGGCCGCCGCCGTGGCCAACACCTCGCTGCCGGTACGCTGGCTGCTGTCGCAGAAATTCGACTCCATCGACAAGATCGGCAGTATCGGCATGCCGCTGCTGGTAGTGCACGGCCTGGACGATCGCTTTGTGCCGCCGCGCTTCAGCGAACAGCTGTTCGATGCCGCGCAGCAGCCCAAGACCTTGCTGCTGGTGCCCGGCGCCACGCACAACAACAGCATGAGCCTGGCCGGCAAGCGCTACCGACAGGCGATCGATCGCCTGTTGCAGGCACCGTTGGGCTAGCCCTTGCCGGCCTTCCTGATCGTCCACCGTTCGGCCAGTGGCAAAATGACCATGAACATGAGTGCGGTCTGGCTTCACTGCACCGGCAGGAAGTTCATCAGCAACAGGCTCTGCGCGTAGTTCAGGCCGATGCGCCGGTAGCGCTCATCGAGCATCTGGGTCAGCAGGTCGAGGCGCGCGACGATCTTGCCGAACTCCACGGCAAAGCTCAGGTTGCTGCCCTCCTCCGAGATTTCGTTGGAAAACAACAGCAGCACGCCATTGGCATCCTGGCGCTGGCTCAGCAGCCAGGTAGCCTTCTCGATGTTGCGCGCCGCATTGCTGACGAATTGAGGATCGATGGTGTCGGTGATGAAGAACTCGGTGCGCCCGCCATGGGCGGTCACCAGCATGCTGCCGACGGCATAGATGAAGGCGCCTACACGGTCGCCCTTGAACTCCGGGCCCAGGGCGTAGCTGAGCGCCGCGAGGTCGCGGCGCTCGCCCAGGCCAGGCAAGCCCTGACGTTGCTCGATGGCCTGGCGGATCTGGCGCTCGGCACTGGCGGCGTCGGGGTAGCCGGCCTGACGCCACTGGTTGGGGTTGCGCAGGTAGAGCTTGCTCATCAACAGGTACAGGCTTTGCAGGTTGGCTTGCATCGACAGGGTCGCCATGCGGTCGACGCTGGTCTGGAACAGCTCCTGGGGGTTGCCCTTGCTCAACTGGGTCGCAATGTCACGGCCTTGCTGCTGGCTGCAGGCGCTGACGCAGCTCATCAGCACACCCGCCAGCATCAGCTGGCGCAGTGTACCCAGGGGGTAAACAGTTAACGGAAATACCATCGGCACCGGGTCTGGATTCACGGCCACGCTGGGGATCAGCGCGACGTAGCCATGAATAGAGCCGAAAAACCGCAAAAAGTGCGATGGTCGCCGACCACCGCGCAAATGCGCCGAATCAACCCAGGCTGGACGGGGCCGTTGCAGGGCGTGGCACCAGTGTCACCCAGTAGCGTGTACGCGACTGCACCTGCAACGGCAGGCTGGCTGCCAGCAGCGACAATATCCGGTCGGTGTTGTCGAGGCGAAAGCTGCCAGTGACCCGCAACGCTTCGAGTGCCGGCGCCCAACGCAGCACGCCGGGGCGGTAACGGTCGAGCTCGCGCAGAAAGTCCCCCAGCGGCTGGTCCTGGGCCATCAATACCCCTTCACGCCAGCCGGGCAATTGCGCATCGAAGCCACTGGCAGCGCCGGCGCCGCTGGCGTACAGGGTCTGACGCTGGCCTTGCGTCAGGGTAATCCGCGGGCCGCGCAACGGCTGGAGCTGTACTGCGCCGCTGAACACAGAAACCTCGCAGCCCTGCGCGTTCAGGCGCACGCACACCTCGCTGTGGCTCAGCAGAATGCGTCCATAGGGTGCTTGAATCGCCAGCGGCGTGGCGCGGTTGACCTTGAGCGCGATCTCCCCGCGTACCAGGTTCAGTTGGCGCGCGCCCAGGTCGACATCCACGGCGCTGGCGGTATCGAGTTGCAGCGTGCTGCCATCGGCCAGGGTCAGGCGGCGCTGTTCGCCGGTACCGGTGTGCAGGTCGGCGCGCCATGCCTGCAGCGAGGGTTGCCGGGCCAGCAGCCAGCCAGCGGGCAGCACCACCGCCAGGCCCAGCGCGCCCTTGAGCATCGCGCGCCGTCCAGGTTCGGGACGGTCCAGGGTGGCCAGTGCCAGTTGCGTGGGCAGGCCACTGAAGCGTTGGCGCAAGGCCTGGGCTTTTTGCCAGGCCTGTTCGTGGCTGCTGCAGCGGTTACGCCAGGCGAGCAGCTTGCGCTGGTCGCCCTCGCTGGCGCTGCCGGACTCCAGCAAGGCCAGCCAGCGTGCAGCGGCGCGCGCCACCTCGCGGGCCTCGGCCGAAGGTTGCGTGTGCATCACAGTTCCACCAGCAGGCAGTGCTCGTAGGCTTGCGCCATGTAGCGCTTGATGGTGCGTTCCGACACCTGCAGCCGCTCTGCGATGGCGGCGTAGCCCAGGCCCTCGAGTTGGCTGAGCAGGAACGCGCGGCGTACCAGCGGTGCCAGCCCGTCGAGCAGTTCGTCCAGCGCCTGCAGGGTTTCGAGCAGCAGCCAATGCTGTTCGGGGGACGGCACGCTGTCGGGTGGCAGGCTGGCCAGTGCGTCCAGGTAGGCCTGTTCGAGAGTGCGGCGGGTGTAGAAATTGCTGAGCAGGCGCTTGCCCACGGTCAGCAGATAGGCGCGTGGCTCGCGCAGATCGGCCAGTTGCTGTGTACTGCAGAACACCCGCAGGAAGGTGTCCTGGCTCAGGTCCGCTGCGTCCCAGGCATTGCCCATGCGCCGGCGCAACCAGCTTTCCAGCCAACTGCGGTGCTCGCGGTACAGGGCCTCCAGGGTTGGCGCGGTGGGCGTCACTGCTTCAGTCATGTCATGAGGCCTGCACGAAGGAGGATTCAAATGAGACTGATTCTAATTAATGTTCTTGTGCAGGGCTAGCGCTGGATCTCAAGGGCACTGGAAAGGTATTGAGTGGCAGTGGGTTGCCCTACGGCGCCAACACCGCACCACGCGCCTCCAGCAATTTCACGAACATCGCCAGACTGCGCGACACCGTACCGCTACGCCACACCAGCCACGTACGCAGGTACCGGAAGTTCTCCGACAACGGCCACACGCTCACCGTGGCGCACCCCGGCATGCTTTCCAGCATGCTGCGCGGCATCAAGGCCAACCCGGCCCCCGCACTCACGCACGCCAGCATGCCGTGGTAACTCTCCAGCTCGAAGATCTTGCCCGGCACCGCCGCATCCACACTGAACCAACGCTCGAAATGATGGCGGTACGAACAGTTGGAACGGAACGCATAGATGCTCTGGCCATTGACGTCCCGGCCACGATGAATAGGCGCATGGTTGAGCGGCGCAATGATCACCATCTCTTCCTCGAACACCGGCACCCCCTCCAGCGACGGATGCAACACCGGGCCATCGACGAACGCCGCCGCCAGCCGCCCCGCCAGCACACCCTCGATCATGGTGCCAGAGGGGCCGGTGGACAGGTCCAGCTCGACCTTGGCGTACTGCTGGTTGTACGCCGCCAGCAACGCCGGAATACGCACCGCCGCCGTACTTTCCAGCGATCCCAGCGAAAACGCACCCTGGGGCTCTTCACCTGCCACGGTCAGCCGCGCCTCCTCCACCAACGCCAGAATGCGCTTGGCATACTCCAGAAACGTCCAGCCAGCCGGCGACAGGCGCAAGCGCAGCTTCTCGCGAATGAACAGCTCCACCCCAAGGTCGGCCTCCAACTGCTTGATCCGCGTGGTCAGGTTGGAAGGCACCCGATGAATCTGCTGGGCCGCCGCGCTGATGCTGCCATGCTCGGCCACCGCCTTGAATATCTCGAGCTGTACCAGATCCAATTCATTCTCCAATCGTGAACGAAACCGTCTTTATTATTCAGTTTTCGAAAGACTAGCACGGCAGTACGCTGGGCCCCTGTTTCCACTTTCGCAGGAACGCCCACATGACCGACATTTCCAGCCGCACCCACGCCTTGTCCATCAACCCGGCCACCGGCGAGCAGGTCGGCCACTACGCCTATGAGTCCGACGCCGCGCTGGATGCCGCCCTGTCGCGGGCCACTGCAGGGTTTGCCGGGTGGCGCCGCACGCCGTTGTCTGCCCGTGCCGCCTTGCTGGTGAAGCTGGCCAGCGTGCTGCGCGAGAATATCGACGCGATGGCCCGCATGATCACCGTAGAAATGGGCAAGCCCGTCACCCAGGCCCGCGGCGAAGTGGAAAAATGCGCCCAGCTGTGTGAATGGTACGCCGAACACGGCCCGGCCATGCTCGCCCCCGAAGCGACCCTGGTGGCCGACAACAAGGCGCACATCGAATACCGCCCGCTGGGCCCGATCCTGGCGGTGATGCCGTGGAACTTCCCGCTCTGGCAAGTGCTGCGCGGCGCCGTCCCCGCGCTGATCGCGGGCAACACCTATGTGCTCAAGCATGCCCCCAACGTGATGGGTTCGGCCTACCTGCTGCGCGATGCCTTGCAGCAGGCCCAATTCCCCGAAGGCGTGTTCGAAGTGCTCAACGTGACGCCAGACGGCGTGTCCAAGGCCATCGCCGACCCGCGTATCGTTGCCGTGACCCTCACCGGCAGCGTGCGTGCAGGCACCGCCATCGGTGCACAGGCCGGCGCAGCCCTGAAGAAGTGCGTGCTGGAGCTGGGCGGTTCGGATCCGTTCATCGTGCTCGATGACGCCGACCTCGAGGCCGCCGTGCAGGCCGCCGTGATCGGCCGCTACCAGAACACCGGGCAGGTCTGCGCGGCCGCCAAGCGCCTGATCGTCGAACAGGGCGTGGTCGCGGAGTTCACCCGCCGCTTCGTCGAGAAAACCCGCGAACTGGTGATGGGCGACCCGCTGCAGGCCAGCACCTACCTGGGCCCGATGGCGCGCTTCGACCTGCGTGACGAGCTCGACGAGCAAGTCCAGGCAACCCTGGCCGAAGGTGCCACCCTGCTGCTGGGCGGCCATAAGGCCAGCGGCCCGGGCAACTATTACGAGCCGACCGTGCTGGCCGATGTCACCGATCAGATGACCTCGTTCAAGCAGGAACTGTTCGGCCCGGTGGCCTCGATCATCACCGCGCGCGATGCCCGTCACGCCCTGGAACTGGCCAACGACAGCGAGTTCGGCCTGGCCTCGACCGTCTATACCCGCGACGTGGCGCTGGCCAAACAACTGGCGGACGAGCTGGACACCGGCGGCGTGTTCATCAACGGCTACTGCGCCAGCGACCCGCGCGTGACCTTTGGCGGTGTGAAGAAGAGCGGTTTTGGCCGCGAGCTGTCGCACTTCGGCGTACGCGAGTTCTGCAACGCGCAGACCGTGTGGTACGACCGCCACTGACCGACACAAGGCCTGGCACCTGCATGGTTGCCAGGCCCCTGCGCGGCATATAGCCCAAAGCATGGCGGCTATGCCATAAAAACCGTACAGCAGCGCTGTCGGCTGCGTTTAAATACGCCCACCTGGCACACCAGGCCCTGCCCTTTTACCCTCGTTGCGCCCCTGCGGACACGCCACCTGGCGACCCCACGTTTGTGCCTTGCAACGTGTTTTTCAGGTACCCAGATGTCCGATCCAACTCCTCTTCTGTTTGCCCTCTACGAGCAGGCCAGCGTCGGCTGTGGCGGCGCGCCGAGCCTGTGGACCCACCCTGCCGACGAGCGCCTGGCGATCAACTCGCTGGGCTACTGGTCGAACCTGGCGCGCATCGCCGACCAGGCGCACCTGGACATGCTGTTCTTCGGTGACGTGCTGGGCTTCTACGATGGCCTGGGCGGCAACGCCGATGCCGCGCTCAAATGGGCCGTCGAAGCCCCGGCCAACGACCCGCTGATGCTGATCCCGGCGCTGGCTGCGGTCACCGAGAACCTGGCGTTCGGCGTGACGGTGACCACCAGCTACGAGCACCCGTTCACCCATGCACGGCGCTTCAGTACCCTGGACCACCTCACCAACGGCCGCGTGGGCTGGAATATCGTCACCTCGTACCTGGCCAGTGCCGCACGCAACTTCGGCCTGGAACAGATGATCAGGCACGACGACCGCTATGAGCGCGCCGAAGAGTTTCTCGACGTGGCCTACAAGCTGTGGGAAGGCAGCTGGGCCGACGATGCGGTGGTGGCCGACAAGTCGCGCCAGCTCTACGCCCAGGGCCACCGCGTACGGCCGATCAACCATGTCGGCGAGCACTACCGCGTGGCCGGCCCGCACCTGACCTCGCCGTCACCGCAGCGCACGCCGCTGCTGATCCAGGCCGGCTGGTCGGGGCGTGGCCGTGCGTTCGCGGCCAAGCATGCCGAATTGATCTTCATTGCCAAGTCCAACCCGCATGAAATCCGCCAGGGGCTGGAGGACATCTGGGCCCAGGCCCAGGCACGCGGGCGCCAGGCGCAGGACGTGAAGTCACTGACGGTGCTGCGCATCGTCACCGCGCGTACCGAGATCGACGCCCAGCGCAAGTACGACGAACTGCAAGGCAACTACCACCTGCAGGCGCAACTGGTCAGCTACGCCGGCGACACCGGCATCGACATCAGCCGCTACGCCGACAACGAAGCCCTGGCCACCCACACCGAAGGGCTCACCTCGTACGTGATGCACCCCGATGGCAGTGGCAAGCCGCTGACGGCGGGTGACGTCAAGCAACGCTTCGCCCAGGTGACCCGCGGCAGCGACCTGATTCTGGTCGGCACCCCGCAGCAGGTGGCGGACCGCATCGAGGCGCATGCGAAGATTTCCGGCACCAGTGGCTACATGCTCAACCCGCTGATCAGCCCCGGTAGCCTGGAAGACTTCGTCGAGCTGGTGATACCGGAGCTGCAAAAGCGCGGCCTGTACCGTACCCAGCCGCAACGCGGCACACTGCGTTCGCGCTTGCGCGCAGATGGCGCGAGCCATTTACCCACCTCGGCCTACGGGGCCGGGTTCCGCTTCGATCACTGACAATCCGCGCTTATCCTACAAAGCACAGGATAAAAATTTACATCTCTCCTGTGCTTTGTAGATACCCCTGTTCGACACGATCCGTTAGCCTCGATTCACTTCCCAGCCACCAGGCCCGTCTCCCGATAAGAATCCACCCTCCGCTTACGAACTTTGCGTCCGCTTGCCACTGCCAATACATAACTCGAAACAACAGTCTTGATTGGAGCGTTCGAATGTCGAAAAAACTCTTCACCCTCTCCGTACTGGGTGGCCTGATGCTGGCCAACAGTGCATTCGCAGAGAAGCTCACAGTGATTTCCTACGGTGGCGCAAGCAAAGCCGCGCAGGTCACCGCGTTCTACAAGCCTTACGAAGAAAAGACCAAGACCCAGATCATTGCCGGCGAGTGGAACGGCGAGATCTCCAAGCTGATGGCCATGTCCCAGACCAACACCGTGACCTGGGATGTGCTCGACACCGAAGACACCGACCGCGCCCGGGGCTGCGAAGACGGCCTGTTCGAGAAGCTCGACTATGCCAGGCTCGGCGACGAGAAGGACTGGATCGAAGGCACCAAGAGTGATGATGGCTGCGGTATCGGCATCTTCGTCTGGGCCAACGTGCTGGCCTATAACGCCGACAAGCTGAAAGAGGCGCCACAAGGCTGGGCCGATTTCTGGGACGTGAAGAAATTCCCCGGCAAGCGCAGCTTGCGCAAATCCGCCCGCGGCTCGCTGGAATTCGCCCTGATGGCCGACGGCGTTGCGCCCGGCGAGGTCTACACGCTGCTCAAGACCAAGGCAGGCGTCGATCGCGCGTTCAAGAAGCTGGACGAAATCAAACCTTATATCCAGTGGTGGGAAGCCGGCGCACAGCCGCCGCAATACCTTGTCGCCGGTGACGTGGTCATGGCGTCCTCCTACAACGGGCGCATCCATGCTGCACAGCAAAGCGGCAGCAACCTGAAGATCGTCTGGAACCAGAACCTCTACCAGTTCGATGAATGGGCCATCCCGCGCGGCACCAAGAACCTGGACAAGGCCTACGACTTCATCAAGTTCGCCATGCAGCCCGAGCAGCAGAAGCTCTACACCGAACAGATGGCCTATGGCCCGTCGAACAGCAAGGCGGCGGCGATGCTCGACAAGTCGCTGGCTGACGACCTGCCCACTGCAGCCGAAAACAACAAGAATGCACTGCGCGTGGATGTCGATTTCTGGCTCGAAAACGCAGAGACGCTGGAACAGAAATTCAACGCCTGGGCCAGCAAGGCCTGATTTCCCCACCCTGTGCGCCTCATGGATGATCAGCGCACAGGTTCTATTCCCATGTTCCAGGGCCTCGCCGCTGCCATGTCCAGTCCGTTAGACTGCGATCCTTCTTCGTGTCTGGATCGTGGATTGCACATGAAACTTGCCGCCGCCCTGGAGCAGACTTCCCTTCGCCGCGCCACCGTGGTCGCCGGCAGGCAAGCGCTGGAGCGCGAGCTTGGCTGGGTGCAGATCGTCGATCACCCGGACATTTTCAACTGGCTCAAGAAGGGTGACCTGCTGCTGACCACCGGCTACAACTGGCCGCACGACCCGCAGACCTCCCGCGACATGGTGCGTCGACTGGCCGAACTGGAACTGGCCGGGGTGGTGATGGCGGTCCCCCATTTCCACGATCACTTCCCCCAGGCCGCCATCGACGAGGCCGAGCGCTGCAACTTTCCGCTGCTGGAACTGCCCTGGGAAGTCGCCTTCAGCGACATTACCCAGCAGATTCTCGAACAGATCATCAATTTTCAGACCCGCATCATTCGCCGCTCCGACCGTATTCACCGCATGCTCACCCGCGCCGCGATCGAGGCCGACAACCTGCAGAGCCTGGCCGTGGCACTGGCCACTGCACTGGAGCTGCCGACCTTGATCGTGGCCACCTCCGGCAGCGTGCTCGGGGCCAGCGCAAGCGTTGACCAGGCGCTGGAACGCGAGGTGATGCGCAGCCTGCCCGAAGGCCTGTTCGCCAACGCCGAACCCCAGGTGCTGGCACTGGCCCAGGACGGCGCAGGCGTTCGACTGGGCTGTCCGATCCGCCTGCAGGGTGAGTTGGTCGGTGTGGTCTGGCTGCGCAGCCCGGCCGACGGATTCGAAGAGCTGCATTCACGCGCAGTCGAACATGCTGCACTGATCGGCGCACTGCACCTGTCACACCAGCGTGAACTGCTGGACCAGGAAACCCGCCTGGGCCACGCACTGGTGGCCGGGCTGCTGGAGGGCAAGTTCCCCGAGACGCCACGCGCCATCGAGCGCGCGCTGGTGTCAGGCTGGTGCCTGACACGCGACTATCGCGTGTGCCTGGTACTGCTGGACGAGCCGATCCCGCTGAGCCTGGAGGGGTTTCGGCGGCGCAAGGAACAGGCCGAGCGCATCACGCTGGTGCTCCAGGAGCTGGGAATAGCGCCGTTGCTGTCGGTATCGCTGAACCAGATCAGCCTGATCGTGCCGGCCGATGTGGCGGTGGAGTCGATCTGGAAGCAGATTCGACTGGAGGCCGGCGCCATGGCGTACAGTCGCGTGCACCGCGGGGTGGCCGGGATGGCGCTGGGCGCCGAGGATGTGGCCACCCTGCTGCCGCTGCTGCGGCCGGGCAAGCTGCACGGTTTCGACGAGGTGCTGTTCCCGCGGGCGCTGATGGGCGATGAGGATGCGCGGCGTCTGTTGCTTGAGCGTCTGGTCACACCGCTGACCCGGCACAAGAACGGCACCATGCTGATGGAAACCTTGTGCACCCTGGCCAGTGAAGGCTTTCAGCTGGCCAGCAGCGCGCGCTGCCTGGATATTCACATCAGCACATTACGCTACCGCGTCGAGCGCATCGAAGAGCTGCTGCAGTTGTCGATGGAGAACCCGCAGGCACGTTTTCAGCTGCAGGTAGCGACTGAGATGTACCGCTTGCAGCACGACGCCTGAAGCGCGTCGCGCCCGGCGCCGACGCGGCCCGCCCCTTGTAGGTGAAAGCACCTCAGGCGCCCGCAGCATACTCTGCTGGCAGCCCTCAAAATTCAGCATTTCCTCCCAGCTCAACCTGCTATCTCGGCATCGGCCACTGCGCCGCCCTTCTTACAATCGTGCTATCCACCGCACCCGTAGAAGGCACCCCAGACATGTTGAAAAGCACCCTGCGTGACCCCTCGCTGCTCGTCGAACGCGCCTACGTCAATGGCCGCTGGGTCGAGGCTGACGACGGTGCCACGATTGCCGTGATCAACCCTGCCGACGGCAGCGAAATCGCCCGCGTACCGGCCCTTGGCGGCGCAGAAACCCAGCGCGCCATCGACGCCGCCCGTGAGCGCTTCGAAAGCTGGCGCGACGTGCCGGCAGCCACCCGCGCGCGCATGCTCGAAACCTGGCATCGCCTGATCCTGGAAAACCAGGACGACCTGGCCCTGATCATGACCGCCGAGCAAGGCAAGCCCCTGGCGGAATCGCGCGGTGAAATCGGCTACGGCGCCACGTTCGTCAAATGGTTCGCCGAAGAAGCCCGACGCATCTACGGCGACACCATTCCCGCGCCGACCAACGACCGGCGCATCCTGGTGCTCAAGCAACCCATCGGCGTGGTGGCGGCCATCACGCCGTGGAACTTCCCCAATGCAATGATCACACGCAAGTGCGCGCCAGCCCTGGCGGCCGGCTGTACCGTGCTGGTCAAACCGTCGGAAATGACCCCGCTGTCGGCCCTGGCGCTGGCGGTGCTGGCCGACCGCGCCGGCATCCCTGCCGGTGTGTTCAACGTGCTGACCGGGCTGCCCGCCGGCATCGGCGGCGAGCTCACGGCCAACCCGGCAGTGCGCAAGCTGTCGTTCACCGGCTCCACCCGCATCGGCAAGCTGCTGATGAGCCAGTGCGCCGACACCCTCAAGCGCCTGAGCCTGGAGTTGGGCGGCAACGCCCCGTTCATCGTGTTCGATGACGCTGACCTCGACCTGGCCATCGAAGGGGTGATGCTGAGCAAGTTCCGCAATGCCGGCCAGACCTGCGTATGCGCCAACCGCATCCTGGTGCAGGACGGCATCTATGAGCGCTTTGCCGAGCGCCTGCGTGAGGCAGTGGCAGCCCTGAAGGTCGGCGAGGGCCTGGGCGAAAACGTCACCATCGGCCCGCTGATCAATGCCGCGGCCGTCGACAAGGTGGCCCGTCATATCGGCGACGCCGTGGAAAAAGGCGCGCGCATCAGCATCGGCGGGCTGCCGCTGGGCGATGACCTGTTCGTGCAACCGACCGTGCTGCTCGATGCCACCACCGACATGCTGCTGGCCAGCGAAGAAACCTTCGGCCCGGTCGCGCCGCTGTTTCGCTTTACCGACGAAGCCCAGGCCCTGGCCATCGCCAACGCCACCCCGTTCGGCCTGGGCGCCTACTACTTCACCCAGGACATGCGCCGCGCCTGGCGTGTGGGCGAGCGCCTGGAGTTCGGCATGGTTGGCCTGAACACCGGGATCATCTCCATGGAAGTGGCGCCGTTTGGCGGCATGAAACAGTCCGGCACGGGGCGTGAAGGCTCCAAGTACGGCCTGGACGAGTTCCTCGAAATCAAGGCCTGGCACATGGGCGGCCTGGGCTGAACACAGCGTTTGCTACGACCCACCCCTCTCTTCGTTTATGGAGCTGCACATGACTGCTGCACAGACTGAAAATCAACGCCTGCTGGCCCTGCGCGAACAACACGTGCCACGCGGCATCGCCACCGCCCACCCGATCGTGGTCAGCCACGCCCAGGGCACAGAGCTGTGGGATGTGGATGGCAAGCGCTACCTGGACTTCGTCGGCGGTATCGGCGTGCTCAACGTGGGCCACAACCACCCGCGCGTGGTCGAGGCGGTGCGCCGCCAGGTGGGCGAGATCTCGCATGCCAGCTTCCAGGTCGTCGCCTACGCCTCCTACATCGACGTGGCCGCGCGCCTGAACGCCATGATCGGCGCGGGCGAGGCCTACAAAAGCGTGCTGTTCACCTCCGGCGCCGAAGCGGTCGAGAACGCGATCAAGATCGCCCGTGGCTACACCAACCGCCCGGCGGTGATCTCGTTCCGCGGCGGCTTCCACGGGCGCACCCTGCTCGGCGTCACGCTGACCGGCATGAGCCAGCCCTACAAGCAGAACTTCGGCCCGTTCCCGGCCGAGATCTACCATGCCACCTACCCCAACGAATACCGTGGCGTGAGCAGCGACGATGCACTGGCCGAGCTTGACCACCTGTTCGCCACCGACGTGGCGCCCGACCGCGTGGCGGCGATCCTGATCGAGCCGGTACAGGGCGATGGTGGTTTCCTGCGTGCCCCCGATGCGTTCCTGCGGGCCCTGCGCGCGCGCTGCACCCAGCACGGCATCGTGCTGATCCTGGACGAGATCCAGGCCGGTTTCGGCCGTACCGGCAAGCTGTTCGGCTTCCAGCACGCCGGTATCAAGCCGGACCTGGTGACCGTGGCCAAGAGCCTGGCCGGCGGCATGCCGTTGTCGGGTGTGGTGGGCCGTGCCGAGATCATGGACGCACCGACCCCGGGCGGGCTGGGCGGCACCTACGGCGGTAACGCGGTGGCCTGTGCGGCAGCGCTGGCGGTGATGGACCTGTTCGAGGAAGAGGACCTGCTGGCCCAGGGCGAGCAGCGCGCCGCACAACTGCGTGAAGGCCTGCTGGCCTTGCAGAACCGTTACCCGTGCATCGGCGACGTACGTGGCCTGGGCTTCATGCAGGCGATCGAGATCGTGGCCGACGATGCCGGGCAAACGCCGGATGCGACCCTGGCCCAGGCGATCATCGACAAGGCCCGCGAAGCCGGCCTGCTGGTGATCAAGTGCGGCGTGTACCGCAACGTGGTGCGCTTCCTGGCGCCGCTGGTGACCACCGAGGCCCAGGTCGCCGAAGCCCTGCGCATGCTGGACCAGGCCCTGGCCCGCGCCACTGCCTGATACCCGCCACCCCTTCGCTGGCTTGCCAGCGAAGGGGCCCTTGAGCGAAAGTGTGGCCTTAGTTCACCCCGGTTCAGGAGTAGGGAATGGAAGCGGCAACCAAGCTGGATCGGATCGATATCAACATCCTGGTGCAGCTGCAAAAAGACGGCCGCATGACCAACGTCAGCCTGGCCGAGGCCGTGGGGCTGTCGCCCAGCCCCTGCCTGCAGCGGGTCAAGCGCCTGGAGGCAGCGGGTTACATCAGCGGCTATGAAGCGCATATCAACCTGGCCAAGTTCGCCAACTCGGTGACCATCTTCACCGAGGTCACCCTGAGCGACCACAAGCGCTCGGACTTTCAGAAATTCGAATCGAGCATCCGCAACATCGATGAAGTGCTCGAATGCCACCTCATCAGTGGCGGCTACGACTACCTGGTACGCTTTCTCACCAGCAGCATCCAGCATTACCAGGAGCTGATGGAGTCGATCCTGGACCAGGACATCGGCATCGAGAAATACTTCAGCTACATCGTGATCAAGTCGCCGGTGATGAAGAACAAGGTGCCGCTGCGCAGCCTGATGGCGGCGGTATAGCACTCACGCACGCGGTGCGTCGCGCAGGCTGTCGAACAGCGCCTGCGCCGCCGCCGACAGCTCGTGCCCCGGCTTGGTCAGCACGCCGATGGCACGCTCTACCGGATCGACCAGCGTGATGCAGCGCGCACCCAGTTCCTGCATCTGCTGCGCACACAGCGCCGGCACTGCACTGACCCCCAGCCCACTGGCCACCATGCGCCCTACCGTCGCCAGCTGATGGCTCTCGAACTCCACCGCAAGCTTCATGTCGCGCGCCTTGAGGTGCTCTTCAAGCATCACCCGCACGTTCGAGGGGCGCTGCAGGGTAATGAACGGATGCTGCAGCAACGTCTGCCAATCGACCTGCTGCAGCCCTGCCAGCGGCGACTCCAGCGGCACCACGGCGATGAAGCGGTCGATGTACAGCGGTGAAAACACCAGCGAAGAGCCTTCGAAGGGCTCGAACGCCACCCCCAGTTCCACCTGGCGGTCACGCACCATCTCCAGCACCTGCTCGTTGATCACGTCGTTTACCGTGACACCGATGTTGGGGTAACGGGTGCGGAAGGTCTTGAGGATCGGCGGCAGCAGGTTGCCGGCAAACGAGGGCATCGCCGCCAGGGTCACGCGCCCGCGCTGCAAGGTGAAACGCTGGCGGATTTCGTCTTCGGCGTTGTCCCAGTCGGCCAGCAGGCGTCGCGCCAGCGGCAGCAGCGACTCGCCTTCAGGGGTCAGCGTGACGTTGCGCGTGGTGCGCGTGAACAGGCGCCCGCCCAGGCCCTCCTCCAGCGACTTGATGGTCAGGCTCAACGCCGATTGCGACAGGTGCAGGCGCTCGCAGGCCACGGCAAAACTCAGGCTCTGGGCCACGGCCCAGAAGGCGCGCAGTTGCTTGACGGTCATGGGGGCCTCTGGGGTGCGTGCATAATTGTTGAGGTTTATCGATCAATCCATCTCAAAAATCAACTTAACAAATATATGTAATGGCGCAACACTCAGGGCACAAGACTACCCACAAGGAGAACACTCCATGCAAGACGTCGTCATTGTCGCCGCCACGCGCACCGCGATCGGCAGTTTTCAGGGCTCGCTGGCTGCCATCCCGGCACCGGAACTGGGCGCCGCTGTGATCCGCCGCCTGCTGGAGCAGACCGGCCTTGCCGGCAGCGAAGTGGATGAAGTGATCCTGGGCCAGGTACTGACCGCCGGCAGCGGCCAGAACCCAGCGCGCCAGGCGGCGATCAAGGCCGGCCTGCCCTATTCGGTGCCGGCACTGACCCTGAACAAGGTCTGCGGTTCGGGGCTCAAGGCGCTGCACCTTGGCGCCCAGGCGATCCGCTGCGGCGATGCCGAGGTGATCATTGCCGGCGGCATGGAGAACATGAGCCTGGCCCCCTACGTGCTGCCGGCAGCGCGCACCGGCCTGCGCATGGGCCATGCGAACATGCTCGACAGCATGATCAGCGATGGCCTGTGGGATGCGTTCAACGACTACCACATGGGCATCACGGCCGAAAACCTGGTCGACCAGTACGGCATCAGCCGCCAGGCCCAGGATGAATTTGCCGCCGCCTCGCAGCACAAGGCCTGTGCGGCCATCGAAGCGGGCCGCTTCAGCGACGAGATCACACCGATCCTGATCCCGCAGCGCAAAGGCGAGCCAGTGGTGTTTGCCACCGACGAGCAGCCGCGAGCCGGCACCACCGCCGAATCGCTGGGCAAGCTCAAGCCGGCGTTCAAGAAGGACGGCAGCGTCACGGCCGGCAATGCCTCGAGCCTGAATGACGGCGCGGCGGCGGTGCTGCTGATGAGTGCGCACAAGGCCAACGCACTGGGCCTGCCGGTGCTGGCGCGTATTGCGGCGTATGCCAATGCCGGCGTGGACCCTGCGATCATGGGCATCGGACCGGTCAGTGCGACCCGCCGCTGCCTGGAAAAGGCGGATTGGTCGCTGGGCCAGCTGGACCTGATCGAAGCCAACGAAGCCTTTGCTGCCCAGGCGTTGTCGGTGGGCAAGGAATTGGGCTGGGACGCGAGCAAGGTCAACGTCAATGGCGGCGCGATCGCCCTGGGCCACCCGATCGGCGCGTCGGGCTGCCGGGTGCTGGTGTCGTTGCTGCACGAGATGATCAGGCGCGATGCGAAGAAGGGCCTGGCGACGCTGTGCATCGGTGGCGGCCAGGGCGTGGCGCTGGCGATCGAACGCGACTGATTTCTGGGCTGCCTTGCAGCCCTCCGCTGGCAAGCCAGCTCCCACAGGTGCTCCACTGCCCCTAAGAGCAGTGATCTACCTGTGGGAGCTGGCTTGCCAGCGAAGGCGCCTTGAAGGCTGGCCTGGCTACTGGCCCTGAACCTGCACCATCAGCTCCACCTGCACCTTGGCCAGCATCTGCTCCATCCCCCCACCCCGGCGCATCCCGCGCACCGGGCAGGCGTCCAGGTAGTCCAGCCCTACCGCCAGTTTCAGATGGCGTTCGGGCCGTGCCAGCCGATTGGTGATATCGAAGCTGTACCAGCCGTCCTCCAGCCACGCCTCTGCCCACGCATGGCTGGCCAGATGGGTAGCGTCCTCGGTGCACAGGTAACCGGACACATAGCGCGCCGGTATGCCCAGGCTGCGCGCACACGCCAGAAATGCATGGGTATGGTCCTGGCAAACGCCCACCGCCGCAGCGAACGACTCGGCCGCCGTGGTGCCGACGCTGGTTGCCCCCGGGCTGTAAGGCATGTGCTCGGCCAGCGCATTCATCAGGTCGATCAAGGCCGCCCGGTCACGCCGTGCCCCACAATGCTGCAGTGCAAACGCCTGCAGCCCCGCATCGGCGGCCGTCAACGGGCTGCTGCGCAGGAACGGCAGCGGCGACTGGTCGTCCGGCTCCACCTCGCGCGTCGGGTCGATCTCGACCTGCCCCTGCGCGCACAGCACGATCTCGCCGTGTGGCTCGTCCAGTGTCAGCACATGCAGCACGTTGCCGTACGGGTCGATCTGGCTGTGCACCGGGCGCGGCATCTGCACCTGCCATTCGAGCACACGCTGACGCGCGCTGTCCTGCGGGGTGAGGCGCAGGAACTGGATGCTGGTACACACCTCGTCGGCGTAGCTATAGGTGGTGTCGTGACGAATGGACAGTTTCATACCACCTCCAGGTAGGCATCGTGAATGGCCTGACCCAACTGCCGGACCTCGTTGATGAACTCGATCAGCCAGCCATGCAGCCCGGCATCGAGGATTTCGTCAATGCCGGTGTAGCGCAACCGCACCACCAGCCCGGCTGCCTGGCGCTGCGCCGGGCGGCCGTTGACCCCAGGCAGGCCGGACAGGATCTGGTCCAGTTCCTCGATACAGGCCTGCAACCCGCGCGGAACATCGGGCCGCAGCAACAGCATCTCTGACACCTGTTCGGCGTTGGGCGCATTGCGGTAGATCTCGTTGAACGCCTCGAAGGAGGACAGTGCGCGCAACAGCGCGCTCCACTGGTAATAGCCGCGCGCCGACTGGTCACTGACCTCTTCGGACTCCTCGCCGAACATTTCATAGCGCGCATCCAGCAGGCGCAGGGTGTTGTCGGCCCGTTCGATAAAGGTACCCAGGCGGATGAAGCCATAGGCGTCGTTGCGCATGATGGTGCCCGAGGTGGCCCCACGGAACAGGTGCGAGCGCTCCTTGACCCATTCGCAGAACTGGCTGATGCCGTAACGCCCCAGCCCATTGCTGGCGATGTTGCGCATCTCCAGCCAGGTGGCGTTGATGTTCTCCCACATGTCGGCGGTGATGCGCCCGCGTACCGCGTGTGCATTGCTGCGGGCCGCACGCAGGCAGCAGTAGATGCTGCCTGGGTTGGTTTCGTCGAGGGCAAAGAAGTGCAGCATGCGCTCGGTGTTCAGCGCACCATGATGCGCCTTGTAATCCTCCAGGGTGCCGGCCGCCAATAACGACATGGCAAGCTCGGCGTGGCCGTCGGTACGCCCGGCCTGGGGCATCAGCGACAGCGAATAGCTGACTTCGAGCATGCGCGCGAGGTTTTCGGCACGCTCCAGGTAACGCGACATCCAGTAGAGGTCCGCGGCTGTTCTTGAAAGCATGGTTCAGTCCTCCACCACCCAGGTGTCCTTGGTACCGCCGCCCTGCGACGAGTTCACCACCAGCGAGCCTTCGCGCAGCGCCACGCGGGTCAGGCCGCCGGGCACCAGGCGCGTTTCACTGCCCGACAGCACGAACGGGCGCAGGTCGATATGGCGCGGGGCAATGCCGCTTTCGACAAAGGTCGGGCAGGTCGACAGGCACAGCGTGGGTTGCGCGATATAGGCCTCGGGGCGGGCCTTGAGGCGCACGCGAAACTCCTCGATCTGCGCCGCCGTGGCGGCCGGGCCCACGAGCATGCCGTAGCCGCCCGAACCCTGGGTTTCCTTGACCACCAGGTGCTCCAGGTTGGCCAGCACATGGGACAGTTCGGCCGGTTTTCGGCACTGCCAGGTAGGTACGTTCTTGAGGATCGGTTCTTCGTCCAGATAGAAACGGATCATGTCGCCGACATAGGGGTAGATCGACTTGTCGTCCGCCACCCCGGTGCCCACCGCATTGGCCAGCACCACGTTGCCCAGGCGGTAGGCGGCGATCAGGCCGGGCACGCCGAGCATCGAATCGGCATTGAAGGTCAGCGGGTCGAGGTAGGCATCATCGAGCCGGCGATAGATCACATCCACCGCTTGCGGGCCGCACGTCGTGCGCATGAACACGCGGTCGTCGCGCACGAACAGGTCGGCGCCCTCCACCAGCTCCACGCCCATTTCGCGGGCCAGGAAAGCGTGTTCGAAATAGGCACTGTTGAAGCGCCCAGGCGTCATCACCACCACGGTGGGGTTGTCCAGCGGGCTGGCGCTCTTGAGGGTGTCGAGCAGCAGGTTGGGGTAGTGGTCGATCGGCGCGATACGCTGGGCGGCAAACAGCTCGGGGAACAGGCGCATCATCATCTTGCGGTCTTCGAGCATGTAGCTCACCCCGCTGGGGGTGCGCAGGTTGTCCTCGAGCACGTAGTAGCTGCCATCGCCATCGCGCACCAGGTCGACCCCGGCAATGTGCGCATAGATGCCGCGGTGCAGCCCCAGGCCGCGCATGGCCACCTGGTAGCCCTCGTTGGCCAGCACCTGCTCGGCCGGAATGATCCCGGCCTTGAGAATGCGCTGCTCGTGGTAGATGTCGGCCAGGAACATGTTCAGTGCCTGCACCCGCTGCACGCAGCCGCGTTCGATCACCTGCCATTCGCTGGCCTTGATGCTGCGCGGGATGATGTCGAAGGGGATCAGGCGCTCTGTGCCCTGCTCGTCCCCGTACAGAGTGAAGGTGATACCGGCGCGATGGAACAGCAGGTCGGCTTCGCGACGGCGCTGCTCCAGCAATTGCAGAGGTGTGTCCGCCAACCAGCGTGCAAACTCCCGATAGTGCGGGCGGCATTGCCCCGCGGCATCGTACATCTCATTGAAAAAAGCTCGGGACATACCCCACTCCTCGCCGTGTTCACAACGGCTTGTTCTAATTGGCTGCTGTCGTCCACTACCCGGGCCTTGCACAAACTTTAGCAAGCGTTGTGCCCAATGCCCGGCAAACCGCGAATTAAACCCCTCGCACGCCTGTGGACGTACGTGCGCCCTTGCCAGAACGCCCCAAAACAGTGCGAAACGCGCCCCCCAGAGGCACCGCGCACCTTTTGGTAACAATGTGTATCGATGGCCTTTGGCCCGCTGCGCCGCGCCGGTTCCTGGCCTAGACTCGCCCGCATCCCTTTTGCGAGTGTCCCGCCATGACTGCATCGCCGCTACTCACCGCGTTTCTGCCCGTCGCGCTGGGCATCATCATGTTCGGCCTGGGGTTATCGCTGACCCTGGCCGACTTTGCCCGGGTGGTGAAGTACCCCAGGCCGGTGGTGATCGGGTTGGTGTGCCAGATCCTGCTGCTGCCGTTCATCTGCTTTCTGATCGCCAACGGTTTTGGCCTGGCGCCGGCGCTGGCGGTGGGCCTGATGCTGCTGGCGGCTTCGCCTGGAGGCACCACCGCCAACCTGTTCAGCCACCTGGCCCACGGTGATGTGGCGCTGAACATCACGCTGACGGCGGTGAACTCGCTGATCGCGATCCTGACCATGCCGTTGCTGGTCAATCTGTCGCTGGTGTATTTCATGGAGGCCGACCAGGCCATCCCGTTGCAATTTGCCAAGGTGCTGCAGGTGTTTGCCATCGTGCTGGTGCCCGTGACCCTGGGCATGCTGGTACGCCGGCTGACGCCTGCGTTTGCTGCACGCATGGAAAAGCCGATGAAGATCGTGGCGGCGCTGTTTCTGGCGGGCACGGTGATACTGGCGCTGATGAAAGACTGGCAGACCGTGGTCGAGTACGCCCCGTTGGTGGGCGCGGCGGCGTTGCTGTTCAACCTGTTGAGCCTGATGTTGGGCTACTGGGTGCCGCGCTTGTTGAAGATCCCGAAACGCCAGGCGATCGCGATCGGCATGGAGATCGGCATTCACAACGGTACCCTGGCGATTGCGCTGGCGTTGAGCCCGACCTTGCTGAACAACTCGACCATGGCCATCCCGGCGGCGTTGTACAGCCTGATCATGTTCTTTACGGCGGCGGGGTTCGGGTGGTGGGTGAGCCGCAGTCCGGTGCGGGCGACAGTGCTCGATTGAGCGTACTGGCGCCTGCGCCGGCACAGCCGGCGCAGGCGCCACCGCGGTCTAGCCTTGCTCCTCCAACCGCCGCTGCCGCCTCCCCAGCCAGCCACCGGTAGCCGCCCAGCCCAACGCTATCCCCGCCCCGATCAGCATCGCCAGCTGCGGATGCTCTCCCAGCACATCCAGCCCGCGCTTGACCCAGCCACTGAGCGCATCGCCGCCCCGATAGACCACCGTGTCGATGAAGTTCTTGGCGCGGTACTTCTGCTCTGCCGGCAACACCGTGTACAGCATCTCGCGCCCAGGGCGCACCAGCGCATACTCGCCCGCCCGGCGCACCACCATCACCACCACGAATACCGCAAACACCGGGGCCAGGGCCAACCACAGGAAACCGGCCACCATCACCAGCGGCACCGCCACCAGCAACACACCCACCCCCATGCGCCGCGCAATTCGCCCGGTAAGAAACAGCTGCGTGAGAATCGCCAGCGCCTGCACCACCGTGTCGATCAGGCCGAACACCTGGGTTTGCCGGGTGCGGTCGGCAAAGGTCTGCGCCACCAGCCGCGCCTGCTCGAAGTACAGGAATGTGCTGATGCTGGCCAGCAGCACCACGAACAATGCCAGCATCAACAGATAGGGCGAACGCAGCACCTCGCCAGCGCCGGCGAACGGGTTGCCACCCAGTGGCCTTGAGCGTGGGTGCTGCACCTCGGCCGGCAGCGGGTCATGGTCGCGCCAACGTTGCAGGTACGCCGCCGCGCCAATGCTGCCCAGCAGGCACAGCGTGGCCAGCAACACCAGCCCCGCATGCCCGATCACGCCCACCAGCACGGTGCCCAGTATCGGCCCCACCAACCCGCCCAGGCTCGCACCGGCCGCCAGCAGGCCGAACAGGCGCTTGGCCTGCTCCACGCTGAACAGGTCGGCCAGCACACTCCAGGCCAGCGAGATGCTCAGCAGGTTGAATACCGACAACCAGATATAGAACGCCCGCGCCACCCACAGGTTGTCTGGCTGCACCGCAAACACCAGGGCGAACGCCAGCAGGTTGCTGGCCAGAAAGCCGTAGGTCCAGGGCAGGATACGCCGGCGCCGGGCCCGCGCCACCACCCAGCCGAACAGCGGCAAGGCCAGCAAGGTGACCACGAAGGTGCCGGTGAACAGCCACTGCAGGTTGTCCACCCCACCCGCCACGCCCATGGTCTCGCGCACCGGGCGCAGCATGAAGTAGCCGGCAAACAGCAGGAAGAACAATGCGAGCCCACCCGCCACCGCCGGGGTCTCATCCTCGTGAAACGTGAACAGCCGCGCCAGCAGGCGCATCAGGCAAACAGCTTGATCAGGGCCCGCTGCTGCGCCGCATCGAGCAACGCGCCAGTGCCGGCCTTGAGCTGGTCGAGTTGGCGATCAGGGCGGCTGGTGGCGGGAATCACGGTGGTCACCGCCGGGTGGCTGATGGCGAACTTGAGGAACAGCTGCGCCCAACTGCCGATGCCCGCTTCAGTCGCCCAACCAGGCAGCGCCTGCCCCTTGACCCTGGCGAACAGGCGGCCGTCATCGAAGGCGCGGTTGATCAGCACCGCCACGCCGTTGTCCAGCGCCAGCGGCAGCACGCGGCGTGCAGCATCGGGTGCATTCACCGAGTAGTGGATCTGGATGAAGTCCAGCTTCTCGCTGCGCACAATACGCTCAAGCTCCGCCAGCCCGCTGTCGGTGTAGTGGGTCACACCGACGTAGCGGGTCTTGCCTTGCGCCTTGAGTTCACGGGCGTAGGGCAACTGCCGCTGCCAGTCGCGCAGGTTGTGGACCTGCAGCAGGTCGACCTTGTCGGTACGCAGGTCACGCAGGGTGCCCGCCCATTGCGCCTGGGCGGCTGCCTGGCTGTCGGCGGCGATCTTGCTGGCCAGAAAGGTATGCTCACGCCAGCCGCCCTCCTCCAGCAACTGGCCAAGGACGGCGTCGGCACCGCCATAGTTGGGCGAGGTATCGATGACCCGGCCGCCGCCGTCGAAGAACACCTGCAGCACCTGCCTGAGCTGCTGGTACTCGGCGGAACCGGCCGTGACCTCGAAGCTGCCCGAGGTGCCCGCGCCGATCACCGGCAGCGCCTCGCCGGTGGACGGGACCTTGCGTGTGAGCAGCGCAGCCCCAGGCTGCGCACGCACGTGGGGGCTGGCAAGCATCAGGCCCAAGCCTGCGGCCAGCGCGGCGGTGCCGGCGAGAAAGTGACGACGGGTAGGCATGAGCAGTCCTCCTGGCGTGGCGCCGTACTAGGGGAAAAGGTTCAAGCATAGACCATGCCCCGCGTACGCCTTGCACCGCCCGATTTGCTCAATCGCCATGCGCTTCTATATTGAGCTAGTCCCTGTTGCGAGTGCAAAGCGTGGCCAGCACCGATCGGTTGATCATCTGCGAGCACTGCGACTGCGTGTATGAAAAGGTCGAACTCGCCAAACACCAGAAAGCGCTGTGCCTGCGTTGCGGCGCAGTGCTGCAGCGCTATAACGGCCTGAGCGTGCAGCAGCGACTGGCGCTGAGCCTGACCGCAGCGATCCTGTGGCTGTTCGCCAACTTCTACCCGGTGATGAGCATCAGCCTGCAAGGCCTGCACAACAGCGCCACGCTGTGGGATTCGGTCAAGGCGCTGGCCGACGGCCCCATTACCTTTATCGCTCTGGTGGCGGCCATCTCGATCATCATCGCGCCGATGTTCCAGTTGCTGTTGCTGGTGTGGGTACTGTTGCACGCGCTGGCGCGGCGCCGCTCACCGGCCTTTCACCTGTGCATGCGCTGGCTCGAGACCCTGCGCCCCTGGAGCATGCTCGAGGTGTGCCTGCTGGGTGCGATGGTGGCGGTGTTCAAGCTGGCCGGGCTGCTCGATGTGCTGCCCGGCATCGGCCTGATTGCCCTGGCTGCGCTCAGCCTGCTGATGATTCGCCTGGCCGGGCGCGACATCCGCGACCTGTGGAGCCAACTGCCATGAGTACGCCGACACTGGCCAGCGACCTCGGCCTGGTGCTGTGCCACGCCTGTGGCCTGGCCTGCGACAACCGCGAACGGCCGCACCAGTGCGAACGCTGCGGTGCACCGCTGCACCCACGCAAACCCGATTCGCTGGCGCGCACCTGGGCCTACCTGATTGCCGCCCTGGTGTTCTACATCCCCGCCAACCTGCTGCCGGTGATGAACACGGCGCTATTCGGCGCGGGCGCCGACAGCACCATCATGAGCGGCGTGCTGGAGTTCTGGGCGCATGGCGCCTGGGATATCGCCACGATCATCTTCGTGGCCAGCATCGCGGTACCGGCGACCAAGTTCGTCGCCCTCGGCCTGCTGCTGGTCAGCGTGCAGCGGCGCAGCACCTGGGCGCAGCGCGAGCGCTCGAAGCTGTTTCGCTTCGTCGAGCTGATCGGCTACTGGTCGATGCTCGACGTGATCGTGGTGGCACTGGTGGCCGCGCTGGTGAAGTTCCAGGCGCTGGGCGACATCGAGCCGCGCCTGGGCATCCTGTTTTTCGGCATGGTGGTGGTGTTCACCATGCTCGCGGCCATGAGCTTCGACCCCCGCCTGATCTGGGAAGCCCCCACTACCAAGGAGCCTGCGCATGAGCGATGACAGCTATCAGGGCGGGCCGCCACCCGGCCGTCCGGCCATCAAGACCCGGCGCTTCAGCGTGTCACTGGTATGGATCGTACCGATCGTGGCGGTACTGGTAGGGATGTCGCTGGTGGTGCACAGCTGGCTGCAGGAAGGCCCGACCATCCAGATCACGTTCAAGACCGGCCAGGGCCTCGAGGCGAACAAGACGGCGGTGAAGTACCGCAACGTGGTGATCGGCCAGGTCAGCGCGGTGGAGCTCAGCGCGGACCAGAAGAGCGTCACCGCCACGGTCAAGCTGGTCAAGCAGGCCGAGAACTTCACCCGCCAGGACTCGCTGTTCTGGGTGGTGCGTCCGCGCATCGGCGCCGGCGGGGTGTCGGGGATCGATACGCTGTTTTCGGGCGACTTCATCGGCGCCGATGCCGGGCAGTCGGACGCCCGTGCCAAGACCTTCACCGGCCTTGAGGCACCGCCGCCGATCACCTATGGCGAGCCCGGCAAGCGCTTCAACCTGCATGCCTCCGACCTGGGCTCGCTGGGCATCGGTTCACCGGTGTACTACCGCAAGATCCAGGTCGGGCAGGTGGTGTCGTATGCCCTGGATACCGATGGAAAGGGGGTCAATGTCGAGGTATTCGTGCATGCCCCCAACGATGCCTTCGTCACCGACAACACGCGGTTCTGGAATGCCAGTGGCGTGGACGTCGAGGTGGGCGCCAACGGCTTTGCGCTGCGTACCGAATCGCTGTCGTCGCTGATGGTCGGCGGCGTGGCGTTCCGGGCCCCGGACTACAGCCCCGACGACACCGCCGCCGCCGAAGACAAGACCTTCGAACTGTTCGACGATCGCGCCGCCGCCCTCGCCCCGCCCAACGGCAAGGCACAGTACCTGGCGCTGCGCTTCGACCAGGCCTTGCGCGGGCTCAGGGTGGGCGCACCAGTGGAGTTCCTCGGCATGGAGTTCGGCCGGGTGGTGGGCATCAACCTGGACTTCGACCCCAAGACCCGCACTTTTCCGGTCAATGTCGGCATCGTCATCTACCCGCAACGCCTGGGCCAGGCCCACACCAAGATGCTCAAGGCGCTGAACCACAACCCCGATGACGAACAGGCCGGAATCCGCCTGATGGGCACGTTCATCGACAACGGGCTGCGCGCCCAGGCGCGCAGCGGCAACCTGCTGACCGGGCAGCTGTACATCGCCCTGGACTTCTACCCCAAGGCGCCCAAGGTGGCCTTCGACCCCAGCGCCCGCCCCGTCACCATCCCGACCCTGCCCAGCAGCCTGGAGCAACTGCAGGAGCAGTTCCAGGCCATGGTCGAGAAGATCAACAAGCTGCCCATCGAGCGCATCGCCGCCAACCTGGACGGCAACCTGGTGGAACTGCGCAAGGCCCTCAGGCAGTTCAACGGCAAGACCCTGCCGAGTATCGACACCACCTTGCAGGACATGAGCGCCACGCTCAAGTCGGCCAACGCGACACTGGCCGACGACTCGCCACAGCGTGAACAGTTGTCGCAGACCCTGGACGACCTGGGGCGCATGACCCGCTCGATGCGCGAGCTGGCCGACTACCTCAAGCGCAACCCTGAATCGCTGTTGCGCGGCCGGCCCGAGAATGCGCCCGCCGATGCCTTGCAACCTTCTTCATCTCAATGAGCGCAGGAGCCCGGACCATGCCCACTCTGTTCAAACCCGCACTGCTCGGCCTGGCCCTGCTGCTGGCGGCCTGCCGGGGTGACCCGGTGCACTACCACACGCTGGTGCCGGCGCAGCCGCCCCCCGCCACCGGTGCCGTCGACGTGCGCATCGAGTTCCTCAGCGTACCGCCCCAGGTCGACCGCGCGCAGATCGTGGTGCGCCAGAGCGACAGCGCACTGGTGGTGCTGGAAAGCGAATGGTGGGGCTCCACTCTGGTAGACGAGGTGCGCAGCGCCCTGAGCGGCCAGCTCGGCAGCAACGCCCAGCGGGTCATGGGGCTGCGCCTGGAGGTGCAGCGCTTCGACTCGGTGCCAGGCCAATACGCCTTGCTCGAGGCACGCTGGCGCCTGCGCGCGATCAGCCCTCAGGGTGGCGAACCCGCGCTGCGCTGTCATAGCGTGCTACGTACGCCCGCCGGAGCCGGCCTGCCCGAGCTGGTGGCCGCACAGCAACGCAATATCGCGCAACTGGCCAGCGTGATTGCGCGCACCGCTGCTGCCGGGCGTGGCACTTGCGCCGCAGCGACACCCTGAGGGTTCAGGGCGCTGTGCGCGTGAACAGCGTGGTCACGCTGCCGGCAATGATCGCCTTGACCGGCGCCCGGTGTCTATCCAGCCGTGGGACGCCATCGATGCCCGGGTCGGCAACACGGCCAAGGTGATAGAGCGAATCCTTGCTGTCCTGTATCAGCTCGCCACGCAAGGTCACCTTGGGCTGCGCACCCGAAGGGATGCCCGACCAGTCACTGCCGAAGGTCAGTTCGAAGTTCAGGTAGCCCTCCCAACCGGCCGGCATGTCGAGATCGACCCAGGCGTACTTGAAGTTGGCGCTGGACGTAGTGCTCTCACGATGAATCAGCGTCTGCCCGTTGACCGGTGTACCGACCGACACAGTGTACGAACTGCCTTTGGGCAGGTTCTCGAACAGCACGGCCAGGTCGATCCTCGCGGCCTCATCACCTTGGTCGTAATAGGCCTTGCCGGCTACGCTGGGCTGATTACCCTCCACCACGTACAGGTTGTTCTGGCCGATATGCGGGTGTTGCGCGATGTAGGCGACCAAATCCTTGATCTGCGAGATCCTGGTGAGTTCGTCCCCGTGATCGTCTGTCACCGCCAGGGCAATCAGGCAGTAATGGTCTTTGGCCGGCGGCGGGACCCAGACAAAGGCGTCCTCGCTGACGCCGATCTCCCCGGCCTTGATCGCGAACGGGGGCGCACTGTTGCCTGCACCGTTGGCCAGCTTGTTGTGCGCCCACAGCTTTGGATACAAGAGGATATTGGGCTCGGACCAATACAGGTTCCAATGCCCGCTCAGGTCCTGGTCGGTGTGGTTTTTACCCCTGACGTACAGAAAGTTGTGCTGCCCTACCCTCACTGGGCGGGTGTTCTGCCTTGCATAATTGACCTCGTTCGCGAGCTCCGCAGGCCGCTCCAGCGGCACCAGGGGGCTCACGACGATATCCGGTGAATGATAGGCCTGCGTGCGTGGCACTTCGCCCTTTTCGTTCAAGTGATTGCGAATGGTGATGCCATTCCATTGGGTCGCGCTTTCGACGCGCCCGAAGAGGCGCGCTCCACGCTGCTGCCAGGACGCCTGCAATCCTGCTCTCATCGACGCGAGCGACCAGCCGGAGGGCTTGCGCCGCGCGTTCAGGTAGCGCGTGACCACGTTGCCCGCCACCAGCACGCGCACCGGCGCCATGCGCGCATCCAGCCGAGGGTTGCCGGCAAGGTCAAGCGCCGGTTCGCCATATTTATACAGCCTGTGGCCCTCCTCCATCACCAGCTCGGCACGCAGGGTCAGCTCAGGTATCGCCCCCTCGGGGATGCCGGTCCAATCGTTGCCCAGGGTCAAGGTGTAGGAAAACAGTGTGGTCCAGTTGGCTGGAATCTCGAGGCCAGGCCAGCCGCGCTTGTGGTTGTTGTCCGTCGAATTCTCGAAACTGTCAGTCAGGGTTTGGCCGTTGAGTGGCGTTCCCGAAGCGATGGTGAACCGGCTGCCCTTGGGCAGGTTGCTGAACAGCATCATCAGGTCGACCGTACTGGCCTCGATACCATGGTCATAACCGGCCTTGTCGACCACAGAGGGTCGATCGCCATCCACCAGGTTTACGTTGCGCTGCGCGAAATGCGCGTTATTGATGTTGTATTCACACAGGTCAACGATGCCTTCGTTCTCCATTACCGCGTCATCGTGCCCCGGCGTCAGCGCCATGGCGACCAGGCAGCAGTGCGGATCTTGCGCCGGTGGCACCCAGACAAACGCGTCCAGCGTGGCACCGATCTCGCCCGCCCGGATGTCCAGCGCAGGGGTCAGGTTCGAGGTAGAGTCGCGCAACTGGTTACCCATCCATTTGCTCGGGTAGAGCAGGATATTGACCGGCGCCCAGAACAGTTTCCATTGACCGGCCTGGTCGCTGTCGGTGAAGTTTTTGCCACGCACGTAGATGTAGTTGGGCTGTTCGGCGACCATAGGCTTGCTTTGCAGCGCGTCGTAGTACGCCTGCTCGGTGAGTATCCCGGGCCGCGGCAGGGGCTCGGTGCCATTGACGATGATGTCAGGGGAGTACCAGCTTTTGGGGCGTGGCACCTCGCCCGCCTCCCCCAGTGAATTGCGCAGGGTGATACCGGTCCATTTGGCCATGTCACGTGCTCCTGAGGAGTCAACTCGAGAAACGGATCTGAATTTTGTGCAGAACGGTCTTGCGTACCGGTGCCTTGGGGCTTTCGATGGTCGAGAATTCGATGCTGACTGCCGCATCCGGGGTCTGGGTGTCCAGCCTGCCGGGCTGCAAGTACAACTCGATGTTCGTCGTCAGGTCGGCGACCTGCCTGGCGATTGCGCCGATCACCTTGCTGCCCTGAACCGACTGCCGCGGTATCTCTAGCGCCGTCACCGTGCTGCTGCGCACGCCTATCTGGGTGCCCTCGGCCAACGCGGTACAGCGCAGGTCCAGGTTCAGCTCGTCGAGCTTGATCCGTTGGCTGTAACGCGCCTTCACGATAATGCCTGGTGAATCCTGCGCGCCCTTCTCGCGGTGCAGATGGACAATACTGAACGAGGCACCGTCCGTGTGTTCGGTACTGATGCGATAGCCTGTCTGCAGAGCCCCTGAGGGGTTGTCGAGCTGCACGCCCGTCAGGGTCAGGTCGGTATCCATTGGCATCGCGGTTCTCCTTGGGCAAGGGCCCGTCAGTTAAGCGGGATAGTTGTCGGCCTCGAACTTGCTGGCCATGTACTCGAGCAGGTCCAGGCGCAACTGGGCCAGCTCCAGGAACTCGGGGTTGCCGTACACGCTCGCCGCCGCGTAGTAGGTGGCCCACCACGGGATCAACTCGCGCAGCAGGCCAGGCTCCGCGCCGGGCGGGCCCAGCACCGCGTCGATAGCCGTAGCGATCTGCAACTGGGTCGGGTTGGCGATGCCCAGCTGATGCTCGATCAGCAACACCAGCCAGCGGTTGGCGGCCAGGTTCGGGGGTGGGCTGATCCTGGGCACCTGGCTGTCGTCCTTGACCGGCTGGAACGGCGCAGGCACGCGGCTGACATAGGTGGTGCGGTACAGCACGCGCCAGGGCTTGCTTGGGGTACTCAAGGCTTCGCGCATGGCGGCCGCCGCCGCGGTGGTGGAGTTGTTGAGCCAGTTGGGCTCGATCACACCTGCCAATGCAGTGAAGTTCTCGGCATTCGGCGACAGCAGAAATGACATGTAGCGGTAGCCATCGACCTTGCCGGGGGCAGCGCTGCTTTGATAGCCATCCAGCTGCAGGCGGCCATCGGCAGCGGTGGACATGATCGGCGCGGCCAGGAACCCGGTGGGTGACACATCGCACTCCAGGCTGAACCCCGTACTGCTGGTAGCACTTCGAGTGGCCGTCATGGTCCAGGTTTCGCCAATCATCGTATCGTGTTCCGTGAACAGCCCACCGCCTGGCGAACCTGCCTCGGCCCTGACATCAGGGCCGCCGGCCAAGGTAAACGTCTTGCCGGCCACATAGGTCTCCGAGTAGCTGTTGGCCACGCTGTGTTCCTGGCTGTGCAGGCCTCCGTCGGCCGTCCAGACATAGGTGTTGCACAGGCTGCGCAGGTTGCTGGTACCGGCAAAGTCATAGGCAGGGTTTTCGGCGATTTTCGATTTCAACAGCCCCAGCTGTTCCTTGTCATCGTATTGCGTCAGGTCGAACTGCTCGTAATAGGCTTTCAACGATGCCTCGCGCTTTTCGATCAGCTGTTTGGTGCGATATGCCTCCACTGGCTTGAAGTAACTGCCGCGCGTTTCATTGGCCTCTGGGTAATTGAGATCGTTGACCAGCCCGACCTTGCCATCCAGCGTGCCGTTCTTGATGTAGTTGGGGTTGATCGGGAATATCAGTATGTTGGTGTCGACGGGGATATCGGTGTTGGGCTGCAACTGGTATGCCACCGGCGTCTGCGTCCCCTTGAGGGCGAGCATGTAGAGGTCGGCCACTGAGGATTTCACCAGTGCCATCCCTGCGTTGTTGGGTACGAAGCGTCGCCCCACCACCGGGTTGAGTATCGCGTTCTCCGGTTCCCAGTGACCTGTTGGCCTCATCGACGTCGATAGATAGAGGTTGCTGCTGTGTGTGCTCTGCACCTCCTGCGTAGTGGCTTCGGTGCGCGAGTCGGCGTATTTGACGCCTATCTTGCCCTCCGCCTTCAACAGTACGGTCGTGGCCTCGGCACCGAAGCCAACCGATATGCCCACCTCTCCCTTTATCAGCCCACCCGCCTTGGTGCTGGTGTCGATCTTGAACATCTTGCTCTGGCTGCCCTTGAACGACCAGACCTTCGAGTCGCTCTCGGTGTAGGCCACGCTGCAGAAACCGTCATACAGGCGTGCTGGCCCACCTCGATCATTTTCCCAGAAGGCCAGGGTCTGATTTTCACTGGGGATCGGTGGGCCGCCCTCGATGACCCCGATCAAGGTGGGCTTGCTCTGCACCTGGCCGACGTAGATCGTCTCCAGGTCGCTGACCTTGTAGCCTGCGCGCAACGCCGTGCCGTCATAGGCGGTGGGATAGGCATAGGCACGCTTCATCACGCTGAAACGATTGGCGTAGGCATCCTCCTGGGTGTTGCCATACTCGACCACCGTAGGGGCTCCGTCGATCAGCACGAAATCAAGGCCCAACGCCGTTCCCAGCACGTTGAACACATACTGCGCCTCGTTCTGGATCGGCGCACCGGGGTTGGCCCAGGCCGGTGCGGCGGCCGTGGCGGGCGACATCGCGCCATTGTTGCCATGCCCACTGGCATCGAACAGGGTCGGCCCCGATCCGGCCTGCATGTCCCAATGCGCCGCCAGCCAGTTTTCACGGCCGTGGAGCGGGCTGTTGATGGTCTCGCGTATCTGTTGCCAGGTCAGGCGCGCGCTGAACATCCGCACCTCATCCAGCCGGCCGCTGTAAGAACATTCCAGCGTGGAACCGCGAAGCACCCCACCCATCGTGAACTGGCGATCCTGATACCCTCCGACCTGCGCCACGGTCAGACGCTTGGGCGGGACCGGCTGGCCATCGATCAGCAGCTCGGCCTGCGCCACGTCCGGCCAGATCGCCCATAACTGATTGCCGGTCAGTTGCAGAGGATGTGTGCCGGTCAGGTCGGCGGCTATCTCCCCGGCCATTTCATCAAAGTCCCAGCCCGCCACCAGACCTTCATGGTCCGTCGGCGTAAGCCGAAACTGCGCAGTTCGCAAGATTTCTGCGGCATGCAGTACCCGGCTCCACACGCGCACATGCGACAGCAGGCCCTCGAAGTGAAAGGTATCGCGATCACTGCATCCCACATACAGAGTGGATTCACCCGCCTTGACCACCACCGCATCGAGAAGATCGTCCTGGCGATTGATCTGCACCGATTCGCCATTGACGAACAATTCGGCATGCACGAAATAGCGGCTCTCGACCGGCTCCTGAGCATCGGCTTGCTGCTTGACGCCACCGCAGTGCACTTGCGCCACGACATGGCTGGTCGTACCACTGGCCAGGCGAAACCGCACCTCATGGGCGAAGCTGGTTGAACGTGATGGGCTGTCCAGGTGCACGGTCAGGCAGACGTCGCCCAGGCTGTTGATGTACAGCGAATAGGCGCCCTTCTTTTCGACAATGACCTGCTTGCGGTTGAGTACCGCCGGGGCGACCCAGGCCTCCAGCGTGAACTCGTTGACCAGGCTGAATGCTGCGGCCTCGTTCACACTGCCATGGTGCTGATCGCTCAGGGCCAACGCATGGCCCTGGCGCGACACCATGCTTATGTGGCTCCAGCCTTTGATCAACTGGTCGGTGCCTACAATCAGGTCGTTGCGGCCCACAAACGGCTCCCTCAGTACGCCCTTCGCGTCCCAGGGTGTACTGAGCGGGTTGGTCAGCAGCGCGTCGTGCTCTGTGCCGGTCACTGCAGCGTTGGTTATCTGCCTGCCGGTACCTTCGGTCAGGTTCCAGCGCAACCCCAGCAAGGTGTCGTGGTTGGAAAAACCGAACCCGTGGCTGCGCACCACCTCATCGTCGCGCAATGCGCGCTGCCAGAACGCCACACCGTTGATTCGGGTTGCCAGGCTGCCACCGAGCTTGGAGCCGACGGTCAGCGCGCCGAGCCTGCCGTCGAAGGTGTTGGCCGCAGTGCCTGTAACCGGTGTGCCGGCGTCGACGAACAGCTTGCAGGTGACCTGCGCATCCGTGTGCGCACCGGCCACCACCAGCGTCAGGCACGACCAGCGATTGAGCGGCAAGGGCTGAGCCGAATCGAGCGTGGCCATCGAGCGGCGAAATGTGAAACGGGCCTTGCCATTGGTTGCTACCGTCAGTGCCAGGTACTCAAGGCTGCCACCGACTTCGGCAACGTTGAGCACGGCACCACTGACCAGCGTGGCGGGCATGTACACATAGATCTGTACCGTCAGGGCCGGTGGCTGGAAGGTTACCGAGCTGGTGAAGAAGCTGTTGGTCCCCATCACCAGGGCCGGCAGCTGACGCACCCCGAGCAGGTACTTGAGCTCCAGGTCGGGATGCTCATAGTTGCCCGCGATGTTGCAGCTCAGTGCACGTGCGTATCCACTGTCGATCTGCTCATCTGGCCACACCCACGCCTGCAGGGTCTGATCGGAGTCGATGGCCAGGCGATTGGCCGGGGAAAAGTTGCGGTCGATGTTGAACTTCACATGGCCGGTACGCGTGGTACCCGTATTGAACGCCAGGCTGCTGCGCGGTGCTGGCGGCATCCAGCCACCGTTGACCCCTGGGGTGAGGATCGGCGCGTGCCCTTCGACAAAGCCGGAGGTATCGCCAAGGCGGCCCACGCCACCATCGGTTGGCGGAGTGTCGACCAGTGCCGAGAACGATGACGAACCGGCAAGTACCCGCACCTCACCATCAACCGACAGCGTGGCGCCCTGCAAGATCGCCGCAGGGGTCTGTGGCAGCAGAGCCATCGACCTGGCGCCGTCCGCCTTGCCCTGGAACAGCACCCGAATCAGCTGGGCGTATGCCAGTGCCCCCCCCTGTTCAAGTGCACCGGTGTGATTGACGACGTGCGAGCTGAGGCCGTTGCCCAGGGCAAACATCGTAGTGGGCAGGCTGTCGGTATAGGTGGCCGGGTAGGCGTAATCAGGATCGTCGCCATTGAGCGTTGCGACAAACTGCGCCTGATGTCGCGATACATCTGACAGGCGGGTGCCGTTGATCAGCACATTGCACAACATCGCAGTACTGCCGTCGCTGATCGACAGATCAAACGCCGACAGGCTGTCGAGCACAAACAGCAGGACGTGCCCGGCCTGCAGTTCTTCCAGCCCCTGGCTCATCGGCACACCGTAGACCCGTGTACCGGGGGTGGTGACTGTCTCGTAGGCGTAGCGCGGCGCATTGCCGTTGAATACCTGCACCAGCAGGCTGGAACTGGTCGGCACCTGCTCCCACACCTGCACCAGCGACTGCGCCTGTGGCCAATGTGCAGGGGCTGCGTTGGTCAGCGTGATGGTGACGAAGTCGTCGCTGCTACCGGCTTGGACTTCGACCGACTTCAGCGGTACAGGCAATCGCGCCACCGAGGTAAACAGGTAGTAGCAGCCGTTGCCATCCTGGCGCGCCGGTACCATCACCGCCGCAATCTTTGCGGCATAGTCGAAATAGGGTTGGCTATTGCCCAGCGCGTGCATGTCGTCGGGGTTGTTGGAACCTGCGCCATTCCAGATCTTCGACAGACTGCTGACATCACGTGGCAGGCCGCGCCAGGTCTCCGTACCCATGCCGGCGGGAAGATCAACGACGATGTCGCACCACAACGGCGATACGGTAGAGGGCTCTACCGTGATCCGCGCAGCGTTCATGTAGGTGCCGACGCGGTGCGCGACAAAATTCATGAACCCGCTCTGAACCGCATCCGGGGCGACTACCAGCCGCCTGCCGACAGGCACCCACTGATCGCTTGCCCAGCCACGATAATGCCCAGTCGCAAGCTCCTGCGCCGCCGTCATGGCATTCGCCGCTGCGGCCTGCCAACCGGTGCTCCAGTCCACGGTAAAAGTGGCCCGAGCGGCTTCGGTGGAGTACTGCGCGACACACAGGCGGTCCTGCTCGCCCTGATAGTACAAGTGCAGCAAGGCATCCGAAGCGTCAAGCAGGTGGGCAGCAGCCTTGGGCTGGATGAACCCGGCAAGGCCCACGTAGTAGGTCAGGCCATGGCTGTCGTAGTAGAACGTGCCACTCATGTTGCTGTCGACCGGCGAGGCCGAAGCGCGCAGGTAGGGGCCAATGACCCGCACGCCGATGGCGGGGTCGGCATCGTTGGGGGTGGTCGGCGGCACCACGCTGTAATCGATGCTCTCACAGGCCAGTGCGACCTTTTGCTGGGTGCCCACCTTGATGCGCAGCGTTTTCAAGGCACCGGCAAAACCGTTGCTGGAGGCGCCGACCTGGTTGATCGGTGTATTCACAGGCCCTGCTGCGGTCTGCACAGGTGTCAGTGCCACCGCCGAACCGTTGACCTTGATGGTGAAGGTGTTGGCGCCCGGCCCGGTGTAGGCGATGTGAATCTGCGTCCACACATCCTTGAACAGCACCTGGTGCAAGGTGCGGCATGCCACCCGCTGGGTGCCATTGCCAAACCCGACTTCAATCTTGTCGCCATCCACAATGTGGACAAACGGTGCCAGCTTGCCCACATCGGTCTGCGGGTCGCCCCCCAGCACCTGCACGTCGTCACCCAACCGCGCGGCACTCAGCAGCATGTCGAACTCGAAGCTGCCAGACACCGCCACCCCTGGCGCCAGCACCAGGCTCGACACACCGTCAAAGCGCAGGTCGAAGGCCGCCGGTACGATGGCACTGGCATGCAAGACGCCCTGGATCTGCGCCAGGCCCCCGCTCGTTGACACTGCGCTGTCGATAACCACGGTTGCGGTGCCGTTGCCGCTGGCAGGTACGGTCAGGGTGATCAGGCAGCGCATCGCACGGCGCACCCCCAGGCTGGAACCATCGGCCTGCACCACCCGCTCATGCTTGACATAGGTAGCCGCACGTGGCGGTTGGACAACGGGCAGCGGCTGCCCGGTGGCGGTGGCGCTCACATGGAAAATGCTGTCTGGCGCAATGCGCAAGTCGTCATCGAGGACCTTGCCGGTGATGTCGAACAGGCCGTTTTCGCTGGCGGGGAAATTGAATAGCCGCACAACATTCGACTCGCCTGGCACGATGAACTGCCAGGCCAGCTGGCTGTCGCCGGAGATCGGCAGCAACAGCACCTCGAACTTGCCCTCTTTTACCCCGTCGATCATCGACAGCTCGATGGCCGGCTCCACAAACGGCACCCCGTCGGGGTTCAGGTAATCCTGCTTGTCCGCTTTGTCGGCGGCCACGTCCTCCTTGGCGCTGCGCGAGTAGCGGGCTTCCCAGGCCGGTTCGAGAAAGTACAGCGTCACGTCCTGATTGTCCGCGGACAGGCGCTTGACCAGGCGAAAACGATGCACGTAAAGCGTCCCGTGTGCCGACTGCTGCACGACGCACAGGTACTGCTGGTCGGTGATGACGCGAAAGCACTCGGTGCTCGGTTGCAGGGTACTGCCGGCGACTTTCAGGGTAATCAGGTTCATCCCCACCTGACGCACCTGGTCGGTGAACGTCAGTGGGCTGAAACCGACCCAGTCCAGATTGTCATCACCACTGTAGGTGTTTTCGGCCAGGACGTTGAAATGGATGTCGCGGTGCATGGGATCGATATCGCGACCGAACACCACCACCACACCCTGAAAATTCACCGACACCAATTGATCGTAATTTTTCACATCGTCGCTCCCGTCTGGCTACGTGCGCAACACAGGGAAAAACGATAGTGCCAAGAGGCGAACGATGTCACCTGACAGAACTAGAGTTGAACGGCTGCACAAACCTTGGTAAGCGGTCAGTGCAGCGAGGCACTCAATTGCTCAGCGAGAACGCAATAGCCGACAGCGTGATCAGCCCGATCAGCACCACGAACACATTCGAGACGCGGCCCGCATACTGGCGCAGCGACGGCACCTTGCGGATGGCGTACATCGGCATCAGGAACAGCAGGCACGCCAGCACCGGGCCGCCCATGGTTTCGATGATGGTCAGGATGCTCGGGTTGAGCGTGGCCACGGCCCAGCAGGCCAGCAGCATGAACAGCGCCGTCACCTGTTCCAGGCGCTTGGCCGGCAGCGGCTTGCTGCCCTTGGGCAGGCTCTTCGCGATCAGCCCCTGGAAGCCTTCGCTGGCGCCGATGTAGTGCCCCAGGAACGACTTGGTGATCGCCACCAGCGCGATCAGCGGTGCGACAAAACCGATTACCGGCGTCTGGAAGTGGTTGGCCAGGTACGACAGGATCGAGATGTTCTGCGCCTTGGCCTGCACCAGGTCGGCGGGCGACAGCGCCAGCACGCAACTGAAGCAGAAGAACATCACGGTCAACACCATCATCACATGGGCCACCGCCAGGGTGCGCCCGCTTTTCTGGTCGGCCTGGGCACCATAGCGGTGCTTCTGGTCGACAGCGAAAGCCGAGATGATCGGCGAGTGGTTGAACGAGAACACCATCACCGGGATCGCCAGCCACAGGGTCTTGAAGAACAGGCCCGGGGCCATGCCTTCGGCGGCCTGGGCGAAGAACGCGCCGTTCCAGTTGGGGATCAGGCTGGCGGCCAGCAGCAACAGCGCCGCCACGAACGGATACACCAGCACGCTCATGACCTTGACGATGATCGCCTGGCCACTGCGCACCACCACCATCAGGCCGCACACCAGTACCAGCGCGAGCAAGGCGCGCGGCGGTGGCACCATGTGCAGTTGATGGGTCATGAAACTGGTCAGGGTGTTGGTCAGCGCCACGCTGTACACCAGCAGGATCGGGAAGATCGCGAAGAAGTACAGCAAGGTGATCAGCTTGCCGGCGCCGACGCCGAAGTGCTCTTCGACCACTTCGGTGATGTCTTCCTTGCCGCTGCTGCGCCCGGAGAGCACGAAACGGGTCAGGGCGCGGTGGGCGAAGAAGGTCATCGGGAAGGCCAGCAATGCCAGCACCAGCAGCGGCCAGAAGCCGCCCAGCCCGGCATTGATCGGCAGGAACAAGGTGCCGGCACCGATCGCGGTGCCGTACAGGCCCAGGGCCCAGGTGGTGTCGGTGCGGTTCCAGGTGGTCCTGGAAACGGGGGCAGCCGTGTCTACACCCGTGTGGGTGGTGGTGTTTGCATCAGTCATCGATTTCGCCTTGTAATTATTTTTGTTGCCTATGAACAACCATCAATCAAGGGCTGCACTGCAGCCCTGTGCTGTCAACACTCGACGAAGCTGACCGCCAGCCCGCCGCGGGATGTCTCCTTGTAGTTCTCGTGCATGTCGGCCCCGGTGTCGCGCATGGTGCGGATCACCCGGTCCAGGGAAATGAAATGTTCGCCATCGCCGCGCAGGGCCATCTGCACCGCGTTGATCGCCTTGACCGCCGCAATCGCATTGCGCTCGATGCACGGCACCTGCACCAGCCCGCCGACCGGGTCGCAGGTCAGCCCCAGGTTGTGCTCCAGGGCGATTTCAGCGGCGTTTTCCAACTGCATCGGGGTGGCCCCGAGCACATCGGCAAGGCCCGCCGCCGCCATGGCGCAGGCCGAGCCGACCTCCCCCTGGCAACCGACTTCGGCACCGGAAATAGAGGCGTTCTTCTTGCACAGAATGCCCACGGACGCGGCGGCCAGCAGGAAGTCGACCACGTCGTTGTCGCAGGCCTCGGGGTTGAACTTCATGTAGTAGTGCAGCACTGCCGGGATGATCCCCGCCGCACCATTGGTGGGTGCGGTGACCATGCGCCCGCCGGCCGCGTTCTCTTCGTTCACGGCCAGGGCAAACAGGTTGACCCACTCCATGGCGCTGAGGGTCGAACCGATCACGTTGGGCTTGCCCAACTCCTGCAGACTGCGGTGCAGCCTGGCCGCACGCCGCTTGACGTTGAGCCCGCCGGGCAGGATGCCTTCGTTGCGCAGGCCGTTGTCGACGCATTCGCGCATCACCGCCCACAGGCGCAGCAAACCACTGCGCACCTGGGCCTCGTCACGCCAGGCCAGTTCATTGGCCATCATCAACTGGCTGACCCGAAGCCCATGCTGCCTGCACAGGTTCAACAGTTCCTGGGCACTGGAAAAATCGTAAGGCAGTTCGACCTGTTCATCTGCACTGCCGGCCCCACCGATCTGCGCCGCTTCGACAATGAAGCCGCCGCCCACCGAATAGTAGGTCTGCTGCAGCAGCAAGCCGGCCTCGCCACAGGCTTGGAGGGTCATCGCATTGGGGTGGTACGGCAGGCTTTCATCAAGCAGCAGCAAGTCCTGTGCGCACACGAACGGGATGGCGTGTTCGCCGCCCAGCAGCAACAGGCTGCTGTCGTGCAATTGCCGGATGCGCGGTTCGATGCTCTGCGGGTCGATCTGGTCGGGCCACTCGCCCATCAGCCCGAGCAGGCAGGCACGATCGCTCGCATGGCCAACACCGGTGGCCGACAGCGAACCGTACAGGCGCACCTCCACACGGCCTACCTTGGCCAGCAAGCCCTGCTCGCGCAGCGCCGCGACAAAGCTTGCCGCTGCGCGCATGGGGCCGACGGTATGCGAGCTGGAGGGCCCGATGCCGATTTTGAAAAGATCGAAAACACTGATAGCCATGCTAATGCCTGCACACACAGACGACGCAGGTCGTCTGGCGGCGTTGTGAAAAAATTGAAGGGTGTTACGAAGTTGCGCGATACTGCCGCGCTCGCCAGGCGATGACCAACGAAACTTTCTAAGCAAGGCTTTAGCAGGGCTAAACGATGAGGCGACAGATGAATGGCCAGATGTACGTCTGGCTCCACGTGTTTTCCTGTGCGGCGCGGCACTTGTCGTTTACCCGCTGTGCCGAAGAACTGCACATCACCCCCGGCGCGGTGAGCCAGCAGATCCGCCAACTGGAGGAGCGCCTGGGCTTTCGCCTGTTCCTGCGCCGTGCACGGGGCGTGGAATTGACGGCCGAAGGGCAGCGCCTGGCGCTGACGGTGAATGAGGCCTACGGCAGCATCGAGGCCGAGCTGCTGCGCCTGGACGCCGGTGATATTCGTGGCACCTTGCGCCTGCGCTCGATCCCTTCGTTCCTGGCCAAATGGCTCACGCCGCGACTGCCGCGCCTGCAGCAGCGCTTTCCCGACATCCAGTTGCGCCTGGTGGCCGAGGACAGCAACCAGGCGTTGCACGAGGGGGATTTCGACCTGGCGATCGACCTCAATGACGGCAGCTACCCAGGCATGCACTCAACGCCGCTGCTCGACGAGCAGATCTTTCCGGTGTGCTCGCCGGCGCTGCTGCGTGGGCGCCCGCCACTGCATGGTCCGGCAGACCTGGTGCATTACCCGCTGCTGCACGACATCACCGCCTGGCGCGGCAGCTCCGAATACGCCGAGTGGGAGTTCTACCTGGAAGCGATTGGCGCGCAGGGGCAGGATGTACGGCGTGGCCATACCTTCAACCGCAACCATTTGACCATCGAGGCGGCAATTGCCGGGATCGGCGTGGCGATTGCGCGGCGCACCTTGCTCAACGACGAGCTGGAACGTGGCACCTTGATCGTGCCGTTCGGCCTGCCCATCGCCAATCACAAGCGCTATGTGCTGCTGTACCCGGCCGGCGCGCTGGCACACCCCAGTGCGCGGGCGGTACATGACTGGCTGGTCGAGGAGGCGCAAAGCTTCCGCGCGCTGCATGGGCTGTAGCGCTCGCCCTGCCTGCACAGCGCCTCAGTCCGCCGCGCCCACCGGCATCCCCTCCGGCCCCGGCGTCACCACCACGTTCAGATCGATATGCTTGAACGCAGGCTTGGCCCCCAGCCGCGCATTGAACCGATAGTTGAAACTGAACGGATCCTGGGTCGGCACATCCAGCGCACGCCCGTACACCGGCTCGACCGCCGCCGCGTCATACCCCAGCAACTGCAGCAAGGTGGGGAAGATGTTGTAGTGGCTGGAGCGGTCCTTGTTGGTCGCCAACCGACTCTGCCAGTCCAGGGTCTTCAGGCCCTGGCCCTGTATCACCACCAACGGCACCAGCCCCTCCTCCTCCACCGGGTCGCCACCACAGTGGGTGTTCAGCCCGGGATTGCCGCGTTCGTGCAAGTCCTGGCCATGATCGGAGGTGTAGATCACCACGGCCTGGCTCAGGTCAGCCTGGGCAAACAGCCGGTTGAAGAACTCGCCGACACTCCACAGCAGGCTGTTCTTGTACGAATTACGGTACAGCACCCAGTCTTCTGGCGTACCGCTGAACCCGTCACGCTGGCCGGTATCGGCAATGTCGGCATACCGCCCGCGCGGCAGCGCCGGTCGATAGGCCATGAACGCATCCGGGTACTTGTCATGCACCGGAAAGTGCACCCCGACCTTGTTGATCACGATCAGTTGCGCCTTGCCATCCCCCAGCAGCTCGACCAGTGCCTGCAGCGCCGCCATGTCGCGCTCACGTACAGGTGTGGCATCGAACTGGATGAACTGGTCGATATCGCGTTTTTCATTGGCATCCATCAGGTTCTGCAGATGGCCACCGGTACGCTGACCATCGATATACACCGTGCTCAAACCCGCCTGCTTGGCGTACTGCCAGATCGAGGGCAAGGTCGAATTGATGCGCAGGTAGTCATCACGTGTGCCGCCATAGCGCAACGTCACATTGGTATCAGCACTGCAATTGGCGATCGAGGCAGCATAGCCATAGTTGAAAATGCTCACCCCCGGCCGTGGTTGCAGAAGGTTGCTGCGCACCCCGTTGGGCGCATTGAGGTCCAGGTAGTTGCCCGATACGCTCTCGTCGATGATCAACACGATATCGCGCGCCAGCACCGGGCCGCTGCGTGCCAGGCTCACTGGCTGGCGCGGCCCCACACTGGCGTTGAGCGATTCGTAGATGAACAGGTTGAGGTAGGCCAGCGGGGTGTACATCACCGGCAGGCCACGGGCACCCTCGCCGGCCCGCACGAACAGTATCGTGCTCAGAAGCGCCAGGCCCAGCAGCGGTGCCGTCCACGCCAGCCCTGACGACCAGCGCCACGCAGGCCCGGGACGCAGGCCCAGGCCCAACAGCAACAGCAGCCCCTTGCCCAGCGCCACCCCGATCACGCTCTGGTACTGCTGCAGCGCCTCACCGATAAAGCCGCCCGAATACACCATCGAGACGAACGCGCTGTAAGTCAGATAGTCGGCCATGACGCGCGTATAGGCATCGAAAAACACCGCACTGGCAAAGAACGCCAGCGCAAAACACCAGCGCACCACGCCCTGGCGGATGTTCGCGCTCAACCAGAGGGCAACGACCAATACCCCGAACACCCCGGCATACAACACCAATGCCACGCCCAGCCCGATCGCTTCGAGACGCTCGATGTAGTAGCCGTAGAAGCTCAACAGGTAAACGACCAGCAGCATTCCCTTGATGTAACCGCGCATGACTTCCCCGCCAGAAATTTCCCTCAATCAGCTGAGGTCTCCCACACGGTAGCAGCCGAACGGAAAACCGCAAACGGAATTTCGTCAAAATAATGACGAACTTACGTGCACTGATTATGACGTTATGGAAACGAGAAACTGATGCATTCGTGAAACAGCTACCTGCACAAAAGCCACGTCCTACGCGGGTTACGACCGTTCATCGTATTGGCAGCCGGCCAAATGCCAGCCCATTTCGACGCTAAGGTACGGATTGGAAAAGGGTTGATGGCGAAATAGTGGAAGTCTTACCCACTGTAACTGAAGCGATACATGCCATAGGTTTGACACAAATCGGCGTGACTGGTCTATACCGAAATCACACACGCTGTTTCACTTTCATTACTCCATACGAGGCACGCCAGCATGGATGTGAGCGTATTTGGCACTGGCTATGTAGGCCTTGTGCAAGCTGCCGCCCTGGCTGACGTAGGTCATCGGGTACTTTGTGTCGATGTCGATGCCCACAAGATCAGCCAGTTGCGTCAGGCGGTTCCACCGATTCACGAGCCTGGTCTGTCGACCATGCTCGAAGAGAACATCAAGGAAGGCCGGCTGCTGTTCAGCACCCAGGCCAGCGACGCGGTCACCCACGCCGAACTGATCTTCATCGCCGTCGGCACGCCACCGGACGAGGACGGCTCGGCTGACCTGTCCCACGTGCTGGGGGTCACGCGCCAGATCGCCGGGCTGATGGACGCCGACCGCACCCTGATCATCAAGTCCACCGTCCCCGTAGGCACGGCGGACAAGGTCTCGACCCTCGCCCGTGAAGAGCTGGACCGGCTGGGCAAGCGGCACCTGCAGGTACGCGTGGTCTCCAACCCGGAGTTTCTCAAGGAAGGCTCCGCGCTGGCCGACTGCATGCGCCCGGACCGCATCATCGTCGGCACCACCGACGACCAGGCCCACGACCAGTTGGCCGAGCTGTACGCACCGTTCTGCCGCAACCATGAAAAGCTCATGTTCATGGACAACCGCAGCGCCGAACTGACCAAGTACGCAGCCAACGCCATGCTGGCTACGCGCATCAGTTTCATGAACGAGCTGGCCAATCTCAGCGAGTTCCTCGGCGCCGACATCGAGTCGGTGCGCAAGGGCATCGGTTCCGACCCGCGCATCGGCTACCACTTCATCTACCCTGGCTGCGGCTTTGGCGGTTCGTGCTTCCCCAAGGACCTGCGCGCCCTGCTGCACACCGCCGAACACAGCGGCATGCCGCTGCGCTTGCTGCAAAGCGTGAGCGAGGTCAATGACGCCCAGCGCCAGATCCTCTTTTCCAAACTCAAGAAGTCTTTCCCCGGCAGCCTCCAGGGCAAGTCCATCGCCCTGTGGGGCCTGGCGTTCAAGCCCAACACCGACGACATGCGCGAAGCGCCCAGCCGCTACCTGATGGAGGCGCTGTGGGCCGAAGGCGCTACGGTACGTGCCTTCGACCCCGAGGCGATGGCCGAATGCCGACGCCTTTACGGCTATCGCAACGACCTGCAACTGTGCGCCACCCGTGACGACACCCTGGAAGATGCCGATGCCCTGGTGATCTGTACCGAGTGGAAGAACTTTCGCGTGGTCGATTTCAACCTGCTCGCGCAAAAACTGCGCGAGCGCCTGATCATCGACGGGCGCAACCTCTACAATCCCGACCAGGTCGCCACCTTCGGCCTCAGCTACAGCGGTATCGGCCTGCGTCATGTACAGCCGCAGGTGCCAGCGCCATGAGGATTCTGGTCACCGGTGCAGCCGGTTTCGTGGGCGCGCATTGCACGTTGCGTCTGTTGCGCGATGGCCATCACGTGATGGGCCTGGACAACTTCAACGATTACTACGACCCGGCGCTCAAACAAGACCGGGTGCGCTGGGTGCAGGAGCAGGCTGGCGCGTTCGAACTCAGGCGCCTGGACCTGACCGACAACGCCGGTATCGAAGCGCTGTTCGCCCAGTTCAAGCCCGAGGTGGTGATCCACCTGGCGGCCCAGGCCGGGGTGCGCTACTCGCTGGACAACCCGCGGGCCTACATCGACAGCAACCTGGTCGGCTTTCTGAACATCCTGGAAGGCTGCCGTCGCCACCCGGTACAGCACCTGCTGTACGCCTCCTCCAGTTCGGTGTACGGCAGCAACGCGCGCACCCCGTACTCGGTACAGGACGCGGTGGATCATCCGCTGTCGCTGTATGCCGCGTCCAAGAAAGCCAACGAAGCGATGGCTCACAGCTACAGCCATTTGTTCGGCATCCCAGCCACGGGCCTGCGCTTTTTCACCGTGTACGGCCCATGGGGCCGGCCGGACATGTCGCCAATCCAGTTCGCCGAGGCGATCACCCAGGGCCGGCCACTGAAGCTGTTCAACCATGGCCAGCACCAACGCGACTTCACCTATGTCGACGACATTGTCGAAAGCCTGGTGCGTCTGATCCCTCTCGCCCCCGCCAGCGACCCGGGCTGGAACCGCCTGGCCGCGGACCCGGCCAGCAGCCACGCGCCCTGGCGCCTGTACAACATTGGCGGGCAACGGCCGGTGGCCCTCACCGATTACGTGACGCTGCTGGAAAAGCACCTGCAACGCACCGCCCAGATCGAGTTGCTGCCCCTGCAACCAGGGGATGTGCTCGACACCTGTGCCGATGCCAGCGCCCTGGCCCAGGCCACCGGCTTTACCCCGAGCATTTCGCTGGACGAAGGGATCGGGCGTTTCGTGGCCTGGTTCCTCGACTACTACACGCACACGCCTAAGGACGCCGTGCGGTCCACAGGGCAGGCGCCTGCGGCGACGCCCGAGCATCAACGGAGGGCGGTATGACAGGACAACCCAAGAGTGCTGACACCCAGGCGCTGCGCCAGGACAAACGCATGGACCCGGCCCACCGCATGCGCATCGACGCGGCGGTGCACATGCAAGGTCGCGGCTGGATGACCGGGCGCATCGGCGGGCGCCCCTGGACGCTCTCGCGCACCAATCGGGTGGTGGCGTGCATCGGCGCGCTGAGCATCCTCACGCTGATTTCACCGCTGATGCTCGGCCTGGCCGTACTGGTCAAATGCAGCAGCCCGGGCCCGGTGTTCTTCGTGCAGAAACGTACCGGCTACCGGGGCCGCAGCTTCGGTATGTTCAAGTTCCGCACCATGGTGGCCAATGCCGAGGCGCTCAAGGAATCGGTGCGTCACCTGAACAAGCATGGCGCCGACGCCATCGACTTCAAGATCGACAAGGACCCGCGCGTGACCCGCATCGGCAGCTTCCTGCGGCGCAGCAGCCTGGACGAACTGCCCAACCTGTTCAACGTGATCCGTGGCGACATGCGCCTGGTGGGCCCGCGCCCGACCTCCTTCAATGCCTATCGCTACAAGGACAGCCACCTGGCACGCCTGAGCATCTACCCCGGCATGACCGGGCTGTGGCAGATCTCCGGGCGCAGCAACATCGACTTCGACCAGCGTGTCGAGCTCGACCTGAGCTACATCGCCGAACAGAGCTTGAGCCTGGACCTGAAGATCCTGATCAAGACCCCTTTCAAAGTCTTTAGTGGCCACGGAGCAAGTTGAATGGACGGTTCTACTTCGAGAAGTCTGAGCATCGTCACCCCCAGTGAGACCAACCTCACCTCCACCGTGCTCGATCCTGGCCAGCGCGTGCTGCTGCTGACGGCTGCCAACACCGGCAGCGGCACCAGCACCAGCGCCCTGGCCTTTGCCAAGCAACTGACACTGATGAGCGGCGGCTCGGTACTGCTGGTGGACAGCAGCCCGACCAGCAACAGCCTCACCCAGCAAATGGGCCTGCACAAGCTGCGTGGCTTTCGCGACCTGCTGTTCGACCAGGACAGCCCTGCGTCGCTGCAAGACTGCATCGTACGCTTGTCCGACCAGCCCTTCGACGTGTTGCCGTGCGGACAACTGCAGCGCGGCAACGAGCGGCCCAACCCGGAGCGGCTGCGCACCCTGCTGGCGTCGCTGCGCAACCAGTACCGCTTCGTGGTGATCGACGGCGAAGCCATCTACTCCAGCGCCGACAGCCTGGTGATCGGCACCCTGGTGGACGGTGTGATCCTGGTGGTCACCGCCGAAGACACTCGCTGGGAAGTCGCCCAGGCCGCCGCGCAGCGCCTGACCCAGGCGGGCGCCACGCTGATCGGCAGCGTGTTCAACCGACGCAAATACTACATGCCCAAGTGGCTTTACAAGAACCTCTGAGCAGCCAGGCTAAGGATGACGCTATGAACGTGAAACTGTTCGCCCTGCTTGCGCTGCTGCCCCTTGCAGCCTGCACCAACCATGAAACCCGGCAGATGCCGGTGCAGATCATGACCGCCGACCCCGCCAATGCACAGGACCGCGAATTACCGCGTGGCGAGCAGGCACTGCGTCCCGGCGACGTGCTGGATGTGATTTTCCACATCAGCACCAGCGGCTCCCAGACCTACCGTATCCAGCCGGGCGATACCGTCGGCCTGGGGTTCCTGTCGGCCAGTTCGCTCAATGGCAATCAACTGGTGCTGCCCGATGGCACCATCGAACTGCCGCGCGCCAACACCTCGGTGAACGTCGCCGGGCAGACCACCGACGAAGCACGCCGGACCATCCAGCAGGCCTACCGCAACAAGAGCCTGTTTCAACCAGGCCGCGACCAGATGACCGTGCAGGTGATCAGCCCGCTGACCAACGAGCAGAACCTCAAGACAGCGTTGAACCACCCCGCCACCGGCATGAGCCGCGAAATCACCGTGGGTACCGATGGCCAGGCCAGCTTCCCGGAGGTGGGCGCAGTCCCGCTGCAAGGCATGACCATTACCCAGTTGCAGACCTTCCTGAACAAGCGCTACGCCGACCTGCCCGGGCGCATGACCGTGGACGTGATGCTCAAGTCCACTGCGGTCAACGAGATCTACGTGCTGGGTGAAGTCGCTCAGCCCGGGGCCTACCCGATCCGCCGCCCGGTATCGGTACTCGAAGCCCTGACCCTGGCCCGCGGCCCCAACCTGAAGGCACGGCTCGATTCGGTGGTGATCATGCGGCGCAACGGCAACCAGGTCCAGGCAGTGCCCTACAACGTCGACAAGGCCCTGGATGCCAGCGCCGCGCAGGTGGCCTACCTGCAACCGGACGACATGCTCTACGTGCCCAAGACCCGGCTCGCCAGTGCCGGCGAGCTGGCCAGGCAACTGGCCGACGTGGTGCTGTTCCAGGGGGTTGGTTTCAGCTTCTCCTACCGTGTTGACGACAAAGACAGCGATAACTAAATCCAGGCAGGTGAACGCGCATGACTACCAAAGAAAACTACCTGCATGAATTCTTCAGGATCTTCTTCGCCAACCGTCAGTTGGTCAAGCGGGTGTTCCTGGTGTTCGCAGTGATCGCCCTGCTGCTGCCGTTGCTGCTCAAGCAGAGCTTCGACATCACCGCCGAGGTGATCGTGCAGTCCAAGAAGCTGTCCCAGAGTGATACCAACACCGCGCTGGCGCAGGAAACCGACAAGTTCATCCCGCCGTCGCTGGCCGACATGGAGACCGAGAGCAATATCCTGCGCTCGCCCAGCCTGATCCGCCAGACCATCACCCAACTGCGCGACGAGGGCCTGTACGAAGTCAGCCCCGGCCTGCTGCAACGCCTGGTGATCACCCCGCTCAAGAGCGTGATCGTCAACCCGTTGCGCGAGTACGTGATCAACCCCGTGCGCACGCTGTTCGGCCTGGAAGTCGACCCGGTGCGCGACACCCAGCTCGACACCCTGACGGACGATGCGATCAAGGACCTCAAGATCGAAACGCTGCCAGGCTCCAACGTGGTGTCGGTGATCTACAGCTTCCCCGACCCCAAGGTCGGCACCCTGTTTGTCGGCCGGCTGCTGGAAAACTACCTGCGCAACCGCCAGAACCTGCAGTCCAACGAACTGCCCCAGGAGTTCTACGAGCAGAAAAAGATGCAGTACCAGGTGCGCATGGACGACCTTGAAAGCAAGCGCCTGGGCATGCTCGAAGGCATCGGCTCGTCCGACCCCAAGGAAGAGATCACCTTCCGCCTCAACGCCATCAACACCGAAGAGCAGGCGCTGAACCAGTACCGCGACCGCCTGCTGCAGAGCCAGCAATGGCTGGACTACCTCAAGACCAGCCTGGCAGCGGCCGGCAATGCCAACATGCGTGACTTCGCCTTCCCCTATACCTTCACCACCACCGTCGACAACGTGGCGTTCGAGGACCGCGAGATCAAGCAACTGGGTGAGCAGTTGACCACCCAGGTACTGACCTACGTCAGCGACCTGGCCGTGTTCCAACCCAACAGCGAGCAGATGCTGTTGCAGCGCGAGCAGATCGCCAAGACCCGCCAGCAGTTCCTCAAGATCGTCGCCAACCGCGTGAAGGAGCGCGAAAAGGACCTGGCCGTGGTGCAGGACGTGATCGCGCAGAAGACCCAGCGCATCGCCGACTACAAGAGCCGCGTGCATGAGCTGCAGCAGACCCAGAGCAAGGCACGCCAACTCGACACCGAGATCGACGCGCTGCACAAGGCCTTCTTCACCTACACCCAGCGCTACGAGGAAGCCCGTGGCGAGCGCCTGCTGGCCGGCGACGTGTCCAACGCACGGGTGCTCAGTGCACCCTATGAACCGGCCGAACCGGCCTTTCCCAAGCCCATGCTGATCATTCCGTTCGGGATGCTCACCGGCCTGCTGCTGGGTATCGCTCTGGTCTACGTGCGCGAGTTCTTCGACCATCGCTTCAAGCACCCGGCGCAAATCACTCACCAGCTGGGCCTGCCGGTATTGCTGGTGATCAACGACCAGACGCCAGAAACCCCCAACCCGCACAAGGGCTGGTCGCTGCCAAGGCTGGTGCACTGGGTGCGCAATTGAACGCAGCCCATAGCCCACCGCAGCCGATCATCCACCTGCTGGGCAGCGGTGGGTTCTACGGCGCCGAACGGATGTTGCTCGACCATTGCCAGGCCACCCCGGGACAGCACCTGGTGCTGTTTCTCGGGGCCCCGGACGACCTGGTGGCGCGTTTTCGCGCCGCCGGTGTCGACTGCCGAACCTGCGCCGGGCTCGGTGCCTTGTGGCGTGAACTGCGCCACTTGCAGCAACTGCACCCGCTGCTCAACAGCCACAACTTCAAGGGCCTGGTGTTCGGCTGGCTGGCCGCGACCCGCTGGCGCCTGCCGATGCTCGCCACCCAGCACGGTTTCACGCCCAGCAGCCGCAAGCAGCGGCTGTATACCTGGCTGAGCCTGCAACTGTGTCGCACCCCCACCATCGACCAGGTGATCTGCGTGGCCGAGAGCATCAAGCGCATTCATCGCCAGGCTGGTGTGGCCGAGGGCAAGTTGCGGGTGATACCCAACGGTCTGCCCGAAGCCTGCGCCCTGCCCGCACGTCACCCGACCGATGGCCGCTGGCTGGCCGGCTTTGTCGGGCGCCTGAGCCAGGAAAAGGGCCCTGACCTGTTCCTCGACAGCCTGATCCCGCTGTGCCAGCGTCATCCCGGGCTCGACGCCGTGATGCTCGGCGACGGTCCGCAGCGCGAAGCCCTGCAGGCGCGCATCGATGCGGCCGGCCTGAGCGAACGTATTCGCCTGCCGGGCTTTCAGCGGGACATGCGCCAATGGATGACGCGCCTGGATGCCCTGGTGATCAGCTCGCGCACCGAAGGCACGCCCATGATTCTGCTGGAGGCCATGCAGGATGGCGTACCGGTGGTGGCCTTTGGCGTGGGCGGCATCCCGGATGTCATCGAACATGGGCGCAACGGCCTGCTGGCCACGCCCCTGGCGCCGGACGAGTTGGCCACGCAGCTGCAGGCCCTGATGCTCGACCCGGCCCAGACCGCCGAGCTGATCGCCCAGGCCCGACGCACCCAACGCGAGCGTTATCACCTGCCTACGCTGGCGCAACGCTGGGCCCAGGTCTACCTGGGCGCCGCCAAGGAGACGTGTGCATGATCATTCCCCTGTCGTTGATCGGTCTGATGGCGATCGTATGCGTGGGCTTGCTGGTCAGCCCCTACCCATTCCTGGCACCGGGTGCCGTGGTCGGGCTGGCCGGGCTGCTGGCGCTGTACCGGCGCCCGGCCTGGGGCCTGCTGGCGATCATCACCCTGGTGCCGCTCGAGGGCCTGTTCAAGGAGGGCGAGCTGTCGGCGACCAAGTTCATCGGCGCCGCACTGGCGCTGGTGCTGGTGCTGCAACTGGCGATCGGACAACTGCCCGCCGAACGCCTGCGTACGTCCATGTGGCGCCTATTGCTGGCGTTTCTGGCCTGCTACCTGCTGAGCTTTATGGTCAGCGACAGCAGCGAGATGTCCCTGGGGCATTTTCGTGAGTTGGCCGTCGGCCTGCTGCTGTTCGCCATCACCTTGTTGATCGGCCGCGAGCTGAACCTGCCGATGATGTGTCGCCTGGTGACCCTGAGCGTGGGCCTGGCCTGTGCCATGGCCATGTTCTCGGCCAAGTACCAGGACGAGGGGCGCGCCGCCGGCCTGCTCGAAGACCCCAACGTGTTCGCCATGCTGATCGCCATTGCGGTGCCGCTGGCGCTGTGGCTGGTGCTCAACAGCCCCGGTCGGGCCCAGCGACTGTTCTGGATCGCGTGCTGCTGCCTGCTGTTCGCCGGCATGACCAAGACCAATTCGCGTTCAGGGCTGGTGGTGCTGCTGATCAGCCTGGTCATCGCGCTGGTTCACTACCGCGATCAGCTGACGCATATACGCCCGCGCCACCTGGGCTTTGCCCTACTGGGCCTGGCGATCGTGCTGCCGGTGGCGATTGCGGTGATGCCGGACACCTACATCGCACGCATCCAGTCGCTGGCGCTGCTCAAGTCCGGGGTCAATGCCTACAAGGATGATTCGCTGGGCCGGCGTGCCTCGTACATCGTGGTCGGCAGCAAGATGATCCGTGAGCATCCGGTGCTGGGCACCGGGCCCGGCACCTTCCCCCTGCATTACGCCACCACCGGCTACGCCAAGGCGTTCTCGGCCAACCGCAAGGTCGGCGACCTGTACCGACGTGCGCACAATACCTACCTGGAGATCTTCAGCGAAGTCGGTATACCGGCCGGCCTGCTGTTCGTCGGCATGATGACCCTGGGCCTGTACAACTTCTGGTACGCCCGGCGCCTGTGGTTGCAGCAGGACAACCGCGGCCAAGCCGACCTGATGACCCACCTGTGTACCAGCATGCTCGCCATCGGCCTGTTCCTGATGTTCCTCAGCGCGCCCAACCACAAGTACCTGTGGATCATGCTGGGGTTGTCCTGCGTGTTGCGCATCAAGGCCGAACAGGCACGCCTGACCCCGGAGGCGGCATGAAGGTCAGTATCGTGATCCCCATGTTCAACGAGGCGCGGCATATCGGCCGTACCTTGCAGTCGGCACGCAAGGCCGCCGAGGCCGCCGGGCTGGACTGCGAGCTGATCGTGGTCGACAACGGCTCGCGCGATGACGGCCCGCAGATCGCACGCAACCTCGGTGCGCAGGTGCTGAGCCTGCCCGGGCTGACCATTGGCGCCCTGCGCAATCGCGGGGCACAGGCCTGCAGTGGCGACTGGCTGGCGTTTCTGGATGCCGACATCGAAGTGCCGGAGCAATGGCTGGGCCTGCTGCTCGAACTGCACAGCCAAGGCCAGGGCGACGTGTTCGCCCTGGACTGTGACACCCCGCGCCAGGCACCGTGGTTCGCCCGCGCCTGGCAACGGCGCACCCTGCGCGCCGGGCGGCCGGCGCTGCACAGCATGGCGTGGCTGCCCACCCCCAACCTGTTCATGCAGCGTCGCTGGTTCGAGCAGGTTGGCGGTTTCGACGAGACCTTGCGCACTGGCGAAGACAAGGACTTCTCGCTGCGCGTGCGCCAGGCTGGCGCGCGCCTGCTGGCACTGCGTGCGCCAGTGGTACTGCATTGGGGCTTCGAGGGCAGCTGGCGCGAATGGCTGGGCAAGGAACTGTGGCGCCAGGGCAGCAACCTGCAATTGCTGCGCAGCAACGGCGTGAGCCTGCGCCTGCTGCGCTTCCCGCTGCTGTCCATCGGCGCCTGGGTGCTTGACGCCATGGCCTTGTCGGCGCTGCTCGACGGCTACCCGCACCTGGCGTTGTTGCTGCTGTTGGTCACCAGCCTGCCGGCACTGGCCCTGAGCCTGCGCCAGAGCCTGAAACACCGCGATCTGCTGTTTGCCCTGCAACTGTGGGGGCTGCACTGGATACGCCTGCACCTGGCTGGCGCGGCGTTCGTGCTGAGCCTGTTCAATTGGAAAGCAAGGAGGCCCGCCCGTGGCTGAAGCACTCTTCTGGTTATGCCTGCTGTTGCCGGTCTACGCCTGGGTTGGCTACCCGCTGCTGTTGGCACTGGTGGGGCCCTTTTTTCCGCGTCACCGCCCTGCGCCCTTGCCGGCGCAACGGGTCAGCGTGGTGGTCGCGGCGCACAACGAGCAACGCAATATCGAGAACAAGCTGCGCAACCTGCTGGCCCAGCACTATGAGGCCCAGAGCCTGCAGATCATTGTCGCCAGCGATGGTTCTACCGATCAGACCGTCGCACTGGCACGCGCCTTCGATGACCCGCGCATCGAGGTGCTCGACCTGCCGCGCCAGGGCAAGAACAGCGTGCTCAATGCCGCAGTGAGCCACTGCACGGGCGACATCCTGGTGTTCACCGATGCCGACGTGCACTGGGTCGACGGCACCTTGCAGCACCTGCTGGCCCCCTTTGCCGACCCCGACGTGGGGGGTACCGTCGGCAATATGTACATCCCGGTGGCCGGCAAGGGGCTGAGCGTGGGGGAAAGCCTGTACCGCCATTACGAGGCCTGGCTACGCCGGGTCGAAAGCCGCACCGGCTGCACCGTGTCCGCCGATGGCGCGCTGCAGGCCCTGCGCCGCGAGCTGTACCAACCGATTCCGGCGCTGGTCAACGATGATTTCTACATCAATACCTGCGCACCGGTGGCCGGCAAGCGCGTGGTGTATGTCGACCAGGCCAGGGTGCTCGACCAGGGCGTGGACGAAGCCCACCGCCAGTTCAGCCGCCGCCAGCGCGTGACCGTGGGCGGGCTGATCAGCCTGGCCGCACGGCGTGAGCTGCTCAACCCGCTGCGCCATGGCCTGTACGCCATCGCGCTGATCAGCCACAAGCTGATCCGCCGTCTGGCGCCGGTACTGTTGCTGCCGCTGCTGGTGGTCAACTTCTGGCTGCTCGAGGTGCATGGTTTCTACCGCCTGAGCCTGGCGGCCCAGTTGCTGGGCTACGCGATTGCGGTGGCCGGGCTGCTGGACGTGCGCCACCGGCTGCCAAAACCGTTTCGCCTCGCCGCCTTCGTACTGGTGACACTGGCCGGGATGAGCGTGGGCCTGTGGCAGTTCCTGCGCGGGCACAGCTACAACCAATGGAACCCCGACCAGACCCGATGAGTGCCTGACATGCCGATCAAGACCAGTATCAAGCGTGCCAGCGGGTGGTTGTACCTGAACTCCCCCCAGGGCCGTCGTCAATTGCGTGGCGCAGGGGTCATCCTGATGTTGCATCGGGTGCTGGCTGACGACCGCAGCGCCGAGTTGCCGCACCGCAATGAACTGTGCGTGGGGCCCCAGGCCTTCGAACGGCTGCTGCGCTGGCTGCACCGGCATTTCGACTGCGTGCACCTGATGGACCTGCTGCAGGACCACGCGCAACCAAACGGCGACGGGCGGCCCAAGGTCGCGCTGACCTTCGATGACGGGTGGCGCGACAATGCCCTCAACGCCTTCCCCTTGCTGCAGCAGTACCAGGTGCCGGCCAGCATCTTCCTGTCTACCGACTATATCGGCAGCCGCCAGCGCTTCTGGTGGGAGAGCCTGGGCGAGACACTGTGGGGCAGCCACGGTGAGCCGGCGCGCAACCACCTGATCGAACAGCTGCGCCAGGCCGGCCGCCCCCTGCCGGCAGCCTATTTCATGAATGACCGGCCGCATGCCCGCAGCCAGGCCCTGGCGCGCTACCTGCAAAGCCTGAAAAGCCTCACCCCGCAAGCGCTGCATATGCTCACCGATGCCTGCCCGCAGGAGTCGCTGCCCCAGGCCCTGGACTGGCATCAGGTACGCGAACTGGAAGACTCCGGCCTGATCAGCTTCGGCCCCCACGGCGCCAGCCATGCCCTGCTGCCCGGCCTGGATGATCGACGTCTGGATGAAGAGCTGAGCCGCAGCCACAGCGCCCTGCTCGAAGGGTGCCGGCAGCCGCTGCCGGTGTACTGCTACCCCAATGGCGACCACGACCTGCGGGTTCGCCAGCGCCTGGCCGCACACCGCTACCCCTATGCGCTGAGCACCCGGGCCGGTATCTGCAGCGCCAGTGACGACCCGCTGGCACTGCCACGCATCGGTGTCAGCCAGCGCAATGCCAGCCGCCCTTCGCTGCTGGCCTGGCGCATCAGCCGCGGGGGCCGTACATGAGCAACAACTATATGCGCCACCTGTTGCTGAGCATGGGCACACGGCTTGCCATGATCGCCCTGCGCCTGGCACGCAACGTACTGCTGGCGCGTATCCTGGGCCCCAGCGAACGCGGCCTGTTCGCGTTACTGAGCACCCTGCCCGATCTGATCAGCGCTGCCACCAGCGGCGGCCTGAACACGGCGGTCGGCTACCAGGCCGCGCAACAGCGCTCGATGGGCCTGCTGCTGAGCCAGGTCTTGCTGTATGGCTGCCTGATGGCCGCTGCATTGACGCTGATATGCGTGGCGTTGATGCGCGAGTTCGGCGCCGAGCTTGAAGTCACCACGCAGTTGGGGCTGCTGGCCTGGCTGCTGTTGCTGGCCGTGCCGTTGACCGTGCTCAAGAGTGGCCTGCTGACCCTGCACAACGCCACCGGTGGCGTCGGCGCCTTCAATGCCTTGCGCCTGACCGAGTCGCTGGTGCCGCTGCTGCTGTTTGTGGGGCTGTTCTGGATGTGGCAGAACGCGGCGCTGGAAGCGGCGCTGATCAGCTGGCTGCTGGGGCTGGGCCTGGTCACCCTGCTGGGCCTGGTGTGGCTGGGCCGCCAGCACAGCATCGCGCTGTGCTGGGACCGCGGCGGCCAGCGCGAGCTGCTTACTTACAGCGCCCGCAGCCATCCCGACGTCCTCTTCCAGCAAGTGATCCTGCGTTCGGACTACCTGTTCATCAGCGCCTTCCTGGGCAGCGCGGCGCTTGGGCACTACGCCATGGCCAGCGCCGCCGCCGAACTGCTGCTGATCATTCCGGAAGCGGTCACCACCCCACTGATGAAGCGCCTGCTGCAGCAGGATGCCGGCATGGACAAGATCACGCCGCTGGCCCTGCGCCTGACCGCCACGGTGATGCTCGGCGCGTGCCTGTGCATGGCACTGATCGGCGAATGGCTGATCGTCACGCTGTTTGGTGCGGCCTATCAACCGGCTTATCCGGCACTGCTGGCATTGCTTCCCGGATTGTTCGGGCTGTGCTACGCAAGCATCCTGCGCCTGGACCTGCTGGGCAAGAATCGCCCGGGCACGGTCTCGCTGATGATGGGCGTGGGCGCGGCAGCCAATCTGATTCTCAACCTGGCCCTGATCCCGCGGTACGGGATCGCGGGCGCTGCCCTGGCCTCGTCCATCGCCTACCTTGGGGTGACGGTGGCAATGCTTGTGCTGTACTGCAGGCTGAGCGGTGTGCCGTTGCTACGGACCTTGTTTGTGTTGCCAGGCGATCTGCTGCCCTTGCGCCAGATGCTGCAACGGAGAACGGTATGAAACGCACATGGATGCTGCTACCCGGCCTGCTGCTGGCCGCCACCGCCCAGGCGGGTACCCTGCGCTGGCCGGACATACGTGACGGCAGCCTGTACCTGGCCCCCGCCCACGCCGAGAACGTCAGACTGAGCTGGGTGCCGGCCTGGCAGGCCGATGCCAACCAGGAACAGGTCTACCTGCTCGACCCCAGCGGGCGGCTGGCCGCACAACGGATCATTGCCCCCCAGGAGGGGCGCGGCAAACTGAGCTGGCCACTGGAGGCAGGCCGTGGCAGCTACCAGGTGGCCATTCCCGGCTACAGCTTCCGTCGCTACCGCCTGGAACACGACGACACCAGCGCAGCACAGTTCGCCCCGGCCAAGGTGCACTTCAGCCTGGAGACCGAGCGCCCCACCACCCTGTACTTTCGCGTCGCCCCCGGCGAGCGGGCAGTCCTTGCGGGCAAGTTCCATGACGGCGTACGCAGCTTCGACCTGCAACGTCTCAGTGACAACAAGCGCCTCAAGCTGGCGTTGCTCGAACACGCGGCCTACTGGCAGTTCGACCAGGTGCAATTGCCCCTCAGCCCCACCGAGCAGGTCTGGCGCCTGAACCTCAACGGCAGCGGCAAGGCGGCGTTCTGGCTCGACGGCAGCGCCAACCTGTTCGCCTTGCGGGCGCAGGACCTCACGCCGCTGCAACAGCACCAGGGCACGGTCAACCTGCGCAGCACCGCCAAGGTCATGGGGCCGACGCCGCGACTGGGCAACAACCTGCCCTATGTGCTGCCACCGGTGTCGAGCTATGAAACCATCGATGCCCTCAAGCTGCAGGCCGCAGGCTATTACACCTTTGCCGACGTGCTGGCGCGCAAGCCCCAGTACGAGCTGCCGTTTCGCCGCCTGTACCAGGAACGCTTCGGCATCCTGCATGACATCACGCTGATGGCCGCCACTGGCCGCAAGTCCGACCTGATGCGCAGCAAGGCCAACGATGGTGCCCTGGACGACTGGCTGGCCACCAGTGTCGCGCTGGGCGGCAAGGGCCTGCATTACATCGCCTTCGCCGATGAGCCCAACCTCAACTACGCCGACTACAGTGTCTACCGCAGTTTTTTTGCCGCCATGGCGCAACGCGTGCGCGCCTACCCCGGCGCCCATGCCGCGGGCGTGCGCATTGCCATGCCCGCCAGTTCGCGGCTGCTCAATGGCCCGTTGCGCAGCGACGCGGCGCAACGCATCGGCCTGGACTGGGCGCGGCGCCTGCTGGCGGAGTTCGAACCCCTGATCGATGCCCTGGCCTGGCACGAATGGATGATCCGCGACCTGCTGGCCACCCGCAGCTACCGTGATTCGGTGCGCCGCGCGGCAGAGCTGGTGGGCCTGGACAGCACCGGCCGGCCGCGCAAGGCGCTGCTGCTGGACCAGACCAACCTGTCCAGCGGCTCGACCCTGAGCCTGTACGAACAGAACACCCAGTACGCGGCGCTGTGGTGGGCATCGGTGGTGATCAACGCCTCCCAGGACGGGCTGCTGGACATGCTCAACTGGTTCCATATCGCCGACGAGCCCGAATGGCCCAAGGGCATGGTCAAGGTACTGAGCGACAGTCGCTTCGAGCTCAAGCCCGTCGGCCTGGCCCAGCAGTTCATCGGGCAGCACTGGCTGGACCAGGTGCTGCAGCTGGACAACGACGCCTTCGAGGTCGATGCGCTGGCCATGGCACGGGGCGAGCAGCGCAGCCTGCTGGGGGTGAACAAGGGCGAGCGGCTGCAGCGCATCCGATTCACTGGCTCCCCCACTGCCTGCACGCCTGACACGGTCACGCTGACCTTGTTCGGGCCCGACAACCAGCCACGCCTGGCAGCCTTCGACTGCCGGCAAGGAATGCTGAGTTTCGAATTGCCGGGGCAGACCCTGTTTGCCCTGCGCTGGAGTGCGTCATGAACGATTTCCTCCCCTGCCAACGTCAGGAGGCAACATGAATGCCTTGAGCAAGTTCAAACAGCATGTCCATCACAAAGGCCTGGGCGCGACCCTCAAGAGCGCCTTCAAGCACTATGTGTTCTTTCACTGGGAGCTGCTGTGGATGGAGCGCGACCTGGTCAGCCCGGTGCCGCCGCACACCCTCAAGCCCTATCCGCCGCTGCGCGTGGAGGGCATTACCGTGCATAACGTGCAGAGCTTCGCACGGCACTTCGGCGACCGTATCGACACCATGCGCGAGCTGGCCGCCGAGGGGCATACCGGGCTGATGTTCCTGAACGACGACAATCAGGCGATGGCATTTATCTGGGGCAGCCTGCGTCACTACCATGACCGCCACTACTACGGATGCTGGTTCCCGGTCGAGCCTGGCGAATTCTTCGAGTTCGGCGGCGAGCTGGCCCGCGCCTACTGGGGCACATCACTGTCGGTCGACCTGCAACTGGCGCTGTGGCAGGCCATGGCCGCGCAAGGCTGCGACAAGGTGGTGGACGTATGCGAAACCCACAACATTCCAGCACTCAAACTGCACCTGCGCATGGGCTACAAGGAGCAGGGGCGTGTGATGCACGTCTACGGCCTGTTCGGGCGCTGGAAATTCTTCCGCGAGACACGCTACAGCGGCTCGCGCCTGGATGCCTTGCGCAAACCGGCGCCCGCCAGCCCAACCGCCACGGTGGCCTGAACCAATGACCTTGATCTTTACCTGGCGCACCTCGCTGTGCGCCGACGACTTCCCTGACGACGCCTACGAGCAGTTGCGCCAGCGCGTACCTGATGCCACCCCGTTCAACAGCCTGGCGTGGCTACGCGCCGCCGAGGCGGCCTTGCCCCCTGACCAGCGGGTGCACGTCCTGCTGGGCCATGCGCAGGGGCGCCTGCTGTTGTGCCTGCCGTTGATTCGCACGCGCGAGCGCCATGGCCCGCTGGGTTTTACGGTGGTACGCCACCTGGGCTATCCGTTGAGCGACCGTATCGGCCTGCTCATCGACCTGCCGCCCAGCGCCGCCGCCAGCGTGCTCAAGACCTTGCGCGCACACTTGCCCCACGCACTGCTGCAATTCAATGAAGTGACCGGCGACTCGCCCTGGCTGCAACACTGGGCGTGCCACAGCTCCACCCACGAGCGACGCACCGCATGCCGTGCACCGGTGCACCAGCTCAGCGAGGCCGACCGCCAGGAGGTCAGCGGCGATCCGCGCTACAAACTGCGTCGGGCGCGCAAGCGGATCGCGGCGTGTGGCGCGCAGGTACGCCGCATCACGCCCGACGCTGCCACAGCGCCGGCACTGCTGGAGGCCGTCAGTGCAGTGGAGGCCGTGAGCTGGAAAGGCGACGACGGCGTCGGCATCTTTTCCGTGCCTGCCCAGCGCCAATGGATGTTCCAGGCCTTCACCGCGCTGGCAGCCGACGGCCGTTTGCGCCTGGTGCTGCTGGAGCTGGACGGGCGCTGCATCAGCTACCGCCTGGGCCTGCTCGAACGCGGGCGTCTGTACGACTACAACCTGGCGTTCGTGCCGCAATATGCAGACCTTGGCAGCGGCCGGGTACTGCTGCAGGAATGGATCGACTGGGGCCTGGATGAGCAATGGCAGTGGGTCGATGCGTCGCGGGTGAGCCTGGAAAACTCCAGCCACCAGTTGCATGAACGCATGACCGATCAGGTCGAGCACCTGCGCCACAGCTTCTACAGCTGGCGCCCTTCGGGCCTGAGCCTGGGCCTGGCGCTACGTCTGTGGCAGCGCCTCAAGCCGTGGCTCAAACGCCGCCACCCACGGCCGGCCGCAGCGCCTGCCGCACAACCGACTGCACAGGAGCGCCCGGATGCCATCCCAAGTCATAGTCAACGCTGACGATTTCGGTCTCAACGAGCACACCAACGCGGTGATCCTGCATGCGTTCCAATGCGGCCTGATCAGCTCTGCTACCGCCATGGCCAGCATGCCCGCGTTCAAGGCGGCGTGCGTCCTGGCTCAACAGCCAGCCCTGCGCGGGCGCGTCGGGCTGCATTTCAATCTCACCTATGGGCGTCCGTTGAGCCAGGCCATCGTTGAGCAGCCGCAGTTCTGCAATGCCGACGGCGAGTTCGACCTGGGCCTGTCGCGCAAACGCCTGTGGCTGGGACGCAAGGCCCGCCAGGCGGTCGAGGCGGAACTGGCCGCGCAGTGGCAACGCTGCCTCGAGCATGGGCTGCGTCCAAGCCATCTGGACTCTCACCAGCACGTGCACAACCTGTGGCCGATCGGCGAGATCGTCGCGCGCTTCGCTGCCCGCGAGGACGTGCCGCTGCGCCTGGCGCGCAATGTGGGGCACAACATCGGCCCGGCCAAGCGCCTGTTCAAGACCCTGCTCAACCAGCGGCTGCGCCAGCTCGCCAGGCTGACGGCCGATCATGTCTGCACCCCGGTCGATCTGCGCGATGGCCTGGCACCCGGCCAAGGTGTGCTGGAAGTGGTCGTGCACCCCAGTGCCCTGGGCAGCCACGACTTTGGCGATGCCTACCTGGGCAGCGGCGAATCGTTGCTGGCCCTGCTTGACCAGCGCCTGGCCGGGGTGCCGCGGATCAGCTACGCGGCGCTGCGCGATTCGCGCCAGCTGGCGCTGGACATCGCCGCCAACAGATAGATACCACCGCAGCCCCCAGGCAATCGGTTGTGCTGTCGGTCCACGGACCGGAGTACAACCATGCCTGCCATTGCCCCCCTGCCCCATGCCCAATTCATCCGCGAACGCCTGCCAGGCTGGCTCAGGCACACCACCGCACAGAACGCCCAGGACCTGCGCCAGCACCTGGCGCTGACCCACACCCGCGCGGCTGGCGAGCCGGACTGGCTGGCCAACGGCCGCCCCGAGCATCGCCAGGCCGTTCAGGCGGCACGCAGCGCCTATCGCCGCTCCAGCCAGGTGCTGGCACGTACCCTGGGTGAATTCAAAGGCATTCTGGCGTTCGCCGAACCGCTGCTGCAGGCACGCCTGCACGCAGAACCGGGGCACGCCCTGGACGTGCACACCACCGACCTGGTGCAGTTTCATGAGGAGTCGATCCCATGGCTGCTGGCGTCCAGAACCCGCTACCAGAAACAAAGCCTGCTGCAGGCAGCGCTGCAGAACTTTGGCGATGACGTCACGTTCCACCCCAGCAGCGCGATCACCCTGGCCGGCAACTTCCAGCTCGACCTGAACGACAAGGGCGAGCTGAGCTACCGCTACCTGCGCCACCCACTGCAACCGGCGGTGTACGCCCGACTGTGCCGCGAGCTTGACCTTGGCGGCCAGTATCAGCTGCATTTGCAGCGGGTGTTCGAAACGCCGGCCACCCGCGACAAGGTACGCCGCGACTCAATTGACACCTATCGCGATGCGCTGCGCCTGGAAATCGCCCTGGGGCGGGCACGCCGGGGTATCGGTGAGGCCGCCCGCACCAGCCTGCTGGCGTTGCTCGATGGCGTCGTTGGTGGCAGTACCGTCGAGCCTGCGCCGCAGGCCCACCTGCTGAGCATGCACGGCGTAGCACTGCACGATATCCTGCTGCTGGGCGTGACGCCCCCGGGCCAACCCGACACGTGGCTGCTGTACCTGCCCGGTGACCTCGACGAAGCACTCAGCGAGCATGCATCCATGCACGCACTGGAGCGCTACCTCAAGGGTCGCTTGAGCGTGCCGGGATTTCGCGATGGGTTTCGCCGCTATGTGCCCCTGGAACAGCAGCAACATCTGTTTGCCGTGCTCAAGCACAACCTGGCACCTCTGGCGCTGTACGACGACGGGCCCTGGCACCCGGATGAACAGGCCAGCCTCTCGCTCAGATCCAGCGCTGTGCGCGGCGAACTGTTCGGGGCCCTGCAGGAGCGTCACATACAGCGCCTCAAGGAGGACGCCCGCACACTCGCGGTACCTACCGCCGAAGCGGACGAGCAGGTGCGCAAGGCACGCCTGGCATACTGGGAAAACGCTGCGCTGAACGGACTCAACGCGGCCGCGATGTTCGTGCCGGCCCTGGGCCCGGTGATGCTGGTGGTCACGGCGGTACAACTGGTGAATGAAGTCTACGACGGGATCGAAGACTGGCGTGACGGCGACGTCGAGGGAGCAATGGCGCACCTGCAGTCGGTGGCGATCACTGCGGGCATGATGGTGGGCGCGACGGTCGCGATCAGCGCTGCACCGGCCTTGCTCGATGCCCTGGTCGAGGTGCAACTGCCCGATGGCAGGCCCCGCCTGCACCTGCCTGACCTGGCGGCCTACCGGCCCCGCGTGCCACCGCCCGATGGTCTGGTGGCCAATGCCCGGGGCCAGTACCAGCACCTCGACACGCACTACGTGAAGCTCGGCACTGAGCTGTATGAACAAGGTTTCGATGCCCACCTGCAGCAATGGCGGGTGCGCCACCCGTCTCGGCCCGACGCCTACCAGCCGGTGCTGGAGCACAACGGTCAAGGCGCCTGGCACAGCGTGCACGAACAGCCACTGACCTGGCCGCGGGCGACGCTGCTGCGGCGTCTGGGCGCACGCGTCGAAGACCTGACCGATACCGAGCTTGAGCAGGCCTGTCAGGTCAGCGCAACCGACGACGATACATTGCGTCGTGTGCATGTCGCCAACCTGCCACTGCCTCCCTTGCTGGCCGATACGCTGCAACGGCTGAAGATCGACCGTTTGCTGCGTGACAGCCCGATCAGCGGCGCGGCGCGCCGGGCCCGCTTTGAGCACCATTACCAGGCGCTGGGGGGGCACGGACCTGCGGCTGAACGCCTTGACCGAGCGCTTCGCGCGGCTCAGCCCGGCCTTGGCCGGGGCGCTGCTCGACAGCGTCGGGGCGGCGCGACTGGCACGCTGGACGCCACCGGCTCCCCTCCCGCCCAAGCTGCTGGAAGAGGCCGCTGCGCTGTCTGCCGATGTGCCGCTGGCGCGTGCCCGTGAAGGGTTGTTCTGGCCGGCGCTGGCAAGCCCCGAGAGCACGCGTCTGGCGTTGCTGTGCCTTGAGCATGCACCCGGCTGGAGCGACACGGTGGGGCTCGAGGCCCGTCACGGCGGCCCGCAGGGTCCCGTCCTGCAGCGCCTGGGACACATCACATCGCCACCTCGGCGAGTGCTGGTGCACAGCCAGGACGGGTATCAGGTTTACCTGGATGGCACCGCGCTCAAGGCGCCTGACGACGATCTGTATGGCGCCATCCACGACGCCATTGCGCCACGCTACCGCCAACTGCTCGGCGTGGACAACCGCGACGCGGTACAACAGCGGATACATTCAATGCTCAGCCGCCCGCGGCACGAGCTGTCCCACTGGCTGTGGTCCGGCCAGTCACGTGGCTGGGCCTTCGAGGGTCGACTGCCTGGCGGTAGTGGCCGTGGCGGCTACCCCGCGGTGTCGCCGGCCACCTCATCGCTACAGTCGCGCTATCGCAACCTGTACCCGCACGCCAGTGCCGAACAGTGCCAGGCCACGCTGGCCGAGTGGGAGGCTGGGGAAACGCCCGTACACGAGCGCCTGCGCAGCCTTGAGCAGTCATTGCAACGCATCAAGAGTGCACTCGGTCTATGGGCCATGCACAGTGAGGCACGTCAGGCGGCCCGCCGGGAAGTACTCGCTGCCTGGCAGCGGGTCTCTGTGCGCCAGATGCCCGAAGGTGAAACGATCGTGCAACTGAACCTGGACTTTCTGGACCTGAATGACGGTGACCTGGAGAGTTTCCCGGTGCTGGAGGCGAACTTCGATCATGTACGCGAACTGTCGCTGGAGCAAAACTCCCTGACCGGCCTGCCCGATGCCTTCCTGCGTCATTTTACCCAACTGCAGCGCGTCAGCCTGAACGGCTGCGAACTCAGCGCCGTACCGCCCGACCTGGGCCTGCAGATTACCGTGCTCGACCTGGCGAACAACCAGCTCGCCTGGAATGACGCCGCCCAGGCCGCCCTGAACGGCTACCCACAGCTCAGCACGCTGGGGCTGTCGAACAACCCGCTGGGGACCGCGCCGGCGGTCACCCACCTCACGCAACTGCAAGAGCTCGACCTGCACAACTGCGGGCTGAGCGCGTTTCCGGCCGGTCTCGACCAGTTGGATGCGCCACACCTGATCGACCTGTCTGGCAACCAGTTGCGTGACCTGCCCACGCTCATCAGCCCTGCCCTGGGACGCGCACTGCGCCTGGAAAACAACCCGCTCAGTGCTGCAGCGCTGCAGGCCATCGAACAGTTCTACAGCATCCACCGCGTCGACCTGCTGATCGCTGAAATCGACTACAGCGAACTGCTCGACGACGCCAGCGTGCAGCAACAGGCGTGCTGGCAGCGCTTGCAGCAGGTGCTGCCGGCGGCCTTCTTTCGCGACCTGCGCGTGATGTTCGACAGCCCGCCCTACGCCGTTGCTCCGGTAACCTACCGACGCCGCTTATGGCGCCTGCTGAGCTGGATGGACGCCGACCCCGCGCTGCGCCAGCAGATCATCGATCGCGCAGGCGCTACCCTGCTCGAGCTTGAGCAACAGGCCGAAGTGGCCCATGCCCTGGCCTGCCCCGAACTGGCAGCACGCTCGCGTGCGTTGCTGGCCGTCACGGTCAATCATGTACGCATGCGAAAAATCGCCTTCGGCGTCATCAGCCTCTCGTTCACCATGTCCGAAGACAGCTATGCAACCCTGTATCAGTGGGCGCTCAAGCGCATCGCCAGCACCCCCGGCATCGACCTGGCCCAGGCACCGACCGCCGATGAACCGGTGATCATCGACGCGCTGGTCGACGTGCTGCCACTGCCGAGTGAGACCTGGGTCGAGCAGCAGCGCAGCCAGGTGCTGGCGATCGACCCGAGCACCGCGCAGGGGCTGGATGAGGTGTTGGCACAGAACCACGAAGAGGAACCGGTGTACCCAGACTGGGACCGGCATTTGCGCGAACGCTTCGCGTCACAGTTTGCGGCCTCGCGTGCCGAACTGGACGAGGCGCTGGAGCAAGCCGGCAGCACATTGAGCGAAGGCGAGCTGATCGGTGAGGCCGCACGCCTGCGTGTGCTCTACGAGCAACGCCTCACGGCCCTGCGCAGAACCCTGACAGAAGGCGTGGCACGCGGCACCATTGACTGAGGGCCTCACACCACGAGGCTGCGTACCCCCAGCAGCCACTGTTCAAAGGCCGGTGCCGGCATGGGCCGGCCAATCAGGTAGCCCTGGCCCTGGTCGCAACCGGCATCGCGCAGGAACGCGTACTGTGCGGGGGTCTCGATGCCTTCGCCAGTAATGCGAAACCCCAGTGCATGGCCAAGGTCGATGATCGCGCGGGTGATCGCAACGTCGTTTTCATCATCCGGAAGGTCCTTGATGAATGCCCGGTCGATCTTCAGGTGATTGATCGGCAACGCCTTCAGATAGGCCAGTGACGAGTAGCCGGTACCGAAGTCGTCCACCGCCGTTGCCACGCCCAGCGCCTGCAGTTGGGCCAACACCTGGCAGGCATGCTGCTGGCTCTCCATCAGCAGGCTTTCGGTGATTTCCACCTCCAGCAGTGCCGGCAGCAGTTGGTGACGCTGCAAGGCCTGGCACAGGCTGCGCACATAGTCGCTGCGCTCGATCTGCACGGCCGCGACGTTGATCGCGATCGGCCCGGGCAGCAGGTCATGCTCGCGCCAATGCTTGATCTGCGCGCACACCAGCTCAAGCACCCGCTCCCCCAGCGGAATGATCAGCCCGGTGCGCTCGGCCAACGGAATGAAATCGGCCGGCGAGATCAGCCCCTGATGTGGATCGCGCCAGCGCAACAAGGCCTCGGCGCCTTCGACCCTGCCGCTGAACAGGTCGATCTTGGGCTGGTACCACAGCTCGAACTCGTTGTGATCCAGCGCACGGCGCAAGGCCCGCTCCAGCGTCAGGCGCTGCTGCAGGCGCTGGGTCATGTCCGGGTGATAGTGGCGCCACGCGTTGCGTCCGCTTTCCTTGGCCACATACATCGCGGTGTCGGCATGACGCATGAGCATTTCGTCAGTGTGACCGTGCTGCGGAAACAGGGCAACACCGATGCTGCCGGTGACCAGCGCCGCGTTGCCCTTGAGTGCGAACGGCGCATGCAGGCACTGCAGCAAGGCATCGATACGAGGCAACGCCTGGTCGCTGGCGTCGGCGCGCTGCAGCAGGAAGGCGAATTCATCGCCCCCCAGGCGACACAGGCTGTCGTCAGGGCCCAGCACCGCACTGAAGCGCTGCGCCGCCTGCTCCAGCAACAGATCGCCCAACGGGTGACCAAGGCTGTCATTGACTTGCTTGAACCCGTCGATATCCAGCACCAGCACCGCCAGTTGACCGTGCGGACCGGCCACCGCCTGCAGCAGGCGCTCGCGAAACAGCACACGGTTGGGCAAGCCGGTGACGGCGTCGAAGTGAGCAAGGCGCTGCAACTGCGCCTGGGAGTGCTTGAGCTCGCCATTGCGCTGGTTGATAAGACGGTTGCTGCGGTTCAGCTGGGCCACGAACAGGCTGAACAGCCCGGTGCAGGTCAGCGCAAAGATGAACAGCGGCGAGGCGAACAGGCTCAACGCCGGCCACCCGCCGCGAGGCGTGGCCGCCAGTTGCCAGGTGCCACCCGGCACATCGACGTTCAGCGTCACCAGGGGTTGCTCGAACAGCTGTGGCGCCCCCCCAGATCACCGCCCCCCGCCGCGCCGTGGCCATCCGCGCCGCGCAGTGCCAGGTCGAAGCGGGTGTCGTCGCTCAGGCCGGCTTCGCGCAGTAGCCGATCGATATCCGCGACGATCGATACATTGCCCCAGTAGAACCGCACGCCCTTGTGACCGCTGAGAAACACCGGCCGCCGGTAGATCAGCCCGCGCCCGCCCTGCACCAGTTGCACCGGCCCGGCCAGCACCGCGCGTGCGTCGTCGCGCGCCTGCAGCAGCAATGGGTACTGTTCAGGCAACTGGCGATAGTCGATGCCGACGATGCCCTGGTTACCCGCCAATGGATACACATCGACAATCACATCGTCAGGTGCCAGCGCGATATGCCGAATATAGGGCACTGACGCTATGGCCTGACGGGCCATGCCGTGAAAGTGCGCGGGGCTGATCTGGCCGTCGGCACTGAGCAGTTGCGCAATACCCTCGGTTTCGCTGAAGGCGGCTCGCAGCTCCGCTTCGACGCTGGCGCGTACGCCTGACAGACGGGCGCTGGCATTGGCGATCAACTCGCTTTCCTGGCGCTGCACGTCAAGGCGCCCGAGGGCCACCGCCAGGCCAATGCCGATCAGCGCAAAGCCGATAGGCAACAGCCGATACGCCGTGGTGCGCAGGCGTGCCGGAAGCATCTGACTATCATCTGGGGCGGATACAGGTAGGGTCATGCTCGGTTTCACTACGCGATACCGGGTTATCGGCGCACCCTGGTCAATATTTAGGTGCGCTGGCTTTTTTCCTGATGTCGGCGTTATGCTCGGCTGAACCGTTTCACCCATCATAGAAAAAGAGGTGCTGCGTCATGGATCGTCTGGATTCACTGTTCCCCGCTGCCGCGGATATTCCCCAGGCGTACCGCTTGGGCGAGCCGCTCGAACAGCGCGACTACCTGGTCGACGGCCAGTTGCAGCGCTGGGACGGCCCACTGGCCACGGTGCGTAGCCCGGTGTGGCTCAAGACCGACGCCGGTGAACAACAGGTGATCCTGGGCAGCGCCCCGCTGCTCGATGCCGACACCGCCCTCACCGCGCTGGACGCTGCCGTGCGTGCCTACGACAAAGGCCGTGGCGCCTGGCCGAACATGCGCGTGGCCGAACGTATCCAGCATGTCGAGGCATTCCTGGCACGTATGCGCGAGCAACGCGAGGCGGTGGTCAAGTTGCTGATGTGGGAGATCGGCAAGAACCTCAAGGACTCCGAAAAGGAGTTCGACCGCACCTGCGACTACATTGTCGACACCATTGGTGCGCTCAAGGAACTGGACCGCCGCTCCAGCCGCTTCGAGCTGGAGCAGGACACCCTTGGCCAGATCCGTCGGGCCCCGCTGGGCGTGGCGCTGTGCATGGGCCCCTACAACTACCCGCTCAACGAAACCTTCACCACGCTGATCCCGGCGCTGATCATGGGCAACACCGTGGTGTTCAAGCCGGCCAAGTTCGGCGTGCTGCTGATTCGCCCGTTGCTGGAGGCGTTTCGCGACAGCTTCCCGGCCGGGGTGATCAACGTGATCTACGGGCGCGGGCGTGAGACCGTGAGTGCGCTGATGGCCAGCGGCAAGGTCGACGTGTTCGCCTTCATCGGTACCAACAAGGCCGCCAGCGACCTGAAAAAGCTCCACCCTCGCCCCCACCGCCTGCGCGCCGCGCTGGGCCTGGACGCGAAGAACCCGGGCATCATCCTGCCCGATGTGGACCTGGACAACGCGGTCAACGAGGCGGTCACCGGCGCCCTCTCCTTCAACGGCCAGCGGTGCACGGCGCTGAAGATCCTGTTCGTGCACGAGCAGGTGGTGGACGCCTTCCTCGACAAGTTCCAGCGCAAGCTTGCCAGCCTCAAGCCCGGCATGCCGTGGGAGCCCGGCGTCAGCCTGACCCCGCTGCCCGAGGCGGGCAAGGTCGACTACCTCGACGGCCTGGTGGCCGATGCAGTGGCCCACGGCGCCAGAGTAGTCAACGAAGGCGGCGGGCAAAGCCGGGGCTCGTTCTTCTATCCGGCCGTGCTGTACCCGGTGAGCGCGCAGATGCGCGTGTACCACGAAGAGCAGTTCGGCCCGGTGGTGCCGGTGGTGCCGTACCGTGATGTGCAGACGGTGATCGACTATGTGCTGGACTCGGACTTCGGCCAGCAGTTGAGCATTTTCGGCACCGATTCGGCGCAGGTCGGCCGGCTGGTCGACACCTTCGCCAACCAGGTCGGGCGCATCAACCTCAATGCCCAGTGCCAGCGCGGGCCGGACACCTACCCGTTCAACGGGCGCAAGAACTCGGCCGAAGGCACCCTGTCGGTGCATGACGCCTTGCGCGTGTTCTCGATCCGCACGCTGGTGGCGACCCGGTTCCAGGACAGCAACAAGCAGTTGATCAGCGACATCATCCGCAACCGCGAATCGAGTTTCCTGACGACTGACTACATCTTCTGATTGCGCAGCAGGCCAAAGGGTACAAGCATAGTTCTGGACTGCGGTGTTCCCTTCGCTGGCAAGCCAGCCCCCACAGATTTTTGTGAGCGCAACTGAACCTTGTGGGAGCTGGCTTGCCAGCGAAGAGGCCCGACCAGACACCACCTGACTGCGTACCAATGGAGGACAACATGGCCACCCGACCCATCCCCGAAGGTCAGCACAGCATCACCCCCTACCTGGGCATCAAGGACGCCGCCAAGGCCATCGACTTCTACAAGGCCGCCTTCGGCGCCACCGAAATGTTCCGCCTCGAAGGCCCCGACGGGCGTATCGGGCATGCCGAACTCAAGATCGGCGACTCCTCGCTGATGCTCGCCGAGCCTTGCGACCAGGCCGGCGGGCTGACCGCCAGCCAGTCGCTCGGCGGCACCGCCGTCGGCCTGCACCTGTATGTCGAGGACGTCGACGCGCGCTTTGCCCAGGCCATCAAGGCCGGCGCCACCGAGGTCAGCGCCGTGCAGGACCAGTTCTACGGCGACCGCAGCGGTACCCTCAAGGACCCGTTCGGCAACCTCTGGTTCGTCGCCACCCATGTGGAGGACGTCAGCGTCGAAGAAATCCGTGCCCGCGCGGCCAAACTGTTCGGCGCAGCCTGACTGCCCCCTGCACACGGCGATGGTCGTGTGCAGGGCTTTGAATTAAGGTGGCAGGCACCGGAAGGCAGGCCAGGATAGTCCATGCGAATCATTGAAAAGAACGCCGCGCTGGTGCGCACCCTCACCCCCGCAGAAGAGGACCTGCTGCGCGGCTTTGCCCAGGGCAGCCTGGAGGGCCCGCGCCTGCTGCAAGCCAACCAGTTGCTGATGAAGGTGCGCGCCGCGGGCCACTGGCTGGCCTGCGATTGCCAGCCCAGCAGCCTGCCGGTGCTCAACGTCAACCTCAACGGCAGTACCGGCACGCTGTTTCTCAAGAACAACCCAGGCACCGCCGAACACGCCACCGGTTGCGCCTTCAGCAAGGACGAGCGTGACGAGGAGGCCCGCCGCAGCGAGCACGACGCCCCGCCCGCCGCCTGGCTGGCGCCGGACACGCCACTGCGCCTGATCGGCGATTTCCAGCGCGCAGGCGCAGGCACTGGCCAGGCCGCTGAAGCGCCCGACAGGCGCGAGCAGCATCGCCTGCTGTCGCTGCTGCTGACGCTGATCGAGGCCAGCGGCCTGAATGTGTATGCCACGCACCTGAAAAAGGACCTCACCGGCCAGTTCGCCGAACTGCGCAGCGTTGCCAACCGCTACCCGCTGATCGAGCGGGTGCCGGCCAGCAACTACCTCGAAACCCGCCTGGACATGAAGCACATGATGATGCTCAAGGCACGCCTGCGCGAGTCCACGGTGTTCGGCAACCATCGACGCCATGGCCTGCTGCTCGACTGCGTCAGCCAGATCAGGACGCGCAAGGTGTACAACGAACGCAGCGAGGACGGCTTCGACTTCCAGGGCCATCACCTGCTGTGGGGCGGCAGCAAGACGCCCGGGCCCTTGCTGGCCCTGGCGGTCTACTCGCCGGCCACCGCGGGCAGCCATTTCTATGAACTGATCCATGTGGCCAGCGTGCCGGTGCTGTCGCGTGGGCAGTTGTTTCCGGTGTACCGCGACGAGGAGCGCGAGCCGCTGAAGATGCTCATCTCGCTGATCGACTGGATGGCCGGCAAAGGCGTCAGGGTGGTCATGCGCCGGCCGGTGATCGGTGGCCAGGTGATGGATGGGCTGGTGCTCAGTTCCGACCTTGACCGGGTACTGTCGGTGTCGCTGACCGAGCAGCCGCTGGGGCCGGAGCCCGAGGCCGAGACGTTCAAGCGCCTTGCCGACTTCAAGAGCCTGGACACCTTCCGCAAGTACGTGGCGGGCTTCTTCATGCGCGGTCGCGAATAGACCGTTGGTCGCCCGCACCGCACCCTTGGCGTGTGTCGACGGACCAATGTCAGGTAGCCCTCTGAACAGGAGCTTGACCATGACCCGTACACCGTTGACCGCTGTGTTGTTTGCTGCCCTGCTGGGCGCCCAGGCCACGCTGGCCGTGGCCGCGGGCACAGGCCCGACCAACCCAGGCGATGGCATCCAGAACCCCGCACCGGCGGGCTCGGGGGTAGACATGACCCCCAACGAGCCGCCGATCCCCAGCGGTACAGACCCCCGCACCCAGGGCAATGACGATGGCCGCCAGGGCGGTGCCGATACCGATGGCAGCCGCCGCCAGAGCACCGATGGCACCGGGTCCGAGACCAGCGGCAGCAAGGGGGGTCGGGGGCAAGGATAGCGGGGGGTGTCAGCGGCTCTGGTGGCAGTTGATCTGAAAAGCTTCGCTGGCAAGCCAGCTCCCACAGGGTCATGCAGTGCTCACAAAAACCTGTGGGCGCCGGCGTTGCCGGCGAAGGCCTCACCACTGTTTGCGATCTGGCCGCGTAAGCCCCAGCTTCTCGATCCGATAGCGCAACATGTCGCGGCTCAACCCCAGCAAACGGGCCGACTTGGTCACGTTCCAGTCGGTACGGTCGAGCATCTTGCGCACCATGTCGCGCTCCACCTCCGGCAGGTTCATCGATTCCATCGGGTCCTGTTGCAGCGGGCGCGCATCATGCACCGGCAGCGACGACAGCTCCAGCGGCTCGTCCACCAGGCTCATGCACACGTTCAACTGGTGCGGCGCGATCACCTCGCCCTGCGCCAGCAGCACGGTCTGCTCCAGCATGTTGCGCAGCTCGCGCACATTGCCCGGCCAGCTGTAGCTGAGCATCAGGTCCTCGGCCTCGGCACTGAAGCGCAGTTGCCCCTTGCCATAGCGCTTGGCGTGCTGGGCCAGAAAATGCCGCGCCAGCAGCAGGATGTCTTCGCCCCGCGCATACAGCCGCGGCACCTTGATCGAGATGATGCGCAGGCGAAAGAACAGGTCCCGGCGAAACTTGCCCTGCTGCACCATCTGCTCCAGGTTGCAGTTGGTGGCACTGATGATGCGCAAATCGACCTTGCGCTCCTTCACCGCACCAATGCGCCGGATGGTGCGGTCTTCCAGCAGCTTGAGCAGCTTGGCCTGCAGCAGCAGGTCCATTTCACCGATCTCGTCGAGAAACAGCGTGCCGCCGTCAGCCGCCTCCACCAGCCCCACGCGTCGCTCCTTGGCATCGGTGAACGCACCCTTCTCGTGGCCGAACAACTCGGCCTCGAGCAGGTTGGCCGGGATCGAGGCACAGTTGAATTCGATGAACGGCCCCTTGCAGCGCACACCGTCAAAGTGCAACGCCCGCGCCACCAGCTCCTTGCCGGTACCCGTCTCGCCCTCCACCAGCACTGGCGGCAGGTCGCCGCTGGTCATGCGCTGCTCGGCCTCGAGCAACTGGCCGATGGTGCGCTTGAGCCCGAGCATCGCCGGCGACTCGCCGATCAGCGCCTGCCCGCCCGACTTCTGCGCCTCGCGCTCCTGGTAGAACGACAGCGTGCGCTCCATGCGCTCGGTGGCCAGCGCCTTGTCCAGCATCAGCTTGAGCTCGGCCAGCGCCACCGGCTTGGTCAGGTAGTGGAACGCGCCCTCCTTCATGGCCGTGACCGCGTCCTCGACGTTGCCATAGCCGGTCATCATGATCACCTTCAGGTCCGGCGCACGGCTCATCAGGGTCCTGAGCAACTCATGGCCGTTCATGCCGGGCAATGAGTTGTCGGTCAGGACCGCGTCGGGCTGTACGCGCTGCAACTGCTCCAGGGCCTCCTCTGCCGAATGGCAGACGGTCACCTCGAACTGCTTGCGCTCCAGATACGTCTGGATGTTCCGGGCGAGGATTTCATCATCCTCCACCACCAGGATGCTGTGCTCCATGTTCCCCTCCGGCCATCGTGAAAGTCAGGCTGACACGGGTTCCTTCCTGTTCGCGGCTGGTCAGGCTGACCGCACCGCCAAAGCGCTCCATGATCCGTTTGACCAGTACCAGGCCGACGCCAAGGCCGCCCTGCTTGGTGGTGAAAAACGGTTTGAACACCATACGTTCCTGCTGCTGGGTCATGCCCTTGCCGGTGTCGCTCAGGCTCATCTGCACCTGCCGATCACCCTCCAGCACACGTACCTCGATACGCAGCCGGCCGCCTCCGGGCATGGCCTCCACGGCGTTGGAAAACAGACTGTTGAGGATCTGCGTCAACAGGACCGGCTGGCTGACCACTGCCGCCGCCCGTGGCAGGTCCAGCTCGACCTGCACGCCACAGCGCTGGATCTGCTGGGCAAAGGCATGCCGGGTGTCGTCGATCGCCGCCAGCAGGTCGACCGCTTCGGCATCGTCGTTCACCGGGCGCAAGGACACCAGCAGCTCACGCACCCAACGCGACATACGGTCGACCTGGCTGATGATGTCGTCGATGTTCTTCTGCGCCGGCGCACTGGCTACCTCGTGGGCCAGTTCGGCGCTGGAGCGAATGGTCGCCAGCGGGTTGCGCAGGCTGTGCGCCACCGCCGAGGACATCTCGCCCAGCGCCACGAAGGTCTCGCTGGCGACCAGCTGGGTCTGCTGCGTGGCCAGCATGCTCGCGCCGCGGCGCACGATCCAGAACAGCCCCAGGTACAGCAGCAAGCCGCCCAGGATGGTGCTGGTCCAGATCAGCAGGTAACCGCGCTGGATCCGCTTGATCAGGTCCTGCGGCTCTTTGTAGATCTCCACCATCGACACCACGCGGGTACCGCTGGCATCGAACATCGGGATGTAGTTCTCGATGAACAGGTAGTTGGGCTCGCGCAGAAAACGCTGCTCGTCGCGATCGTCATCGGCCTTGTGATAGCTGGCCGACACCGGCATCCTGGATTCGAACGACTCGTCCAGGTCGTCATCGGCCTCGATCCTGCGCCCCACCAGCTCCGGGTTGGTCGACCAGACGATGGTACGGTCCAGCGCATAGACGTTGCCAGCAGGTTGTCGGGCAGGTGCTCGACGTGGTCTAGAAACTCGATGCGCGCCCCCGCCGCCACGTCGGCCGACACCTGCGGGTAGCTTTCGTCCTGGCGCGGGTCGAGCAGGTCGCCCATGGTGATACCGTCGGGAATGCGTGCATGGCGCACCTCGGCCTGGGCCATGGCCTGGATGAACTGGGCGGTGAGCAGGGCATCGCGCTCCACGCTGTCATCCACCACAAAGCGCGTCGACACGTAACCCAGCCCCGCCGCCACGCAGGTGATGATCACCAGGCTGACCAGCGAAAACCAGCGCAGCAGATTGAACGGCCCCTGCGCCCTGAAGGGGGCCTGCCGGGCAGCGGCGTCGCGGGTCAGGCTGTCGTTATTGAGCGTCTGCATCGATCACATCCTGCCGGGACGCCGGCCTCCATAAGCTTATAGACCAGCCCGGCGTCGCCGTTGCACATGATTAGCTATGACCCCACGCGGGGTGATAGGCAAACGAGGTGGCGCACCGTAAATGGGGAATGCCCCCCGCTAACGGGGGCCACGGCGAAAGTTCAGCATCACGCAGGTGCCCTGCCCCTCGTGACTGCTGAGCCGCGCAGTACCGCCAAAACGCTCCATGATGCGCCGTACCAGCACCAGGCCGACGCCCAGGCCACCCTGCTTGGTGGTAAAGAACGGCTTGAACGCCATGCGCTGCTGCGTGTGGCTCATGCCCTTGCCGGTATCACACACGCGCAGCAGCACCTGCCGACGCTTGTGGCGCAGTACCTGCAACTGCAACTGGCCCCCCTCGGGCATCGCCTCCAAGGCGTTGCTGATCAGGCTGTTGAGGATTTGCCTGAGCATCACCGGATGGCTGAGCACGCTGACCTGCGCCAGGCCATCGACCTTGAGCGTCACGCCCGCGTTGGCCACTTGCCGGGCATGTGCCTGCAGGCAATCGTTGATGGCAGGCTCAAGCGCCACCGCTTCGGCCTGGTCGGTCAGCGGACGCAGCGACTGCAACAGCTCGCGCACCCACTGCGACATGCGATCGACCTGGCTGATGATGTCGCCGATATTGCGCTGTGCCGCGCCATCGTCGAACTCCTGGGCCAGCTCGGCGCTGGAGCGGATGCTGGCCAGCGGGTTGCGCAGGCTGTGCGCCACGGCCGACGACATCTCGCCCAGCGCGACAAAGGTTTCGTTGCTGATCAGTTGCTTCTGCTGCAGCGCCAACTGCCGCGCCGCGCGCCGCACGATCCAGTACAGACTGCAGTACACCACTGCCGCCCCCAGTGTGGTGCCCAGCCAGATCAGCAGCAGGCCGTTCTTGATCCGCCCGATCAGGTCCTTGGGCTCCTTGTAGATCTCCACCATGGCGGTGACCTCTTCGCCACTGGCATCGAACAGCGGAATATAGTTTTCGATGAACAGGTCCTGCGGCGGGGTGATGAATTTCTGCTCGCTGCGCGCGTCATCGACGTTGTGGTAGCTGGCCGAGACATGCACCTTGTAGTCGAATGCGCGCTCCAGATCGTCATCGGACTCGATCATGCGCCCCACCAGCGCCGGGTTGCTCGACCAGATCACCATGCGGTCCGGTGCATAGATGTTGGCCAGCAGCACATCGGGCAGGTGCGCGATATGGTCGAGGAACTCCCAGCGCGCCGCCCGCCGCGCCTCGGCCGGCACATCCGGATGGCTCTGGTCCAGGCGCGGGTCGAGCAACTCGCCCATGGTGCGCACATCCGGGATCGACACATGGCGCACTTCGGCCGAGGCGATGGCCTGGATGAACTGGGCCGTCAGCAAGGCATCGCGCTCGACGCTCTCGTTGATCACGAACCGGCTGGAGATCAGCCCCAGGCCGATCGACAGCGTGACGATCACCGCCAGGCTCACCACCGCGTACCAGCGCAGCAGGTTGAACGGTTGCCGACCCGGTGCGGGGCGGGTGGCGTTGGCGCACGCGGCTGGGCTCTCCTGACGAGTCATCGATGGCCATCCCCGAAAAGAGTACCCCCTAAGGTATAGCCCAGTGCCATGAGCGCGCGACAACCGCCGCCCCCGAAAGTTGCCCCACCGCCCCCAACCCTGGGTCCTGCCCCCCGACGCCCCGCCCCGCCCTGCGACCGCCGACACCCGCGCAACCCTCTGGATACGGGCCTGACAGGCGATATCGGCGGTTTGGTACGGAAGTTGCCAAAACCCCTGCAGACGACCCAAACCCTTGGGCCCGATTGCAAGAGGAACGCACTCATGCACCGTCCAACGCCCCACCCCCTGGCCTTGCTGGTATGGGCCACCCTGATCCAGACGTCGGCCCAGGCCGCGTTGTTCGATGTCGACCAAGGCACCTACCTGCCGGAAAACGGCGGCTTTGCCGCGTGGTACCAGGACAGCCACGGCCGGGTGCTCGACCTGTGCCTGTCCAAGGCCGTGAGTTCGCGAGTGGCCGGCGCGCCCGGTGCCCCGTCGTACATGTGCAACCTGCTGCCCACCCCCGGCGTGTTCGATGACGCCCAGCCCATCGTGTTCCCTACCAACTTCCCCGACGAGGCGTTCTGGTTCACCGCTGATGCGGCGCTGGTCGACGCCGCCCGCGGTATCGACCTGAGCTACGGCAGCGCCATCGAAGCGGCGTTTGCAGCCGAAGAGCCGGTCGAAGGCGACCAGGTCAGCTTTGCCCGGGTACGCATCCGCGTCGATGTGCCGGTGGCCGGCACCTACATCATCACCCACCCCTACGGCGTCGAAGTGTTCGATGTGCCCGCTGCCGGGCGCCGCGCCATCAACATGACCCGCGACATCGGCATCGGCGCGCCGCAGACCTATACCGGCGCGCTGAAGGGCGATGTCGGCCCGTTCCTGCGCAGCGTCAACGGGCCCTATACCGAGACCAACCCGCTGACCGGTGCCAGCGAGCGCTACATCGGCGATCCCAACCTCACCGAAGCGGTCACCGGCAGCCCGTTCAATACCAACTTCGTGCGCATCGAAGGGCCCAACGGCCTGGACCTGCGTACCCCGCTGTTCTCCATCTCCGGCAAGCTCTCCACGGTGGTGCGCCCGACCCCGCTGATCCCGCTGCGCAGTACCTACTCGCGGCGCACCGAAAACGGCAACCCGGTGGCCCAGCAGGACGTATTCGTGCAGGCCCCGCCACCGCCCGCCAGCGTCAGCCTGAGCAGCCAGAGCCCGGCCCTGGCCTTTGTCGAAAGCACCAGCACCGGTGCCTGGTACGCGCAGTCGGCACTCAACCCGAGCCTGCCCACACAACTGCTGGTAACCGTCGACAACCAGTTGGCGATCCCCAGCAGCACACCGACCACCGCCAGCCTGTCGCTCACCGACCTGGTGAGCATCCAGCGCGCCGAGTACAGCCTGTCGTCGGGGCAACTGACCCTGACCGCCTCGACCAGCGACGAAATCACCCCGCCCGTGCTCACCGCCACCACCGCCGAAGGCGCAGGGGTGGGTGCACTCAGCGGCGAAGGGCCGCTCAAGAGCCTGACCACCGGCCTGTCGCCGATACCGCCGGCACGCGTCGTGGTGACCAGCAGCAACGGCGGCAGCGACAGCGAAGAAGTGGTGATCCTGCCATGAGCCCAATCACGCCACGTCCCGTAGCGACTGCGGTCGCAGGAGGCAGCATGAACAAATTGCCACGCCTGGCGCTGTGCGCAGCCGGGCTCAGCTTCACCCTCAGCGGCGTTGCCTGGGCGGCCTTGTCCGAGGTCGACCCCGGCCCCTACACCCTGGCCACCGGGCGCTACCCGATGTGGTACAAGGACAGCACCGACCTGTCGCTGGAACTGTGCCAGTCCCGGGCGGCCAGCTCGCGGGTACCGGCATCGGTACCGCCGGCCTACATGTGCACCCTGCTGCCGGAGCCGGGCATCTACGATGACGCCCTGCCGCTGGTGTTCCCCGACAACTGGCCGCCGGAGATGTTCTGGTACCTGGCCGAAACCGCGATCCCCCAAGTCGGCAACAGCGGCTTCGAACTGGACGCCTATGTTGCCGGGCTGGAAGCGGCCTTTGCCGCCGAGAACCCGGTCGATGGCGACCAGCAGAGCTTTGCACGCATCCGTCTGCGGGTCTCGGTGCCGGTTGCCGGCACCTACACCATCACCCACCCCTACGGTGTCGAGACGGTCAACGTCACCGCGCCCGGGCGGCGCGCCATCAACATCACCCGCGACGTCGGGATCGGCGCGCCGGGCGACTTCAGCGGCGCGCTGACCGGCGCCGTCGGGCCGTTCCTGCACAGCGTCAACGGCCCCTACAGCGAGATCAACCCGGACACCGGTGCCACCGAGACCTTCATCGGCGACCCCAACCTCACCGAGGCCGTCACCGGCAGCCCGTTCAACACCAACTTCGTGCGTATCGAAGGCCCCGGCGGCCGGGTCATCCAGACCACCCTGTTCACCCTGTCGGGCAAGGTGCTCGATGCCCGCACGCAAACCGCGGTGGAAATGCGCCGCGCCAGCTACCGTCGCACCGCCGCCGGCACCCGCGTCGAGGTGTTCGCCAAGTCCGACAACAGCGCCAGCCTGTGCCTGCGCGAAACCCTGGCGCTGGTGCCGGGCACGCCCGCCTCGCCCTGCCAGTACAACCTGCAGTCGGACAACAACGGCCTGTTCTTCGCCCAGCGCCTGATCCCCGGTGCACCGCCCGCCGTGGTGGTACTCACCGCCAGCAGCCCGACCGGCAGCACGCGGCCCACGGCGATCTCGGCCAAGCTTGGCGACGTGGTCAAGGTGCAGACTGCACGCTACGACTGGAGCAACAAACGCCTGCTGATCGAGGCCCGCTCCAGTGACGAAGTGGTGGTGCCGGACCTGGTCGCGCAGGGTTACGGGCGCCTGTCCAAGGCCGGCACCCTGCAAAGCCTGACCATCAACGACCTGGCGCAACCACCGGCCACGGTCACGGTGAAATCCGCTGCCGGTGGCAGCGACAGCGAACCGGTGCTGGTGGTCGGCAGCGCGCCAAGCCAGGCCGACAACCAGGCGCCCGTGGCCGTGGCCGACAGCGGCAGTACCAGCTTCGGCGTACCCCTGAGCCTGAGCCTGCTGGGCAACGACAGCGACCCGGACGGTGACCTGCCGCTGACCATCAGCGACCTCACCCAGCCGGCCACCGACCAGGGTTCGGTGGCCGCCAGCGGCGCCACCGCCGTGGTGTATACGCCGCCGGCAGTGGTCAACGCACCGCTGGTGGCGACATTCACCTACCGTGCGATGGACAAGAAAGGGCTGAAATCGGCGGCGCCGGCCACGGTCACCGTCAACGTCGCCCCCAACCAGGCGCCCACCGCCGTCAACGACAGCGTGGCTACCCTGGGCGTACCGCTGAGCATCGACGTGCTGGCCAACGACACCGACCCCGAGGGCAACCTGCCGCTGGCCGTAGCCAGTGTCACCCCGCCGCCGACCGGTCGCGGCACCGTCGCCATCACCGGCACCCAGGTCACCTACACGCCACCGGCGACGGTCACCACAGCCTTCAGCACCAGCTTCGGCTACGTCGCCCGCGACGCACTGGGGGCGCTGTCGAACACCGGCACGGTCAGCGTGCAGGTCTCGCCACGGCCGGCAGCCGAAACCTTCGCCGTCACCGCGGCCACGGTGCAGGCGCGCTCCAACAACCGCTTCAACTGGGACATCAGCGGCACCTCTTCGGTGATCACCGGCAACACCATCACCGTGCAGGTCACCACCACGGCGGGCCTGGTCACCCTGGGCACCACCACCGTACCGCTGACCGGTCGCTGGCGGCTGACGGTGAACAACAGCACCACTGCCATACCGACTGCCGCGCCCACGGCGACCATCCGCAGCAGCCAGGGCACGGTACGCACCGTCCCGGTGGTTGTGCAGTAACGGAGGCATAGCCCATGCACCGCCTGGCCCCCCTGCTGTTCTGCCTGGCCCTTACCGGCCAGGCGGTGCAGGCCGACGACCTGATGGACAACGCAGACCTGGCCCCCACCAGCGACCTGGGTGAACCGATGCTGTTGCTGCCGGCTTCGGCGCCGGCTGGCCAGCAGGCCGTGATCGACCAGAACGGCACGGCCAACCGTGCCGCCATCGGCCAGGACGGCCAGGCCCTGCTGGGGCGCATCGTGCAGTCGGGCGGTGCGCAGGAGGCCTACATCCTGCAGCAGGGTAGCGACCTGATGGCTGCGATCAGCCAGCAGGGCAACGGCAACAGTGCATCGATCATCCAGAGTGGCAGCAGCAACCGGGCCGAAATCGCCCAGATCGGCAACAGCAACAGCGCAACCATCCAGCAGGCCGGCACGGGGCTTTCCAGCTCGGTGGTGCAGGCCGGCAATGGTCTGCACGTGCAGGTCAACCAATACCGTTAGTCAATTGTCTGGAGGCACCACCATGTTCAAGCTCGCTCCCCTCAGCGCCGCCATTGTCCTGGGCCTGGTCGGCCAGGCCATGGCCGACGACAGCACCTCGACCCAGAGCCAGTTCGGCACTGAAAACATCGGCGAGGTCAAACAGCTCGCCGCGCCGCTCAGCACCACCACCCAGACCCAGTTCGGCCTGGGCAACAACTCTGCGGCCTTGCAGGACAGTTCCAGCGCAGACATCCAGCAACTGCACCAGGGCCAATACAACGCAGGCTACGCCGAACAGCTGTTCGAGGGTGCCAGCACCATCAGCCAGCAGGCCGCCGGCAGTTTCAACAACACCCACGCCAGCCAGTCGCTGGGCCAGTCCAACCAGGCGACCCAGGTACAGGAAGGCAGCGGCAACTTCTCGTTCATCTACCAGGACAGCCAGGTCGGCAGCCAGGGCACCACCTTACAGTACGGTGACAGCAACGAAGCCAACGTCGAGCAGTTGTTTGGCGGCGCGGGCAACAATGCCCTGATCATCCAGAGCGGCAGTGGCAACTTCAGCGCTGCCGAACACCAGGGCCACAACGACGGGCAGATCGGCATCTACCAGGGTGGCGAAGGCAACTGGGCCTATGGCGACCAGACGGCCGGCATCGGCGGCACCCTCAGCATCACCCAGAGCGGCGCCTACAACAGCTCCGAGGTGTGGCAGGACACGCAGCTCGGCAGCCAGGCGATGGTCCAGCAGTATGGGCAGACCAACGAAGGCATCATCGACCAGAGCTTTGGTGAGAGTAACCTGGCCACGATCATCCAGGCTGGCGACCTCAACGCCATCTATGCCGACCAGTACGAGTCGTTGAACTCGGTGACCAGCTTGTACCAGACCGGTACCGGCAACGTGCACTTCACCTACCAGAGTGGCGACAGCCATGTGCTGACTGCCAGTTCCAGCGGTACCGGCAACAAGGTGCTGGCCAGCAACTGGAAGGGTGACAAGGCCGGTGGCCAGTTCGGTACCGGGCAGCGTGCCGAGGTGCATCAGGTGGGGGCAGGCAACAGTGCCAACCTGACGCAGGATGGCATAGCGCAGCTGGCGCGGCTGAACCAGAACGGCGCTCGCAACACGGCCGAGCTGACTCAGATCGACAGCAACAACGAGCTGTATTTCGAGCAGAACGGCAGCGACAACCTGTTGATTGCCGACCAGCGTGGTACTGACAACTATGCGACGGGCAGCAGCAATGGCACGGCCAACAGCATCCAGCTGGAGCAGTCTGGCAGTGGAAACCAGAGTTATACCTGGCAGCTGTATGGCGACAACAACTCGGCCAGCATCAAGCAGACCGATGGTGTGAACGTGGCGTATGTCACCCAGGGTGGTTCGGGCAACCAGGCCATGGTGGACCAGAGTGGCGCGAACATGAGCGCGACCATCCAGCAGTTCGGTGCTGCCAACCAGGCGACTGTGCTGCAGCAATGAGATTCCCCGCTTTGGCCGCGACTGGCGATGGGCTGGTCGCGGTCTTTTTTTTGGGGGGAAATTGGGTGATTGGTTGTTGGTGGTGACTGGTGGCTAGTGGTCCCAGCAAACATCTGCTGCCGGGCTACCAGGGCTGGCAACTCAAATCTCACAGGCC
>NZ_JAHTBI010000027.1 GCF_019168305.1 Pseudomonas aegrilactucae
CAAGCCAGCTCCCACAGTTGCTGCAACGCGCCATGGCCTGCAGGATCGGCGTTGTCAGCCTTGGCTGTTCGGCAACAAATCTCTGTCAGGCAGCGCAGATACCCGCCAAATCCCCTCCCATAACCTACCCTTCAGGTTCACCCCCTCACCCGCGCGCCCATGCTCATCGTCCAGAACCTGCACAAAGCCTTCACCACCGCCCAAGGCACCCTGCCGGTGCTGCGCGGGGTCGACCTGCACCTGCCCAACGCCAGCAGCCTGGCACTGATGGGCGAGTCCGGCAGCGGCAAGAGCACCCTGCTGCACCTGATCGCCGGCCTGGAACGCGCCGACAGCGGGCACATTCTGGTCGACGGCCAGGCGCTGCACGCCCGTAACGAGGCCGGGCTGGCACAATGGCGACGCCAGGGTATCGGCCTGGTGTTCCAGCAATACAACCTCATCAGCAGCCTCGACACCGCCGCCAATCTGGCGTTCCAGGCACGCCTGGCCGGGCGCCACGACCCGGCCTGGGTCGACTACCTGGCCCAGCGCCTGGGCCTCACACCCCTGCTGCAGCGCTACCCCGAACAGCTTTCGGGCGGGCAGCAACAACGCCTGGCCATCGGCCGCGCACTGGCCTCGCGCCCGGCCCTGGTACTGGCCGACGAACCCACCGGCAGCCTCGACGAAGCCAGCAGCGAGACAGTGCTGCAGTTGCTGCTGGAACTGGTCGAGGAATGCGCCAGCAGCCTGCTCATGGTCACCCACAGTGCGCAGTTGGCCGCCCGCCTGGAGCACCACCTGACCCTGCACCTGGGGCGCGTGCGCGGATGATCGGCCTGTGCCTGCACGCCCTGCTCAGCCATTGGCGACGCCACCCGCTGCAATGCATCAGCATCCTCACCGGCCTGTGGCTGGCCACCGCGCTGTGGACCGGCGTACAGGCGCTCAATGACCAGGCGCGCGCCGACTACGCACGGGCCAATGCACTGCTGGCCGGCGCCGCGCAGGCGCAACTGGTGCCCCGCCAGGGCGATCACCTTGACCAGCAGGCCTATGTCCAGCTACGCCGCGCAGGCTGGCCGGTGTCCCCGGTACTCGAAGGGCGGCTGCGCTTTGACGCAGCCGAACCGGTGAGTGTACGGGTGCTGGGCATCGAACCCTTGAGCCTGCCGGCGGGCACCGCGATCGCCGGGCAAGCCGATGCCGCCCCTGACCCTGCGGCGTTCATCGGCCCACCCGGCCAGGCCTGGATCGCGCCGATACCCTGCAACGCCTCGGCCTCACAGCAGGTGCCAGCCCCGCCACCGCCGATGGCCAGCGCCTGCCGCCCCTGCAGGTGCGCGAACAGCTGGCGCCCGGCGTTATCGTGGTCGACATCGGCCAGGCACAACGCCTGCTGCAAGCGCCCAACCAGCTCTCGCGCCTGCTGCTGCCGGCAGACTTCACCCCGGCGCCGCTGCCCGCGCCGCTGGCCGACAGGCTGATGCTGCAGGCAAGCAGCGGCGATGACGACCTGCAACGGCTCACCGCCAGCTTCCACCTCAACCTCAGCGCGTTGGGCCTGCTGGCCTTTCTGGTCGGCCTGTTCATCGTGCACGCGGCCATCGGCCTGGCGCTGGAGCAGCGTCGCAGCCTGCTGCGCACATTGCGTGCCTGTGGCGTCAGCGTGCGCCTGCTGATCGGCGCACTGGCGCTGGAGCTGGGGCTGCTCGCCTTGCTGGCCGGGGTGGCCGGGGTGGTCAGCGGCTATCTGCTGGCGAGCCTGTTGCTGGGCGATGTGGCCGCCAGCCTGCGCGGCCTGTACGGTGCCCAGGTGGCCGGGCACCTGAACCTGCCAGCACAGTGGTGGCTGGCGGGGCTGGCGATCAGCCTGAGTGGCGCCTTGCTGGCCGGCGCCGGCAGCCTGCTGCGGGCCGCGCGCCTGCCCTTGCTGGCACTGGCGCAACCGCAAGCCTGGCGCCTGGCGCAGGTGCGCGGGTTACGGCGCCAGGCGTTCGTCGCGCTGCTGCTGGCAGTGCTGGCCCTGAGCTGCTGGCAATGGGGCGACAGCCTGCCCAGCGCCTTCACCCTACTGGCCGCCCTGCTGCTGGGCGCTGCATTGCTGCTGCCCATGCTGCTCGAGCGTGTGCTGGCGCTGCTGCAGCGCGTGTGCCACACGCCACTGAGTGAGTGGTTCGTGGCCGACAGCCGCCAGCAACTGCCGGCGCTGGCCCTGGCCTTGATGGCGCTGCTGCTGGCGCTGGCCGCCAGTGTCGGCGTAGGCAGCATGACCGCCGGCTTTCGCCAGACCTTTCTGGGCTGGCTCGACCAGCGCCTGGCGGCCGAACTGTACGTGATGCCCCACGACAACAGGCAAGGCCTGGAAATCGCTGCCTGGCTGGCTGCCCAGACCGGCGTGACCGCGGTATTGCCGCAATGGCGCACCGAGGTGCGGGTGCACGGCGCGCCCGTGCAGGTGCAGGGTGTTGTCGATCACTCCAGCTACGCCCGGCACTGGCCGTTGCTCGAGCACCGCACCGATGCCTGGACACAGTTGGCCAGCGGGCACGCCGCCATGCTCAGCGAGCAACTGGCCCGACGCCTGAAGCTCGGCCTGGGCGAGCGCCTGGTGCTGCCCGATGGCGCGCCCCTGCAGGTGGTGGCCGTGTATGCCGACTACGGCAACCCGCGTGGCCAGGTGCTGGTGAATGCCGACTGGCTGCGGCGCACCTGGCCCGGCGCCACGCTGGCTACCCTCAATGTACGCATGGCGGCCGATCAGGTGCCGGCGTTGACGACTGCCTTGCAGCAACGCTACGGCCTGGACGCCACCCGCCTGGTCGACCAGAGCACGCTCAAGCGCTGGTCGGTGGAGGTGTTCGAACGCACCTTCGCCGCCACTGCCGCACTCAACAGTCTGACCCTGGGCGTGGCCGGCGTGGCCCTGTTCATCAGCCTGCTGACACTTGGCCAGCGCCGCCTCGGGCAATTGGCGCCGCTGTGGGCGCTGGGGGTTCGGCGCCAGCACCTGGCCTGGCTGTCGCTTGGCCAGACGCTGCTGCTGGCCAGCCTGACCGTGCTGCTGGCCATGCCTTTGGGCCTGCTGCTGGCCTGGTGCCTGGTGGCGGTGGTGAATGTGCAGGCATTCGGCTGGCGCCTGCCGCTGCATGTGTTTCCCGGCCAGTTGCTGCAACTGGGGCTGCTGGGTGTGCTGACCGCGCTGCTCGCTGCTGCCTGGCCGCTGTGGCAACTGGCGCGGCGTCAGCCAGCCGAGTTGTTGAGGCAATTTGCCGATGAAACCTGAACGTACCCTGCCTGTGCTGCTGGCACTGCTGCTCGGCGGCTGCGACCCGGCGCCCCCCGCGCCTGCCGGCTATGCCGGGCTGGGCCAGGACAACGCGGGCTTCCTGCCGGTGCAGACAGGCAGGCGATTGCAGTTCCCGGCCGACCATGGCGCGCATGACGGCTACCGTGTCGAATGGTGGTATGTGACGGCCAACCTTGCCGACAGCGAGGGGCGCGACTGGGGCGTGCAGTGGACGCTGTTTCGCTCGGCGCTGCGCGCGGGCAGCGAGCAGCCGGGTTGGGGCAGCCCCAACCTGTGGATGGGGCATGCGGCGCTGAGCGGGCCGTACGGCCATCAGTTCAGTGAAACCCTGGCCCGTGGCGGCATCGGCCAGGCGGGTGTCACGGCGCAACCGTTCTCGGCGTGGATCGATGACTGGTCACTGCAGGCCAGTGGCGGTGCCAGCATCGAGCGCCTGCGGATGCGTGCCGGCGGCAAGGCCTTCTCCTACGACCTGCAGTTGCGCAGCGATCGGCCGCTGGTGCTGCACGGCAAACAGGGCTACAGCGAAAAGTCCGGCAAGGGCCAGGCCTCGTACTACTACAGCCAGCCGTTCTACCAGGTCACCGGTGATGTGGTGCAGGCGGGCCAGCGCTACACGGTCAGCGGCCAGGCCTGGCTGGACCGCGAATGGAGCAGCCAGCCACTGGCGGCCGACCAGCATGGCTGGGACTGGTTTTCCCTGCACCTGGACGATGGCGCGCGGGTGATGCTGTTCCAGGTGCGTCAGGCCCAAGGGCAGCCGTACCGGGCGGGTACGTGGATCGAGGCAGATGGCAGCAGCGTGGCGCTGGACGGCGCAGAGGTGCTGCTGACGCCGCTCGCGAACACTCGCCTGCACGACGACCGCCAGGTGCCGACGCGCTGGCGGGTGCAGGTGCCGAGCCGCCAGCTGGATATCGAGGTGGACGCCCTGGTACCGCAGGCCTGGATGGGAACGCGTTTTGCGTACTGGGAGGGGCCGGTGAAGGTGCACGGCAGCAGCAGCGGGCGTGGGTACCTGGAAATGACCGGTTATACCCGCTGACTTCGCGCTGCGCTCTTGCCGGCGAACGAGCGCGCAGCGCTCGCAGCATCGTCCTAGAGCTTGAACTTGGCCCAGCGGCCGCACGATGCTGCGGGTGAGCAACAGTGCCAGCCCGGCAGTCAGCAGCTCAGTGTGCAGGCAAGGCCGGTTGCAGGAAGGCAGTGTTCTTTATGAGTGCTTGCTCCACCCCGGCGAGGTCACCTCGCGGGAGTGAAGCAATGATATCGCAGTGATATTACCTTGGTCTGACCGCTGAACAGGTCCTCACGACTTGAAGCGCCCCACCAGCCCGTTGAGCTCTTGCGACAGTTGCGACAGCCGACCCGAATCACTCTGCGCCGAACTGGCCAGGCTCTCGACCAGTTGCGCCTCGTCGTAGATCTGCTGGATATGCCGGTTGATCTCCTCGGCGACGCTGTGCTGCTCTTCCGCCGCAGCGGAGATCTGCAGGTTCTGGTCGCGGATTTCATTCACCGACAGTTGGATGCCCTCGAAGCTGTCCCGCGCGTTTTCGATCGACGACACACTGGCACGTGACAGGTCCAGGCAGCTTTCCATCTTCTGCGAGACCTCCTGGGTCTTGCTGCCCAGGGCATTGAGCAACTGGTCGATTTCGCCGGTGGAGTCGGAGGTGCGCTTGGCCAGCGCCCGGACCTCATCGGCCACCACGGCAAAACCTCGGCCCTGGTCCCCTGCCCTGGCGGCTTCGATGGCCGCGTTCAATGCCAGCAGGTTGGTCTGTTCGGCGATGGCGCGGATGGTGCCCAGGATCTGGTTGATGCTGCGGCTGCCCTCCTCCAGCTCGACCATCGCCTGGGACGATTCGGTCAGGCGGCTGCCCAGGCGATTGACGTTCTCGGTGGTCAACTCGATCTGCTGCTTGCCTTCGGCCACGCGGCGGTGGCCACTCTCCGCGGAGTCGGCGGCATTGCTGCACGAGCGGGCCACTTCGTTGGCGGTCGCGACCATCTCGTTGAATGCCGTCGACACCAGTTCCACCGCCTCGCGCTGACGCCCGGCGGCCTCGTTCATGTTGTTGGCCACTTCGCTGTTGACCCGCGAGGCGTCCTGCAGGTTGGTCGATGCTGCGCCGATGCGCTGGATCAACTGACGGATCGCCGCGAGGAACTTGTTGAACCAGCCGGCCAGCTCGGCGGTTTCATCCTTGCCCTGCACGTCGAGATCGTGGCGCAGGTCGCCTTCGCCCTGGGCAATCGACTGCAGGCCGGTGCTGACCTGGCCGATGGGCTTGACGATCAGCCCGGCGAAGGCCGCGCCGATCAGCGCGAAGAACACCGCCAGCACAACCACGATGATGCCGGCCAGGTAGGTCATGCGGGTGGCCGCGCCCATCACTTCGTCATACTGGATCAGGCCGACGAAACGCCAGCCCAGGCCCGGCGAGGTCCAGATATTGGCCATGTAGCGCACACCGTCGATGACCACTTCGGTGGAGCCCTGCGGGGTGGCCGCGAGTTTGGCATAGGGTTCGCCCAGCTCCTTGAGCGGCTTGAAGCTGTGCCCGGCATCCCGCGGGTCGACCAGCACCACACCGTCTTCGACCAGCATCACGTAGCCGCTTTCGCCCAGCTTGATGCTCTTGACCAGTTCGGTGAGGTTCTTGAGCGAGACGCTGACGACGAACACGCCCTTGGCCTTGCCGGCGTCGTCGAGCATGGTCCGGGCCGTGCCGACCAGTGCGACATCATCCTTGTCGTAGTAGTACGCCGGGGTGCGCACGGTCTTGCCCGGGCTGGCCATGGCAGCCTTGTACCAGGGGCGCTGGCGCGGGTCGTAATTGGCCAGTTGCGGGTCATCCGGCCATTTGGCGTAGGTACCGTCCTCCAGGCCGATCGACAGGATCGCCGCCGCCGGGTGCGTGCCGCCAAAGCGGGCGAAGGCATCGATCACCTGCTGCGCGGCCGGTGGCAGCGGCCGTGCAGCAGCGTCTGCGCCCTTGTAATCCTTGAGGCTGCTGGCGGAGGTGTATACAGGATCGGTTGCCATTTGATCGACGTTCTGCTGCATGCCGTCGAAGAACTGGCGCATGTTGCCATCGATCTGGCGTATTTCACGGGTGCTGCCGTCGATGAACTGTTCGACCGCCTGGGTCCGAAAGTTCAGCACCGAGATCACCGCGACCAGGCTTACCGGGATGAAAGCCACCAACACAAAGGCGAGTACCAGCTTGTTTTTTATTTTCATCGTGACGTACATCATCCGTGGGAATGAGGGCCCAGCCACCTGCGATACGGCGCAGCACGGCTATTTGCTATCACCCCTGTTTCGGCCGCGACGGGTAAAACCTTAAACACTTTTCGTGTACAAGAAAAAGCGTGATTGTCTCGATCGACGTCACGGTGCGGCGCTAGGCGCTGCGTAGCCTGCGCATCTGCACCAGCGCCACGCGGCGCTGGTCCGGGGCCTGGCGTTCGGCGATGGCGAACGGCACGAAGCCCAGTTGCGGGTACAGCAGCAGGCCTGCGGTATTGTCGTTGAAACACGACACCTGTACCTCCAGCGCGCTGTGCCTGTCGAAGGCCAGCGCCGTAAGCGCCTGTACCAGATAACGGGCCACCCCCAGACCCCGCGCAGCGGGGGCGACCACCACGTTGCCGAGCGCACACACCCCCTGGTGCTCGCAGCGATAGAAGTTGGCAAAGCCCACCACCCTGCCCTGGTACTCGACCACCGTGGAGTCGCTGCGCTGTTCGATCGCCGCATGAAGTTGCTCGGGGGTCAGTGGAAACTGCGCCTTGGGGAACATGTAGAACAGCTCCTGGGCGGTTTGGGCAAAGGTGCAGATCAGTGCGATGTCGTCGCTGCGTACGGGACGATGGGTCAGCTCGCTCACGGGCACTCCGGGCAGTGATGGGCAAGGTGCGTAGCTTATGCATTGCCGGCGGTCATGAACAGGCGCTGTGCACAGGCGCGGCGCCTGCGTTCGAGGCGGCCTCAAGATCGAGCGCCGCCCGGGGACTCCCCCTACACCTCTTCCAGCAGATACGTCCGCAAATCACGCGACACATCCTCGGCCAACAACCCGACAATCACCTCCACCCCCGCCTGGCGCAACATCCGAACACCTGCACCGGCATTGCGCGGGTCCGGGTCGAGCATGCCGACGAACACCCGTGTCACCCCACGCTCGACCAGCGCCTGCGCGCACGACGGGGTGCGCCCATGGAACGAACACGGCTCAAGGGTCACATACGCGGTCACGCCTTCGGCGCTCCCGCTCAACCCCGCCAACGCCATGGCCTCGGCATGCGGCTGACCCGGCGGCTGGGTATGCCCCAGGCTGATCACCTCGTGGCCTCTGACCAGTACACAGCCTACTGGCGGGTTGGGCCGGCACGCGGGCAACGCCCGGCGGCCCTCGGTCAAGGCGCGTTGCATGAAGTCGCTGTTGGAAGGAAGTATCGGCATAAGGTCCTTGCCCAGTGGGTTCCAGAGTGAGCGCAGCCGACAGACTACTCCTCCAGCACGGCGACTTCACGATTTCTCCTACACTGCCCAAACGCTGGGTGGGTGGCGTGCGCCTGCAGGCCGGGCTGGCGCAGTGGGCCCTGGATGGCGCCCTGCAACCGCTGTGGCGTGAATGACAGGCGTTGGAGGCCCGTGCCCACTACCAAGGTAGTGGCTGACTTCGCCTATCGACCAACGGCGCCACGACGCAAGAAAAACTAGCTTCACTGTTCATTTTGTCGCAACGCATAAAGGTGAAGACGATGAGCATGATGGACTGGGATGCCTACCGCAATCAGCTGATGGCCGGCATCGGCGATCTCAAGCAACTGTCGCCCGACACCGTCAACGGCTACATGACCGCCAGCGGTGCCGGGGCCAAGACCCAGCACCTGGACGCCAAGACCCGCGAACTGATCTCGCTGGCCGTGGCGGTCACCACCCGCTGTGACGGCTGCATCGCCGTGCACTCGGCACAGGCGGTCAAGCACGGGGCCACCCGCGAGGAAATCGCCGAGGCACTCGGCGTGGCGGTGGCCATGAATGCCGGTGCCGCCCTGGTGTATTCGGCACGGGTGCTGGACGCCGTGGGCAAGGCCGGGCAGTAGACCCTCTCGGCGGCCTGCGCCAGCGCACAGGCCGCTGCATCCATTCAGGTGACTGGACTCCATCTCGTTGAACAGCGGCGATTCGTCGTAGGCCATGCCCATGGCCGGCGTGCTGTGCAGCAGGTGACTCTGCTTGAAGTGCCAGTGGTCGATGATCGCGTAGGCCGCGCGGCGTTCAGTTGCATCGCGCGGGCCGCTATCACATAGAATGGCGCGCATGCCCGCACCCTTTACCCGCCAAGGATTCCCATGCTGCACATTCGCCCGATGACCCCTGCCGACTTCGACCGCTTCTGGCCCACCTTCCAGGCCGTGGTCACTGCACGGGAAACCTACGCCTATGACCCGGCCCTGAACCTTGAGCAGGCGCGCCAGCTGTGGCTGGAGCTGCCGCTGCAGACCTGGGTGGTCGAAGACGCCGGCGAACTGCTCGGCTCGTATTACCTCAAGGCCAACGCCGCCGGCCCCGGCAGCCATGTGAGCAACTGCGGCTACATGGTCAGCCCGGCCGCACGCGGGCGCGGCGTGGCACGCATGATGTGCGAGCACTCCCAGCGCGTGGCACGCAACGAAGGCTTTCTGGCCATGCAGTTCAATTCGGTGGTGTCGAGCAACGAGGTGGCCGTGGCGCTGTGGCAAAAGCTGGGGTTCGAAACCGTCGGGCGCTTGCCCGGGGCCTACCGCCATGCACAGCTGGGGCTGGTGGACTGCCTGGTGATGTACAAATGGCTGGGTGAAACGGCAGCGCCCGAACAGCCCAGGCTGATCGGGCGCAAGAACATCGAAGCGGTGGTGTCGCGCAAACGCGGGCGCTAGGGGTTGCCCAGGCCTTAGAACGCGATACCGACCTTGACGCCAAACTCGTCACGCTTGAGCTTGATGTTGTCGGCCACGTCCGAGTCTTCATCCAGCTTGTATTCGGTGCGCGTGTAGTACAGGCCGGCCAGGATCGGCATCGCGCCCTTCTGGTTCATCAGCAGGCTGACTTCGGCGTACGGGTTGGTGCGGTCCTTGAGGTCGACGGTGTCGTTGCCCACGTCGTCCACGTGCAACTTGGCCTTGCCATCCAGGGCCTGACGCGCACCGGCCTCGACACGCAGGGTCATGTCGTCGAACTGGTGGTTATAGCCCAGCGCGGCCTTGGCGAACGGGGTTTTGCCCGTCAGTTCCATGTCATAGCCGTTGGACTCCAGCGCGTAGCGCGACCAGCTGTAGCCACCGCCCACGATCAGGTCTACCGAGCTGCGCGCATCGAGCGCGGCGCGCCAGCCCAGGTCCAGGTCTACCTGGCCTTCCTTGAGCTTGGTGTCGCTATGGTCGCCGTACCTGGCTTGCACGCCCGCCTGGTAGATCAAGCCGGACTCGGCGGTGAGCTTGTTGCCGAAGTCGAAGAACAGCCCGCCTTCACCCATGCGACCGGTGTCGGACTCGCTGCCCCCTTCAAGCTTGAACTTGCTGTAGCTGCCCAATGCACCGAAGGTGGCGATCGGGTCGGTGGACGGGGCGGCCAGCGCGCTCAGGGGGGTGGCCAGTACGGCCAGCGCCGAGGTCTTGAGCAGCAGGTTGCCGAATCGCTTGCACATCACTTTCAGTCTCCATGTTTGTGAAAGGCACTCAGGGTCGAATGCGACCGTTCGAACCCCACAGGGGGCAGAAAGTTCAGGCGAGGGCGCTGGTATGAGGGGTGTGTCACAAAACCTGTGGGGCTTGCCAGCGCAGGGAGCGTCGCCGCCATCACGCCGATTGAATGTTTGCCGCCACGCGCAGTCCGACCCTTCAAGCCCCAGCCATCAGGAGTACCCCATGACTGCTCGCAAACTGTTCACTACCCTCGCCCTGCTCGGCAGCGTCGCGCTGGTTCAGCTACCGGCCCAGGCCGACGAGCCCAGCGTTACCGCACCCGAGTCGCCGACCCGCGAGCTGAACGTGCATGACAAGGCCCCCGATATCTACAAGCGCGATGAAATGGCCTTGCGCGGCTGGAAGGAAAAGGGCCTGAGCCAACCGGACGCCGAAAGCCACTGGGTCAAGATCCAGGACAAGTACGTGCTGATCGAAACCACCAATGGCACCGTCAAGCAGATCGTCCCGGCCAACCCCTAATCCGCACCCGGCAAACTGTAGCGCTCGGCAAAGTACTGGCGCAGGAACTCCACCGCCACGCGAACCTTTGCCGAGCTTGCCAGCGGTGAGGTGTACACCGCCCAGATATCCGCCGCCTGGTGATAGTCCTCCAGCACCTGCACCAGGCGGCCATCGGCCAGGCTGTCGTGCACGTCCCAGTACGAACGCAGCAAGATCCCGCGCCCGTCCAGGCACCACTGGTGCGCCACCTCGCCGTGGTTGGTCGAAAGCCCCCCGGTGACGCGCACGCTCTGCTCACCCTGCGGCCCCTGCAGTTGCCACACGCCGAACGGGTGGTCGCGCTCCTTGATCACCAGGCAATCGTGGCTGCCCAGCTCGGCCAACTGGCGCGGCGTGCCACGCCGGCGCAGGTACTCGGGCGCCGCGCACAGCACCCGGCGGTTGCGCGCCAGCGGCTTGGCGATCAGGTGGGCGGCAATCGCATTGCCCACGCGCACGTCCAGGTCGACGCCCTCCTCGATCAGGTCCACCAACCGATCATGCACGTCCAGGCGGATGTCCAGCTGCGGGTAGCGCTCGGCCAGCTCCGACAACGCCGGCGCCACGAAGCGTCGCCCAAGGCCCAGGCTGCTGGCGACGCGAAGCTGGCCCACCGGCTCGCGGTGCTGGGCGCTGATGTCGTCACCCATGCGCTGCACGGTGTCGAAGATCTGCTGGGCCCACTGGTACACCCGCTCGCCCTCTTCGCTCAGTGACACGCGCCGCGTGGTGCGGTGCAACAGGCGCACGCCCATCTGCTGCTCGAGCAGGCGAACGCGCTTGCTGATGAACGCCGCCGACATGCCCAGTTGCTCCGCCACGGCGGCAAAGCTGGCGCGCTTGGCCACCTGGACAAATATATTGAGGTCTTCAAGGTTAGGTAGACTATTCACAGTATGTGCACAAAGAATTCATGGTTGACTGGATTATCTCTGACTTGATGCCTTATAGCATGCGTTCACCTGTTCCCCAAACAACGAGTGAGCGTCATGACCAAGACCTTCAGAATTGCGGCGATCCCCGGTGACGGTATCGGTAACGAAGTGCTCCCCGAAGGCATTCGCGTGGTCGAAGCCGCTGCGCGCAAGCATGGCCTGGCGATCGAATTCGAATTCTTCGAATGGGCCAGTTGCGACTACTACCTGGCCCACGGCAAGATGATGCCCGACGACTGGTTCGAGCAGTTGAAGGGCTTCGATGCCCTGTTCTTCGGGGCGGTAGGCTGGCCCGACAAGGTGCCGGACCATATCTCGCTGTGGGGCTCGCTGCTCAAGTTTCGCCGCGACTTCGACCAGTACGTGAACATCCGCCCGGTGCGCCTGTTCCCAGGGGTGCCGTGCCCATTGGCCGGGCGCAAGCCGGGTGACATCGACTTCGTGGTGATCCGCGAGAACACCGAGGGCGAATATTCCTCGCTGGGCGGTCGCATGTTCGAAGGCACCGAAAACGAGTTCGTGCTGCAGGAATCGGTGTTCACCCGTCGTGGTGTGGACCGCATCCTCAAGTACGCCTTCGAAGTGGCGCAGACCCGCGAGCGCAAGCACGTCACCTCGGCGACCAAATCCAACGGCATGGCTGTAAGCATGCCGTACTGGGACGAACGCACCGCTGCGATGGCGGCCAACTACCCAGAGATCAGTTGGGACAAGCAGCACATCGACATCCTATGTGCGCGCTTCGTGCTGCAGCCGGACCGCTTCGATGTGGTGGTGGCCTCCAACCTGTTCGGCGACATCCTCTCCGACCTGGGCCCGGCCTGTGCTGGCACCATCGGTATCGCGCCGTCGGCCAACCTCAACCCGGAGCGCCGATTCCCTTCGTTGTTCGAACCGGTACACGGCTCGGCGCCGGATATCTTCGGGCAGAACATCGCCAACCCGATCGCGATGATCTGGTCGGGCGCGTTGATGCTGGAGTTCCTGGGCAACGAGGGCAGCGACCCGCGTTATCGGGCGGCGCATGATGACATTCTGGGGGCGATCGAGCAGGTGATTGCGGCGGGCGACACCACCCGCGACATGGGCGGCACGCAGTCGACACAGCAGGTAGGCCAGGCGATTACGGCGTTGATCGAGGCGTGATGGTCAGGGTCTGAAAAGCTTCGCTGGCAAGCCAGCTCTCACAAGGTTGTGCAATGTTCACACAACCTGTGGGAGCTGGCTTGCCAGCGAATGGCCTGCAACGCAGGCCCAGGGGCCTCAGGCCGGGCGCAGTATCAGCAGCGCCAACGGCGGCAGGTTCACCGCCAACGACACCGGCTGCCCATGGCTGGGCAGCGCCTCGCTGGCCACCCTGCCCAGGTTCCCGTAGTTGGACCCGGCATACGCCTCGGCATCGCTGTTGAGCACCTCCACCCAATGTTCGCCAAACGGCACACCAATCCGGTACCCCTCGCGCGGCACCGGGGTGAAGTTGGCCACCACCAGCAACGGCTCGCCCTCGGCGCTCCAGCGCAGCCAGGCATACACGCTGTTGCGCGCATCATCACCGATCAGCCACTGGAACCCCTGCGGCACGCAATCCTGCTCGTGCAGCGCCTTTTCGTCGCGGTACAGACGGTTCAGGTCGCTGACCAGCCGCTGCACCCCAAGGTGCTCCTTGTACTGCAGCAGGTACCAGTCCAGTTCGCTGTCATGGTTCCACTCGCGCCACTGGCCGAACTCGCAGCCCATGAACAGCAGTTTCTTGCCGGGGTGGCTCCACATGAACGCAAGGTAGGCACGCAGGTTGGCAAACTTCTGCCAGCGGTCCCCCGGCATCTTGTCGATCAGCGAATGCTTGCCATGCACCACCTCATCGTGGGAGATCGGCAGGATGAAATGCTCGGAGTAGGCATAGATCAGCCCGAAGCTCATCTCGTTGTGATGATGGGTACGGTGGATCGGGTCGTTCTGGATGTAGTGCAGCGTGTCGTGCATCCAGCCCATGTTCCACTTGTAGTCGAAGCCCAGGCCGCCCTGCTGGGTGGGCTGGCTGACGCCTGGCCAGGCGGTCGACTCTTCGGCGATCACCAGCGCCCCCGGCGCCTCGAGCGCCACCACATCGTTGAGGTGACGCAAGAAGTCGATGGCTTCGAGGTTCTCGCGTCCGCCATGGCGATTGGGCACCCATTCGCCAGCCTTGCGCGAGTAGTCGCGGTACAGCATCGAGGCCACCGCATCCACGCGCAGGCCGTCGATATGGAAGTGCTTGAGCCAGTGCAGCGCCGAGGCCAGCATGAAGCCGTGCACTTCATTGCGCCCCAGGTTGTAGATCAGCGTGTCCCAATCCTGGTGGAAGCCCTCCAGGGGGTTTGCGTACTCGTACAGCGCGGTGCCGTCGAACTGCGCCAACCCGTGCTCGTCGGTGGGGAAATGCGCCGGTACCCAGTCCAGGATCACGCCGATATGGGCCTGGTGGCAGGCGTCGATGAACGCGGCAAAATCCTCCGCCGAGCCATAGCGCGCCGTCGGGGCGAACATCGACAGCGGCTGGTAGCCCCACGAGCCGCCAAACGGGTGCTCCATGATCGGCATCAGCTCGATATGGGTGAACCCCAGGCTCTGGATATACGGCACCAGGCGTTCGGCCAGTTCGCGCCAGTTGAAGTAGCGCGCCACTTCGCCGCTCTCGTCCAGCTCGCATTGCCAGGAACCGGCATGCAGCTCGTAGATCGACAACGGTGCATTGCTGGCCTGATGTGCGCCGCGCACACGCATCCAGCCCTGGTCCTGCCAGACATGCCCCAACGGGGCTGCGACCCGGGAGGCCGTGCTCGGCGGCAGCTCGGTGGCCAGCGCCAGCGGGTCGGCCTTGAGCGGCAGGATGCCGCCCTGCCCCAGCACTTCATACTTGTAGGTTTCGCCCGCCTGCAGGCGCGGGATGAACAGCTCCCACACACCGCTGGGCACGCGCTTGCGCATGGGGTGGCGGCGGCCGTCCCAGTTGTTGAAGTGCCCCACCACCGACACCCGCCGTGCGTTCGGCGCCCACACCGCAAAGCGCACCCCGTCGATGCCATCCACCTGCACGGGCTGGGCGCCGAACACCTTGGCCAGGTCGCGGTGGTTGCCTTCGGCGAACAGGTACAGGTCCATTTCGCCCAGCAGCAGGTCGCCAAAACTGTACGGGTCTTCGGTGATCTGCTCGCCGCCGGCCCAGTTGATGTGCAGGCGGTACGCCTGCGCTTGCTGCAGTTGCCCGCTGAACAGGCCCGGCACACTGCCCTGCTGCAATTCCAGCAACGTCTCGCCGCTGTCGCGGGCCACCGCCCGTGCACTCAGGGCATCGGGCAGGTACGCCCGGATCCATTGCCCACCCGCACCATCGGAGTGCGGACCGAGGACAGCGAACGGGTCCCCGTGCCTGGCATTGACCAGGTCATCGATATCACTTCTGCCCAGCCCCGCCTGTTCTCGCTTGTGCGCGCTCATCTACTGCTCTCCCCACGTACTGACAAGCCCATGGAGGCCATGCAAGGGCACGGCCAACCAGCTCGGGCGATTCTCGGCTTCATATAAAATCTCGTAGGCCGCCTTTTCCAGGCTGAACAACGCCAGGGCCGCGCGTTCACCTTCGGCGTGTTCCCAGGCATGCGGCAGGCTTGCGGTGGCCAGGCCATAGGCCTCGACGAACGCATGCCGGGCCTGGTGCAGGTACTGGCGGGCCACGCGCTGGCGGGCCTGGCGGGCAAGCGCCGACACATCCACCCCCGATGCGCTGCGCAATACCATCGCAGCAGCATAGTCGAAGGAGCGCAACACGCCGCTGACATCCTTGTACGGGCTGTGCTTGCCGCGTCGCTCCTGCAACGGGCGAGCCGGCTCCCCTTCGAAATCGATCAGGTAGGCATCGCCCTGCACCACCAGCACCTGCCCCAGGTGCAGATCGCCATGCACGCGGATCAGCAGGCCGCCGACAGCCTGGCGGGCCAGCTCCGTGACCTGCCTGAGCAGGCCCTTGCGCTGCTTGCCCAGGTCGTCGACCAGTGCCTGGCTTTCCACGTCCAGTTCGCCCTGGTGCTGTTCGAGCAGATCGAAGGCGTGGTTCAACTGCGCACTCACCTGCTTGCCCCAGGCCTGTGCATCGCGGGCGTTGCTCACGCGCGGCTGGAAGGCCGGGGCGGGGGTCGGCGCGGCCAGCACCTGGTGCATCTCGCCCAGGCGCTGCCCCAGCAGCGCGGCGAACGCCGCGAGCTCCTGCAGCGCATCGGCGTGTGGCTCGGGCGCTTTCTGGCGCGGCTCCATCTCGTCGCGAATCGCCCGTTCCAGGGTGTTCTGGGTCCAGTCCCAGGCATCGCCCTGATTGCTCAGGTAGCCCTGGGCAATCATCAGCAGGTGCGGCTCACCGGCGTGGTCCACGCGGCTCAGCCAGCCCAGCAGCGGCGAGATGTTCGGGTAGTTGGCCGAAGTGAGGTACGCGCTCATCTCAAGCTCGGGATGAATACCGCCATTGACCCGGCGGATCAGCTTGAGCACCAGGCTGTTACCGACCACCACCGAGCTGTTCGACTGCTCGGCCGACAGGTAGCGCACTTCGGCCTCTTCGCCCAGGTTGAGCGCGGCCAGTTGTCCGGTGGACTCGAACTGCAACTCGCCTTCGCTGCAGGCCAGGCGTGTACCGTCGGTAAAACCGGCCAGCACCGCGCGAATGAAGCTCTCCAGCACGAAGCCATCGGTGATCAGCCCCACCTGGCGCCCGCGCCGCACACGGGCCAGCGCCAGTTGCTGAGGCAGTGCGCTGGTCATCTGGTCTTCGCCGATCAGGCCGAATGGCAACTGATAGCGGTGGGTCTGGCCAGCGCTATCCACTTCGATCTCGCTGAGCAGCACCGGGCTGGTGGCGGCCCCAAAGCGCACGCCATAGGCGATGCGCACCTTGTCTACGCCGGCTTCCTTGCCGGCGAACCAGCGCCGCTTGGGCAGGTACTGCGTCAGGATGGCGTCTTGCAGGATGTCGCGCGACGGCGACTCGAGCAGCTCTTCCATGCGTTTTTTCAGCACCACGGTGGTGAACTCCGGTAGCGGTTGCGCCGGCTGCACGTGCCAGCTGGGCATCTGGTCCCTGGCCGCCAGCAGGAACCAGTAGAACCCGTACGGTGGCAAGGTCAGCAGGAACGGCAACTGGCCAATCGGCGGGAACGCGCTGCCGCCGAGCATCTCCACCGGCACCTGGTCAACATACGGCGACAGGTCCAGCTCGGCCGCCTGGGCGGCGCGCGACACGTTGGCCACGCACAGGATGGTTTCGCTCTTGCCATCGGCGCCGGTGAATTCGCGCAGGTAAGCAAGGATGCGCCGGTTGCTGGGCGACAGCATCTTCAGCGTACCGCGCCCGAAAGCCTTCTGCTGCTTGCGCACCGCCAGCAGGCGACGGTTGAAATTGAGCAACGAATGCGCGTCGCTGGCCTGGGTCTCGACGTTGACCGACTGGTAGCCGTAGAGCGGGTCCATGATCGGCGGCAGCACCAGGCGCGCCGGGTCGGCGCGGGAGAAGCCGCCGTTGCGGTCGATCGACCATTGCATCGGCGTGCGTACGCCGTCGCGGTCGCCCAGGTAGATGTTGTCGCCCATGCCGATTTCATCGCCGTAGTACAACGTCGGCGTACCGGGCATCGACAGCAGCAGGCTGGTCAGCAGCTCCACCCGCCGACGGTCGCGCTGCAGCAGCGGCGCCAGGCGCCGGCGAATGCCCAGGTTGATGCGTGCCCGGCGGTCTTGCGCATAGTAGTTCCACAGGTAGTCGCGCTCGCGGTCGGTGACCATTTCCAGGGTCAGCTCATCGTGGTTGCGCAGGAAGATCGCCCATTGGCAATTGGCCGGGATCTCCGGCGTCTGGCGCAGGATGTCGGTGACGGGGAAGCGGTCTTCCTGGGCCAGGGCCATGTACATGCGCGGCATCAGCGGGAAGTGAAAGGCCATGTGGCACTCGTCGCCCTGCCCCTGGCCAAAGTACAGCTGGGTGTCTTCGGGCCACTGGTTGGCCTCGGCCAGCAACATGCGGTCGGGGTAGTTGGCATCGATCTCGGCGCGGATCTGCTTGAGCACCTGGTGCGTCTCGGGCAGGTTCTCGTTATGGGTCCCATCGCGCTCGATCAGGTAGGGGATGGCGTCCAGGCGCAGCCCATCCACGCCCAGGTCGAGCCAGTAGCGCATCACCCCGATCACCGCCTTGAGTACCTGCGGGTTGTCGAAATTGAGGTCGGGCTGGTGGGAATAGAAACGGTGCCAGAAGTACTGGCCGGCCACCGGGTCCCAGGTCCAGTTGGAGTGCTCGGTGTCGAGAAAGATGATACGCGTGCCGTCGTACCGGGTGTCGGTGTCGGACCACACGTAGAAGTCCCGCGCCCTGGAGCCGGGCTTGGCGCGGCGGGCCTTCTGGAACCACGGGTGCTGGTCGGAGGTGTGGTTGATCACCAGCTCCGTGATCACCCGCAGGTTGCGCTTGTGCGCCTCGGCGATGAAGCGCTTGACGTCGGCCAGGGTGCCGTAGTCGGCGTGTACCGCCTTGTAGGCGGCGATATCGTAGCCGTCGTCGCGCCGCGGCGAGGGGTAGAACGGCAGCAGCCACAGGGTGTTGACGCCAAGCTCGGCAATGTAGTCGAGCTTGGCGATCAGCCCGGGAAAATCACCGATGCCGTCGCCGTTGGAATCGAAGAAGGATTTGACGTGCACCTGGTAGATGATCGCGTCCTTGTACCACAGCGGGTCGTCAATGAACGCAGCTGGGCGGGCTTTCTTCGCCATGCTCGACTCCTTTGCAATGGGCTAGTGGGCTGCTTCGATACGCCAGATACCGAACGGCTGCTGCCAGGGCTCGATGCGCATCCATTGGGTCTTGCCGTACCAGCGCCAGCGGTGGCCGGTCATCAGGTCTTCACCGAAGGTCTGGGCATCATCGCCCAGCCCCAGCGCCCACAGCGGCAGCTCGAAATGCGCCTCCTGGGCGTTGTGCGGGTCAAGGCTGACTGCCACCAGGATCAGGCTGCCGCTGGCCGGGTCGCCCTTGGCGAAGTACAGGATGTTGTCGTTCCAGGCGTTGTGGAAGCGGATGCCCAGGTGAGTCTGCAAGGCCGGGTGCTGGCGGCGGATACGGTTGAGCTGGGCGATCTCGGCAATGATGTTGCCCGGCTGGGTGAAGTCGCGGGGGCGGATTTCATACTTCTCCGAGTCCAGGTATTCCTCCTTGCCCGGGATCGGCGCCGCCTCGCACAGTTCGAACCCTGAATACATGCCCCACAGCCCTGAGCCCATGGTGGCCAGCGCGGCGCGGATCAGAAAGCCCGCACGGCCGGACTCGTGCAGGAAGAACGGGTTGATGTCCGGCGTATTGACGAAAAAATTCGGCCGGTAGCAGTACGACCAGGGCGGCTGGTTGAGCTCGCTGAAGTAGGCCTGCAGCTCGGCCTTGGTGTTGCGCCAGGTGAAATAGGTGTAGCTCTGCGAATAGCCGACCTTGCCCAGGCGCGCCATCATCGCAGGCTTGGTGAAGGCTTCGGCAAGGAAGATCACCTCAGGGTGCTGGCTGCGCACATTGGCGATCAGCCATTCCCAGAACGGCAGCGGCTTGGTGTGCGGGTTGTCCACGCGAAACTGCTTCACGCCCTCTTCCACCCAGCCCAGCACCACGTCGCGCAGCGCCAGCCACAGGGCCGGCACGGCATCGGCGGCATAGAAATCGACGTTGACGATGTCCTGGTATTTTTTCGGCGGGTTCTCGGCATAGCGGATGGTGCCGTCGGGGCGCCAGCTGAACCAGCCGGGGTGTTCGGTGAGCCAGGGGTGGTCCTGGGAGCACTGGATGGCGAAGTCCAGGGCGATCTCCAGGCCATGCTCGGCGGCGGCCGCGACCAGCCGGCGAAAGTCCTCGCGGGTGCCCAGTTGCGGGTGAATGGCCTCGTGCCCGCCGTCGGCGCTGCCGATCGCGTAGGGGCTGCCGGGGTCATCGGGGCCGGCTTGCAGGGCGTTGTTGCGGCCTTTGCGGTGCTGCTGGCCGATGGGGTGGATGGGCGGGAAATACAGTACGTCAAAGCCCATGTCGCGGATCATCGGCAGGCGCTGGTGCACAGCGTCGAAGGTACCGTGGCGCGCCGGGTCATCGGTGATGGAACGCGGGAACAGCTCGTACCAGCTGGCGAAGCGGGCGCGCTCGCGCTCCACCTCCAGCGGGAACTCGGTGCTGCGGCTGAGGTAGGCGCGGTGATCGGCGCGGCTCATCAGCGCGCGGGTGTCGGCGTGCAGCAGCAACTGGACGCCGGCCGGCGGCTGCAGGTCGGCCAGTTGCGCGGCCACCGCGTGCAATTGTGCACGCAGCGGCTCGCTGCTGCGCTCGGCGCTCTGCAGCAGGTGCCGGCGGCCCTCCTCCAGCTCCAGGCCAACCGCCACGCCGGCACCGAACTTTTTCTCCAGTTCATGACAGTAGCTGGCGTACTGGTCGATCCAGGCTTGGATGATGAACAGGTGACGGCCCACTTCATTGACCGTGAAGCGGGCCTGCCAGCTGTCGTTGCCCAGCAGGGTCATCGGCACTTCATGCCAGTTGGGATGCTGCAGGCGGCGCCAGCTCAGGCGTACGGCAAGTACGTCGTGGCCATCGGCGTAGACCTTGCTGGTGACCGTGACCTGCTCGCCGACCGTGGACTTGACCGCATGGTGGCCGGCGTCGAGCACGGGCTCGGTGTCTTCGATCACGATGCGCGGCAGCAGCAGCGCATGGGACAGGGTCAGGGCATGTGCGGTTGAATCGTCGGTGCTGAAGGGCTCATCGCGGGTCATCGAACATCGCTCCGTTACGCGTGACGGTAAAGGTTCAGAGCAATGGCAAAGGTGGGGGTTCAATAAAAAATGACCGATGCGCTACGCCGGTGGTCGAAGCTTGGGTGCCCCCTTTGAACACCCCTTTGCGAGGTTCGGCCCATGAGCATTCCTATCCCGGCAGAAACGCCTGATCCGAATATCGATGACCCCACCCTGCCACCACCGGAGCCCGAGCAGGCACCTGATGAGCTGCCGGTCAAGCCGACCATGCCGCCCACCGTGGGGGACCCGCCCAGTGAAGAGCCACCGGTGAAGGCCAAAGCATAGACCCGGATCAGACAGTTGCACTGCGGTGCGCCCTTCGCTGGCAAGCCAGCTCCCACAGGTACTCCACTGCACTCGAATCCAGTGTTGTGCCTGTGGGAGGCCATCACCATCGGCCAGGCTCTCGACAACACCGTGGCGCGGTTGTTCTGGGTGCAGATCCACGCGAACCCTAACGTGGCGCAAATTAACGTTAACGTAAAGGTCATGGCGAGATTGACAGTTTCATGCACCAGGCTTACGTTAACGTAAAGGTGATGGCCGGGTTCCCACCCCTTCGCGTACGCCACAGAACCCTGTGGGAGCTGGCTTGCCAGCGAAGGGGCCCGATCAGACACCACACCACTCAAAGAACAATCAACAAAAGGTGCCAGCATGCGTTATCCGACCCTGAACTTCGCCCTGGGCGAAACCATCGACATGCTCCGTGACCAGGTGCAGTCGTTCGTCGCCGCCGAGCTGGCCCCGCGCGCCGCGCAGATCGACCAGGACAACCTGTTCCCCGCCGACATGTGGCGCAAACTCGGCGACATGGGCCTGCTGGGCGTGACCGTCAGCGAGGAATACGGCGGCGCCGGCCTGGGCTATCTGGCCCACGTGGTGGCGATGGAAGAGATCAGCCGCGGCTCGGCCTCGGTGGCCCTCTCCTACGGCGCCCACTCCAACCTGTGCGTCAACCAGATCAACCGCAACGGCACCCCCGAGCAGAAAGCCAGGTACCTGCCCAAGCTGATCAGCGGCGAACACGTCGGCGCGCTGGCCATGAGCGAGCCCAATGCCGGCTCCGACGTGGTGTCGATGAAACTGCGCGCCGAACAGCGCGGCGACCGCTTCGTGCTCAACGGCAGCAAGACCTGGATCACCAACGGCCCCGACGCCACCACCTACGTGATCTACGCCAAGACCGACCTGGACAGGGGCGCCCACGGCATCACCGCGTTCATTGTCGAACGCGACTGGCAGGGCTTCAGCCGCAGCACCAAGTTCGACAAGCTGGGCATGCGCGGCTCCAACACCTGCGAGCTGTTCTTCGACAATGTCGAGGTCCCCGAAGAAAACATTCTCGGCCAGCTCAACGGCGGCGTGAAGGTGCTGATGAGCGGCCTGGACTACGAGCGCGTGGTGCTGTCCGGCGGCCCCACCGGCATCATGCAGGCCTGCATGGACCTGGTGGTGCCCTACATCCACGACCGCAAGCAGTTCGGCCAGAGCATCGGCGAGTTCCAGCTGATCCAGGGCAAGATCGCCGACATGTATACCCAGCTCAACGCCAGCCGCGCCTACCTGTATGCCGTGGCCCAGGCGTGCGATCGCGCCGAGACCACGCGCAAGGACGCCGCCGGGGTGATCCTGTATACCGCCGAACGCGCGACCCAGATGGCGCTGGAAGCGATCCAGATCCTGGGCGGCAACGGCTACATCAACGAGTTCCCGGCCGGGCGGCTGCTGCGCGATGCCAAGCTGTACGAGATCGGCGCCGGCACCAGCGAGATCCGCCGCATGCTGATCGGTCGCGAACTGTTCAACGAAACCCGCTGAGCACAAGGAACAGCGCCATGGCTATCCTGCACACCCAGATCAACCCGCGCTCGGCGGATTTTGCGCTCAACAGCGCGGCCATGCTCGAACAGGTCGAACAGCTGCGCAGCCTGCTCGCCCGCGTGCACCAGGGCGGCGGCGCCAAGGCACAGGAGCGGCACACCTCGCGCGGCAAGTTGCTGCCACGCGAGCGCATCGACCGTCTGCTCGACCCCGGCTCGCCGTTTCTTGAGATCGGCCAGTTGGCCGCCCATGAGGTGTATGGCGAGGAGGTACCGGCCGCTGGCGTGATCGCCGGCATCGGCCGCGTCGAGGGCGTCGAATGCATGATCGTGGCCAATGACGCCACGGTCAAAGGCGGCTCCTATTACCCCCTGACCGTCAAGAAACACCTGCGCGCCCAGGCCATCGCCCAGCAGAACCGCCTGCCCTGCCTGTACCTGGTGGACTCGGGCGGCGCCAACCTGCCGCGCCAGGACGAGGTGTTCCCCGACCGCGAGCACTTTGGCCGCATCTTCTTCAACCAGGCCACCATGAGCGCCCAGGGCATCCCGCAGATCGCCGTGGTGATGGGCTCATGCACCGCCGGCGGCGCCTATGTACCGGCCATGGCCGACGAGGCGATCATGGTGCGCCAGCAAGCCACGATCTTTCTGGCCGGCCCGCCGCTGGTCAAGGCCGCCACCGGCGAGGTGGTCAGCGCCGAGGAGCTGGGCGGTGCCGACGTGCACTGCAAGACCAGCGGTGTGGCCGATCACTATGCCGACAATGACGAACATGCACTGGCCATCGCCCGGCGCTGCGTGGCCAACCTCAACTGGCGCAAGCTGGGCCAGTTGCAGCAGCGCCCCCCGATCGCTCCGCTGTACGCGGCCGATGAGCTGTACGGCGTGGTGCCGGCCGACGCCAAACAGCCCTTCGATGTGCGTGAAGTGATCGCGCGCCTGGTGGACGGCTCGGTCTTCGATGAGTTCAAGGCGCTGTTCGGCACCACGCTGGTGTGCGGTTTCGCCCACCTGCACGGCTACCCGGTGGCAATCCTGGCCAACAACGGCATCCTGTTCGCCGAAGCCGCGCAAAAAGGCGCGCACTTCATCGAGCTGGCGTGCCAGCGCGGTATACCGCTGCTGTTCCTGCAGAACATCACCGGCTTCATGGTCGGCCAGAAGTACGAGGCCGGCGGCATCGCCAAGCATGGTGCCAAGCTTGTGACCGCAGTGGCCTGCGCCCAGGTACCCAAGTTCACCGTGATCATTGGCGGCAGCTTCGGCGCGGGCAACTACGGCATGTGCGGGCGCGCCTACGACCCGCGGTTTCTGTGGATGTGGCCCAACGCACGCATCGGCGTGATGGGCGCCGAACAGGCTGCGGGCGTGCTGGCCCAAGTCAAGCGCGAGCAGAGCGAGCGCAGCGGCCAGCCGTTCAGCCCGCAGGACGAGGCACGCCTCAAGCAGCCGATCCTCGACCAGTACGAACACCAGGGTCACCCCTATTACTCCAGCGCCCGGCTGTGGGACGACGGGGTCATCGACCCTGCGCAAACCCGCGACCTACTTGGCCTGGCCCTCTCGGCCGCCCTCAGCGCGCCGATCGAACCGAGCCGCTTCGGCATTTTCCGGATGTGACCGATGAACGACTTCACCACCCTGGAACTGATCCGTGACCCGCGTGGTTTCGCCACCCTGTGGCTGAGCCGCGAGGCCAAGAACAATGCCTTCAACGCGCAGATGATCCGCGAACTGATCATCGCCATCGACCAGATCGCCAGCGATGCCAGCCTGCGCTTCGTGCTGCTGCGCGGGCGCGGCCGGCATTTCAGTGCCGGCGCAGACCTGGCCTGGATGCAGCAGTCGGCGCAACTGGACTACAACACCAACCTGGACGACGCGCGTGAGCTGGCCGAACTGATGTACAACCTGGCGCGGCTCAAGGTGCCGACGCTGGCGGTGGTCCAGGGCGCAGCGTTCGGCGGTGCACTCGGGCTGATCAGTTGCTGCGACATGGCCATCGGTGCCGACGACGCGCAGCTGTGCCTGTCCGAGGTGCGCATCGGCCTGGCGCCTGCGGTGATCAGCCCGTTCGTGGTGCAGGCCATGGGTGAACGTGCGGCGCGGCGCTACGCCTTGACCGCCGAACGCTTCAGCGGCCTGCGCGCCCGCGAACTGGGGCTGCTGGCCGAAGCCTACCCGGCTGCGCAGCTCGAAGCCCAGGTTGGCCAGTGGGTCGACAACCTGCTGCTCAACAGCCCGCACGCCATGCGCGCCAGCAAGGAGTTGCTGCGCGAGGTTGGCCACGGCGAACTGACACCAGCCCTGCGCCGCTATTGCGAGAACGCCATCGCCCGTATCCGCGTCAGTGCCGAAGGCCAGGAAGGCCTGCGTGCCTTCCTCGAAAAACGCACGCCGGGCTGGCAAGCCGCCCCCTCGGACAAGGAGCCACGCCCATGAGCCGTCCCGTGTTAACCACCCTGCTGGTCGCCAACCGTGGCGAGATCGCCTGCCGGGTCATGCGTACCGCCAAGGCCATGGGCCTGACCACCGTGGCCGTGCACAGCGCCATCGACCGTGATGCGCGGCACACACGCGAGGCCGACCTGCGCGTCGACCTGGGCGGCGCCAAGGCGGCCGAGAGTTATCTGGACATTCCCAAGCTGATCGCAGCGGCCCAGGCCAGCGGCGCCCAGGCGATCCACCCCGGCTACGGCTTTCTTTCGGAGAACGCCGGCTTTGCGCGGGCCATCGAGGCGGCCGGGCTGATTTTCCTCGGCCCGCCAGCCAGCGCCATCGACGCCATGGGCAGCAAGTCGGCGGCCAAGGCGTTGATGGAAGTCGCGGGCGTGCCCCTGGTGCCCGGCTATCACGGCGAGGCGCAAGACCTGGAAACCTTCCGCGCCGCTGCCGAGCAGATCGGCTACCCGGTACTGCTCAAGGCCACCGCCGGCGGCGGTGGCAAGGGCATGAAGGTGGTGGAGCAGGAAAGCCAGCTGGGCGACGCCCTGGCCTCGGCCCAGCGCGAAGCGCAGTCTTCGTTCGGCGATGCGCGCATGCTGGTGGAAAAATACGTGCTCAAGCCGCGCCACGTCGAGATCCAGGTGTTCGCCGACCAGCACGGCAACTGCCTGTACCTGAACGAACGCGACTGCTCCATCCAGCGCCGCCATCAAAAGGTCGTCGAGGAGGCCCCGGCGCCCGGCCTGAGCGCGGCTCAGCGGCAGGCCATGGGCGAAGCCGCCGTGCGCGCCGCCCAGGCCATCGGTTACGTGGGCGCGGGCACGGTGGAGTTCCTGCTGGATGCACGCGGTGAGTTCTTCTTCATGGAAATGAACACCCGCCTGCAGGTCGAGCACCCGGTGACCGAGGCAATTACCGGCCTGGACCTGGTGGCCTGGCAGCTCCGCGTGGCGTGCGGCGAGGCGCTGCCGCTGACCCAGGCCCAGGTGCCGCTGCACGGGCACGCCATTGAAGTGCGTCTGTACGCCGAAGACCCGGCCAACGACTTTCTGCCGGCCGCCGGGCACCTGGCGCTGTACCGCGAGTCGGCACCCGGTGAAGGGCGCCGGGTCGACAGCGGGGTCAGCGAGGGCGACAGCGTCTCGCCCTTCTACGACCCGATGCTGGGCAAGCTGATTGCGTGGGGCGAAGACCGCGAGCAGGCTCGCCTGCGCCTGCTGGCGATGCTGGATGAATTTGCCATCGGCGGCCTGAAAACCAACATCGGCTTTCTACGGCGCATCCTGGCCCACCCGGCGTTTGCCGCGGCCGAGCTGGATACCGGCTTCATCCCGCGCTACCAGGCGGACCTGTTGCCGCCACCCGGCACGTTGCCGGCAGCCTTCTGGGAGGCCGCGGCACGCGCGTTCGTCCACACCCAGGCCGTCACCTGCCGCACCGATGACGCTCATTCGCCGTGGGCCGCGCCCTCGGGGTTTCGCGCCGGCAGGCCGGCACAGGTCAACCTGCACCTGCGTTGCGGCACTGAAGACCAGGCCTTGAGCTTCGATCCCGCCACAGCTGCGCAGGAGGCGGTACGCCACCGGCACTTGGCGATTCGGCGAGGGCAAACGCTTTATCTGCAGTGGGACGGTGAGCTTCACGCTGTCAGCGCATTCGACCCGATTGCCGAAGCGGATGCCAGCCACAGCCATCAGGGCGGCCTGAGCGCCCCCATGAATGGCAGCATCGTGCGTGTGCTGGTGACGGTCGGCCAGGCGGTGGAAGCCGGGGCTCAACTGGTGGTGCTGGAGGCGATGAAAATGGAGCACAGCATCCGCGCGCCGCATGCCGGCACGGTCAAGGCACTGTATTGCCAGGAAGGCGAGATGGTCGGTGAAGGGGCGGCCCTGGTGGCGCTGGAGGCGGCAGTTCAGGACTGAAGCCGCCCTTTGCCGGCGCCTGCCTGCGGGCGCCGGCCAAGCGGGCCACCCTCACAGCCTGGTGAACGCCTGCACCACCACACCGAGCACCTCGGTGCCCTCCTCCAATGGCATTTTCGGCCAGGTCGGGTTGAGCGGCAGCAGATACCGCTGACCACCCTCCTCGACCAGTTGCCGGAACACCGCCGTCGGGTTGCCGGGCAGGCGTGCGATCACCAGGGCACCGACCTCGGCGACCCGCCCGCTGTCCACCAGCACCAGCATGCCGGCCGGCACGCTCAGGCCCATGGGCGAATTCATCGCGTCACCCTCCACTGCCAACCAGTAGCTCGGGCCATCGGCCAGGTGGTCACTGAGCAGCGTCGGCGCGCCCTCGGCGGGCTCGGCAAGACGCTCCCAGTCAGATAACGGGTAACGGAATGCACCCAACGCCTGGGTGGCATAGGCACCTGAAGGTTCGGCAACGCCCTCGCCAGGTATCACACCCATGCGGCCCATGCCCAGTACCCGCAGGATCTCGTCGATCTGTACCAGCGGCGGGGTGCTCCTTCCGCGTATCCAATGCCCCACGCCGCCTTGGGTCACTCCGAGGCGTTCGGCCAATTTTTCCTGCGTGAGGCCCAGCTCGCGCATTCTGGCTTTCGCCAGTACGTTCCATTTTTTCATCGCTGGCACGATACGGACTGACAGCAACGACTCAATACATAGATTGTAGTATTTAAAGCATGGAAACCAATACATTATGTACTTAGGATTGAAGGGTAATCTTTTCCTACTGACTACTAAGGAAGGCAGCCCCATGACAACACCTCCTTTCAGCGAGCTGGACAGCGAAGCCGCACGACGTGCGCTGGACTATTACCTCAACCCTACCCCCGCCATGGCCACTACCCCGGACGACTCGCTGGTGATCGCACGCCAGGACCTGACTGCACAGGACGCCGCCGAACACGCGGCGGACCTGTTGCGATGCGCGGCGGCCAGCGCCTATGAAGCCGCCAGCAACCTCAAAGGCAGCCAGCGCGACCTGGCCTTCTCGGTCATGCACATGATCAACATGGCCCGGGCACTGCTCAATCGCAGCCTGGCCGAATACAACAGGATCAATGACGCCGCCCAGGTCAAGGCGCCTGGCTGAGGGATGAGTGATGAGGGATACAGAGGGGCTGCCCGGCCATGAAAAACCAGCGGGCACAGGGCGACTGAATTTTTGTCGAATAACAGAAAATTCATTTGACTTGAAAATGAGAACGATTATTATTGCAAACAACTGGTCGCGAGACTGGTTGGATAACCTGAAAGCCCTTAGGTCGGACTCTCAGATTATCTCCTCATCAGGCTAATCACGGTTTTTGACCCGGCTTTTTGCCGGGTCTTTTTTTTGGCTCTTCAGGCTAATGAAGGCGGGTGGTGCTTGAATGGCAGCGATGATAGCAAATGAGTGTCTCAGAATGTAACCCCGAGACGGCTGTTTGCCGATTCAGCACTTGAGAATCAATCTCATGTAGATTAAGCTGTCGCTGCGTCAGGGAAGACGCCCCCTTTGTCTCAGTCGTTTTTTTTCTGCAAGGAGCTCGTAGCATGGCCCGTCTGTCGCTGCCCCTTGAACACCATCACCAAAGTGCCGACCTCGGTGAAGATGCCCTGCTGATGCGCTTGAAAAAGTTGCCACGTCGTGTGCAACAGGTGTTTCTGCTCAACCGTCTCGATCAACTGTCTTTCGCCAGCATTGCCCAGCGCCTGGACCTTACGGCGCATACCGTAGAGCACCACATGAGCCAGGTACTGCATGCTGCACTGCCCGCCCGAAGCATGTATTCCAGCGCGGCCGTGCAGTGGTACGTGCGCCTGCAAAGCCCGCACATCACCGCCAGCGAGCGGATAGATTTTCGCCGCTGGCTCGACGCTGCCCCTGATCACCTGCAGGCCTTCCACGCCACCGAACTGCGCTGGCGCAACCTGCTGGCTCCAGCGCGCCAGCTGGGTGAAGGGCTGTGGTATCGCCAGCCCTGGGCCGGGTTTTCGCTGGGGGGCTGCTCGGTGGCCATCGGGCTGGGACTGGCGGCGGCCCTGGCGATCGGTTTCTGGCCCTGAGCCAGGCGTGTAGAGTGGTTGGCACAACACTTCTACAGGAGCCTGGCCATGACCGTGACGCTGTCCCCCCTGCACATCGACTGCGCGTTCGATGCCGGTAACATCGAGGTCATCAACGCCAGCGACCCGTCCCATGCCCGCCTGAACATACGCCCCGACACCTGCAGCGAGCATTTTCAGTGGTTTCATTTCAAGGCCAGCGGGCTGACGCCAGGGCAGACGCATGCCTTCAGCCTGGAGAACGCCGGCCAGTCCTCCTACCACCAGGCCTGGAGCGGCTATCAGGCCGTCGCGTCCTACGATCAGCAACGCTGGTTCCGCGTGCCCACCCGGTTCGATGGCCGCACCCTGCACTTCACGTTGCAGGCGCAACAGACCGAGGCGTGGTTTGCCTATTTCGAGCCCTACCCACGTGCGCGCCACAACCAGCTGATCGAACGTGCCGTTGCCTCAGGCATCGCGCTGCTGGCTACCGGGCGCAGCGTCGAGGGCCGTGACATTGCCCTGCTGCGCGCCGGCGATGGCGCGGCGAGCAAGCGCAAGCTCTGGATCATTGCCCAGCAGCACCCCGGCGAACACATGGCCGAATGGTTCATGGAAGGCGTGATCGAGCGCCTGGAGCGCAACGATGCCAGCGTACAGGAACTGCTCAAGGTGGCTGACCTGTACCTGATCCCCAACATGAACCCCGACGGCGCCGTTCGTGGCCACTTGCGTACCAATGCCAGGGGCAAGGACCTCAACCGCGCCTGGCAGGACGCCACCTTCGAGCAGACACCCGAAGTGCTGTTTGCCCAGCAACAGATGAAACTGCATGGGGTGGACCTGTTCCTGGATGCGCACGGGGATGAGGAGATACCGCATGTGTTCACCGCAGGCTGCGAGGGCAACCCGGGCTATACGCCACGCATTGCCAAGCTGGAAGAGCAATTTCGCAGCACCCTGTGCACGCTGACCAAAGACTTCCAGACCACCCACGGCTACCCGCGCAGTGAACCCGGCAAGGCCAACATGACCTTGGCCTGCAATGCGGTGGGGCAAGCGCATGACTGCCTGTCACTGACCCTGGAGATGCCGTTCAAGGACCATGACGACGCGCCGGATGCGGTGACGGGCTGGTCGGGGCAGCGCTCCAAGGCGCTGGGCAGCACGGTGATCGACACCTTTGCGCGCATCGTTGGCGAGCTGCGCTAAGGGCTGACTATGCAGCTCGGCTCAGAACACAACGTCCAGGATCACGCTGTCGGTGTAGCTGGCCGCCGGCGGCGTGGGCTGGTCGGTATAGACCTTGGCGTTGTAGTTGAACACCTGGGCGCCGACCCCGGCCCCGCTGCCAGCACCAGGGCCGGGGTTGACGTCGGCATCGCTGCTGGCCCGGCGCGCGCCACCGTTTGAGCCCCAGCGCACGCTGCCGCCGCTCTTGTAGATGTCATAGGCCAGGTAGTTGTTGGCCGCCGACTTCATCCGGCGACGCCCGCCCGCGACGTTCAGCCCGTCATTGAGGCCAACCGTGTAACTGCTGCCCTTGGTGCACGACAGGTTGATGCTCTGGTTGACGGTGCCAAAGCCGCTGACCACAGGGGCAGTGCCGAACACGATGTTGGGCGTGGTGATCTGGCAGTCGTTGGTGACGGTGAGGTTGATGGTCAGGGTGGTGCTCAACGCCAGTTGCTGGCGGCCCAGGCAGATGTTCCCCAGACCGATGCCGTAGCAGTAGTCGATGTCCCAGGCCACGGTGAGGGTTTCCCGATACAGCCCAGCTGCCACATTGGCGCCGATCATGGTTTTCATGTAGAGGGGCAAGGTCTTGGGCGCGGTGCCCGCGAGCAAGCCCAGTGCATCGATGATGCCATTGCGGGCAAAGTCGTACGCCACCCCGCGGGTAATCGGAAAGCTGGTGCTGTTGTTGGCGTACAGGGTGTAGCTGATGACATCGCCGGTCGGGCCCACTAGCCCGTTGCTGCCCGTGACAGAGGTGAACGTGCCCTTGAAGAAGTCATTCGAGCGCAACAGGCTCAACAGTGAGCCGGTACACTCCAGGCCGCCGTTGACCGTGGAGGTCGACTGGATGTCCGTACGCACCAGGGTCGAACTGACCAGCCCGAACGTGGCCGGCGTGGTCGCCACCACGGCGCATTGCGCCGACACCTGCCCCGCCGCAAGCAGCGCCAGCAGGCCGCCGGCCCAGCGCTTCACTGGCACACCAGCGGGCCGATCAAGGCCACCTGGTCTTGCTGGGCCTGCAGGGGGAACTGCACGCGGCAACTGCCGCCGTCGGCCTTCTGCACCACCAGGCTATTGTGTTCACCGAGGTCTTCCAGGTACACCAGCCCGTCCCAGCCGACCACCGCTACCGCACCGCTCTGTTCATGCCTGACCTGGCTGCCCAGGGCCAATTCCTTCTGCGCGGTGTCGACCAGCACCAGGCTGGCCGCCAGCACCCGGCGCAACGGAAACTCCAGCAGGTAGCCGCTGCCCCGGCGCACCGCCACCCGCTGCTCGACGTTCGGGCTGCGCACGTCCGGCGGCAGTTCCAGCGGGTCGATCTCGTATTTGCCGCGGTAGTAGCCGCTGCTGTAAGGCACCAGCAGATGCCCCTTGCTGTCGGTGCGGCCCACCACCTGGTTCTCGTAACGCACCGGCACATCGGCAAAGCCGTCGGTGCTGACCAGCACGAAGGCATCGTCGATCCGATTGGCGGTGAACAGCCCGTCGTCCATCAACACCACCGAGCCACTGGCATCGGCCCAGCGTGTCATGTTGTCGCTGCTGCCATACAGCCCGGCCTGCAACTGCACCGACTGCAGGCGCCAGGTCACGTCGGCCTGGCGATAGGCTTCACGGTCGCCGCCGGCATAGCCCAGGTTGTAGCCCACGCCCCCGCCGGCAGGCACCGCACGGCTGTAGTTGACCCGGTGCAGGCTTTCGCCTTCGGTGTTGCGTTCAAGGCTCAGGGCCAGGGTGCCCTGCAGGTCGAACGGAATCACCAGTTGCGCCTGCACCGCCCACTGGCTGTCGTCCAGGTCGCGGTTGGCCGACAGGTACAGGCTGCTGTTGCCCCACAGCGGCTTGCTCCAGCTCAGGTTGACCAGTCGCGTGTGCGAATTGTCGGCGGCGCGCACATCGAAATAGCCTGCGCCCAGGCTGCCGTAGCGCTGCAGGTTGAGGCTCAGGGTGACCTGCTCGCTGCGCTGGCTGAGACGCACGTAAGGGCTGTCGAGCAACGACAGGTCGGCATAATCGCCATGGCGTTCCAGGCGCTGGTAATTGAAGCCCACCCAGCGGTTGTTGTACTGATACCCCAGGCTCAACTGCTGACCGCCACGCCCGTCGAAGCGGCTCTGGCTCAAGGCGGTGTTGAGCACCCCGAAGTTGCCCAGTTGCAGGTTGCCGCCCAGCCCGCCGAGGGCCAGCGAACCTGCGGCCTCGGCGTGGCTTTCAAGGGTGAGGTAATCGGTCAGGCCGTAACGCAAGGTGCCCGCGGCCACCCCTGGCCCGTAGGCAAAGTCGCGTAGGCCGTAGTCCCGACGCAGGCTGCCCGCCGCCACCGAGAAATCGGCCAGGCCCTGCTGCAGCAGGGTGCTGGTGACATAGAACGGCAAGGTGGTGGAGACCTGTCGACCGAGTGCATCGGTGGTCACCACCACGGCCTCGCCGGCACCGTTGATGAACGGCACGTTGGTCAACGTGTACGGGCCCGGCTGCAGCTCGGCGCTGGCGCTCTTGTAGCCGTTGATGAACAGGTCCACCGACGAGGGGACCGCCGCTTCACCGGCGAAGGCCGGCAAGGGATAGGTCACCAGGTCCGGGCGTACGGCAAAGTCACGCGACAGTTGCAGGCCGCCCAGGCGCACCGAACTGGTCCAGGGCAGGCCGCCAGTCACCACGTCGCCCGCCTCGAAGGTCAGCAGGCGCGCTTCGTCGGTGTAGCGCCAGGTGCTGTCATAGCGGCGAAAACCCTGCTGGTTGCCAGCGACATTATCGCCCGCCAGTGGCTGACGCCACTGCCCGGTGGTGGAAAAGGTGCCCCAGCTGTCGAACACCCGCAACTCGTTCCACGCTGCCAGGTAAGTGCCGCCGTCATCGGTGTCGCTGAGGTAGGCATCGTAGTTGAACAAGGCGCCGAAGCTGCTGAAGGCCGGGCTTGCGGATGAACGCGACAGATCGCCGACGCGCTGGTTCGGCAACCACGCCGGCGGCACCTCGATCAGCAGGCGCTGGCCCTGGCTGTCGTAGTCGGCGTGCAGGCCCTGGATGCTGTCCAGCGCAATTTCCGGGCCCGGCTGGCCAGGCAACTCCACACCCATCGCCTGCAGGTCGGCGCTCGCCATGTACAGGCGCCCTGCGCGCTGGTGCACCAGCACCACCTTAGCGTTGCTCATCTGGTTCACCAGCAGTTCCAGGTACAACGGCGCCTCGGCCGCCGCCTCCAGGCTTGTCGGTGGTGGCGGCAACTCGCCCGCAACAGCCTGCGCGGCCAACATCGCCGTCGCCAGGGCCAGACCACGCGCACTGGCCAGAGAACTGCTCACTCACCCTGTCCCACCATATCCGGGTCCTCCCTGGCCCCTGCTTCACCTTCGTGCGGCGGGCTCAGTGGCCCTGGTTGATGGTTTGGACCGGCTCCATGCCATTGACCCGGCCCTTGAGCACCGTGGCCGTGGACCCCGAGGCTGGCGCCGGCCAGCGCATGGTCGCGCCCGGCAGCACATAGCCCAGCAGGCCTTCGACGACCGGCCGGCTCTGGCTGCCCTGCTGCATGACCATATCGGTCAGGCGCGCGTGCACCGGCCCGACATTGCGGATTTCGACATAGGGCTTGCCGTGTACCGACACCTGCCGCCAACTCAGCAGCGGCTTGCCCACGCTGGCGGCATCACGCTTGCCGTCAGCATCCGGCTTGCTCCACAGGCCTTGGCCGTACACGAACAGAGGCACCGAATAGCGCATCTGGAAGCGGATCGCGGCCTGGGGCGGGGTATTGGCGTCTGTGGCCGGCAAGGCCGGGGGGATCTCGTCGATGATGATGCGGTAGGCCTGTTCCTGGCCGGCCGGCGACTGCCCGGTACGGGTCAGGCGGATCAGTTGCTTCTGGCCCGCGGCCAGGGTGGCCACCGGCGGGCTGCCGATGATCTCGCGCTGCGCCTGGAACTGGTCGTCGAACTCGCCCTGGCGCCAGGCGAACACCCTGACCTGCAGGCTGGCGGGTGTGTCCCCACGGTTTTCCAGCCATAACGCACCCGCCTTCTGGTCGGCTTGCAGCACCGGATCGATCGGCCAGATCAATACCGATGTCGCCGCCTGTACCACCCCTGTACCCAGCAATGCGCCCACCACGGCGACACCGCCCATTGCTCGCGAACCACGCGCGTACCACCCCATGCACCGTCTCCTCAGGCATTTTCGATACAACCCTGGCCACTACCTCACCAGGACAACACCACTTGCACCACGTCGGTGTAGCTGCCGGCCGGCAGCGTGCCGGGCAGTTGTGCCCGGGCAAACACCGGCAGCTTGATCGCCGTCGGGTCGCTGTAACTCACTGTCACGTTCTGGCTGATGCCCAGCACCTGGGACAGCCCGGCGTCGCGATACAACTGGTAGGGCACCAGTGACGTGCCACTGCTGCGTTTGAGGTTGCGGGTGCCGGCACTGCTGTTCAGTCCGCCATCCACACTTATGCTCAGGGCAACGCCCGGCGTGCACTGCAAGGTCACTGTGGTGCCGCCCAGCTGGGTCGTGGCGGGGCCGGTGGCCAGCGCCGAGTACGTGCCGAAGTTCAGGTTGCCATAGCTGCTCACCCCGCCCACCACCAGGCACCCGGCGGCGATCGTGGCGCTGACCTGAAAGGTGCTCTGCAAGGCGGCATCCAGCGGCCAGGGCAGCGCGCAGCCGAGCAGCACCAGCCCGTTGCACAGCCGGCGCATGGCTCAGAAACTCAGCTCGACCGCGACTGTGTCGGTGTACACCCCCGGCGGCAATGCCGGCTTGCCGACCGCACGGCCATACAAGGTAACGATCTGCGCCGTGCCCGTACTGGTCGCCAGCGCGACAGTGCCGTTGATCGGCAGCAAGGTTGTGTGCGAAGCATCGGTGTAGAAATCGTACGGCACATAGTTGGTGTTGAAGGCCATCGCACGGGTACCGCCACTGGTTGCCGCGTCATGCGCACCGGCGCCTACCTTGAGCACCGGAGAGGCGCCGGGCGAACACAGTACGCTGATCGCGCCGCCACCGCCCACGCCGATCACCTGGCTGTTGGCCTCGGTAAACAGGGCAATCTGCGAACCGAAATCCAGGGTACCGAAGTTGACGGCGGTGGTCGCCGTCGAGCCGTTGACCTGGCAGGCCGCGGTCAGCGTCAGGGTCGCGTTGATGTTGCCGGTGACGGTAGCCGCCTGGGCCTGGGTCGCGAGTGCCAGGCCAAGGCCTGCAATAAGGATTCGGGAAACGTGAGGATGCATGGGTCACTCCTTGTTTTTACCAGTCCAGGGTCACCATCAGGGTGTCGCGGTAGATACCGGCCGGCAGCGCCTTGGGCTGTGCCACCACGGCGCCGTAGATAGGGATGGGGATTTGTGCAGCGCTGCTGATCGAAAAATTGCGTTGCTGGCCGATGTCGTACCGCGCCGTGCCGTTGGGGTCGGCCGCCAGCTGATACGGGATCAACTCGCGGCCGTTGCTCAGGCGGCGCACGCCACCGGCATTGTTGCTGCCACCGTTGATGCTGACCGTGAAGGCGCGTACCGAAGGGTTGCAACTGACCTGCAGGGTGCCGTTGCCAGCGTTTTCATCCAGGTTGGCATTGATCGGCTGCGTCCAGGTCGGGCCCTGGCGACCAAAATCGAGCAGGCCCAGGCCGCGGCCCACCGGCTCGCCTGCCGGGGTATTGCTGATCTGGCAGGCGGCGCTGATCACCAGCCGCGCCTGGATATGCCCGCTGACCGCGGCATTGGCGGTGGGGCAGACAAGCAGTGGCCCCAGGCTGATCAACACAATGTATGAGGGTTTCATGCTGCCAGTTCCTTTAGCGTGCACAGGTTCACCAGGTCACGGTCACCTTGAGCAGATCCGAGTAATGGCCGACACGTGGCACGTCGGCCAGGCTGTCGATACGGGCATACAGCGGCAATTCGACTGTCCCCGAATCCGGCACGCGCGCATGCTGGGCAGTGTTGACTGCCAGCGGGTTGCGCCAGGCGGGGTCCTGGTACAGACGGTAGGGAATGGGGCGTGCGTCGGGTTGGTTGCTGGCCAGGTAGCGCACCTCGCCAATGCCGCCGTGCTGGCCGCCATCGACCTGCACCTGGTAAACCGTATCGGGGTTGCATTCCAGGCGCGGCGGGCGCTGGTTGAGCAGTACACTGCTGAGCGGCCCGGCAGGGCCATTCAGCCGAGCGGTCGGGCCAAAGTCGAGTACGCCCTGGGCCTGGGCGCCGGCATCGCGGGTTTGATGCACCAGCTGGCAACCGCGCTGCACATCGACCCGTACCTCGACCAGAAAATCGGCGGCGGCAACGCTGTCTACGACGATCAGCCCAAACAGCGCTGCCCAAGAGCGTCCCTTCACCGTAACCATCCTTCAATGCAGAATTCATCTGAAACTGAGGGTAGCAGCCGAAGAAAAACCTGCCAGCCAGATCAGAAATGTACGGCCCCGGTACAAGCACAGTCCTACAGCTTTTTCCGACACCGGCATCACTGGCAGGAAAACCCCCTATTCGGTACATTAGCCGCGCCACTGTGCCTGGCCCACCGACCCGCCCCCCGCAGGAGCCCGTGATTGACCGCCTTGCCGCCGTCCTGGATACGTTCACCGCTGCGTGCGTTGCGCCAGCGCCTGGCTGCGCGCCCTCACCCGCCCGGCGACGCGCAGCGCGCCGGGCAAGTGACCGAGTTCTTCCGACGAAAGGCAGCTCAACAGGGCTACACCCTCAGCCACGGCCAGCAGCGCGTGATTGCCTGCATGGCCGAGCAGGCAACGCGACTGGAGGCGGGCACGGCGTGCAGCCTGTACCTGTACGGCGCGGTAGGCCGGGGCAAAAGCTGGTTGCTCGACGGCTTTTTCCAGTCGCTTGAACACCCGCACAAGCGCCGCCTGCACTTTCATGACTTCTTCGCCCAACTGCACCAGGGCATGTTCACCCATCGCGATCAGGACGATGCACTGGGCGCCACTCTGGATGGCCTGCTGCAAGGTTGCCGGGTGCTGTGTTTCGACGAATTCCACGTGCATGACATCGGTGACGCGATGCTGATCACCGGGCTGTTCAAGGCGTTGTTCGAGCGGCGCATCTTCGTGCTGCTGACCTCCAACTACGCACCTGAAGGGCTGCTGCCCAACCCGATTTACCACCAGCGCTTCGAACCGGTGATCCGCCTGATCAAGGCCCATATGCAGGTGCTGGAAGTCGGTGGCGATCAGGACTACCGCAGCCACCCCACTGCCGGCAGCCAGCAGCGCTTCACCCAGGGCCACTACCTGTGGCCGGGCAGCCCGGCGCAGCGCCAGGCGGTGAACCTCCCGCAGGGCCGCGAGCCGGTGCAACTGGAGGTGGGCAAGCGCCACCTGCATGCCTTGTTCAGCCAGGCGCGCACCGTCGGCTTCGCCTTCGACGCGATCTGCGAACAACCTACCGCGGTGATGGATTACCTGGAGCTGGCGCGCCGCTTCGACCACTGGATCATCGAGCAACTGCCCGACCTGTCCGAATGCTCGATAGCCGCGCAGCAGCGCTTCATCAACCTGGTGGACGTGCTGTACGACCAGGACAAGCACCTGGTGCTGATCGGCCAGCAGCCATTGCCCGACAGCCTGGGTGGCAGCGCCATCGACCTGGCGCGCACGCGCAGCCGGCTGGGTCAGCTCAACGCGCTGGGCCCTGCCGGCTGTACAGGCTGAGCCTTCAGCCGGCGCGCGCCAGGTTCGCCAGCACGCTTTCTATTTCCGCCAGCACCGCCGGGTCATCCAGCGTCGAAGGCGGCGTGTAGGGCTGGTGGTCGGCGATCTTGCGCAGCACCGCCCGCAGAATCTTGCCCGAGCGCGTCTTGGGCAGGCGCTTGACCACCCGCACCTGGTTGAAGCACGCCAGCGCACCGATCTGCTCACGCACGGTGGCGACCAGTTCGGCCTGCAATTGCTGCTCGGTCAGGTTCATGCCGTCCTTGAGCACCACCAGCGCCAGGGGCACCTGTCCCTTGATATCGTCGTGCACACCGACCACTGCGCATTCGGCAACCGCGCGATGGCTGGCCACCAGGTCTTCCATTTCGCCGGTCGACAGGCGATGCCCCGAGACGTTGATCACGTCGTCGGTGCGCCCCATGATGTAGACGAACCCGTCCTCGTCCAGGTAGCCGCCGTCGCCGGTGTGGTAGTAGCCCGGATGGCTGTGCAGGTAGGCCTGCAGGTAGCGCGGATGATCGCCCCACAGCGTCTGGCTGCAACCCGGTGGCAGCGGCAGCGCGATCAGGATGGCGCCCTGCTCGTTGGGCCCCAGCAGGTGCCCGTCATCATCCACCACCTGCACGTGATAACCCGGCACTGCGCGGTTGCTCGAGCCTGGACGCACACCGCTGCCCTCCAGCCCCACGCACGGGGCCGTCACCGGCCAGCCGGTCTCGGTCTGCCACCAGTGGTCATGCACCGGCTTGCCACTGGCCGCTTCCAGCCAGTGGTGGGTACTGGAGTCGAGCTTTTCACCGGCCAGGAAAATCTGGCGCAGCGAACTCAGGTCGTAGCGGCGCAGCAACTCGCCCTCGGGGTCTTCCTTGCGAATCGCGCGCATGGCAGTCGGGGCGCAGAACAATGCGTTGACCCGGTACTGCTCCACCACCCGCCAGTACGCCCCGGCGTCCGGCGTACGGATCGGCTTGCCTTCGTAGAACACCGTGGTGCAGCCGTTCATCAGCGGCCCGTACACGATCAGCGAATGCCCGACCACCCACCCCACATCGGAGATGCCCCACCACACATCACCCGGCTGCATGCCATAGATGTACTTGAGGGCGAACGACAGTGCCACGGCATTGCCGCCGTTTTCGCGCACGATGCCCTTGGGTTTGCCGGTGGTGCCGGAGGTGTACATGATGTTAGGGGGCGTTTGAATCGTTAGCTGATGTCTCTGACTTGATCTACGCTTCCCTCAGATGATCAAGCCCAGCTCCAAGCTTTCCATCAAGGGACATCCATGCACCTGATCCTTTCCACCCGAGAGTTCAAGCTCGCAGGCCTGTCTCTCGAAGGCTTCCCCATCCTTCTGCACGACAGCATGGAGAGCTGCGTCCCAGCGAATGATTTTCTGAGGAGCTACCTCCGGCGTGGAGCCATTCGCTCACCCAAAACATGGGCAGCCGCCGGAGAAGCTCTTTATGACTATTTTTCATTTCTTCAAGCTCATAACTTGCACTGGCGCGATGTGGATCGGGGAGAGTCGAAAACGCTCTTACATGCTTACCGCGACTACTGCTTTAACATCCATAACTTGGCCACGAGAACAGTTCGCCTTCGCTTGTTTTTCATCTTGAGATTTTATAAATACGCACTGAAGACCGGCTTGGTTTCAAAGCTACCAACCGACCTAGAAATCCGAGCAGTATTTAAAGACCCATCTTACCTCGCTCACATTAGTGGATCTAGCACTACAGCAGAGGCAAGCGATGTGATGCCGCGCCTCGCAAAAACACTACCAAAATATCTAACAATGAAGCAAACCAAACTAATTATAAAATCAACGAAAAACGTGCATCATCGAGCGCTTATAAAATTTGCCCTCAGAACTGGACTGCGTAGAGAAGAGCTTGCCACGTTCCCGCTTAATTACATCAAGAAAGCACTGGCCACGCCCGGCAAAACAGCAAATGTCAAAATTCTTCTGGATCCAGAAGATGGATCCGGGATAAAAACTAAGCGCAAAAAATCTCGCTCCATCTGGGTCAGCCGCTCGCTTATAAATGAAGTTAACTTGTACATCAAGCACTACAGGGGTGAAAGGATCGGCCTGGGCAGGACGGACAATGAAAGGCTTTTCGTGAACCAAGATGGACGGGGTTATTCAAATGGCGGAAAAGCCCTTGAGAAGATAGTTAAAAACATAGGTCGCTCTATAGGACTGGAGGTCACGCCGCATATGCTCCGGCACACCTATGCCACCCATACGCTTGTTCAACTCCAGCGTACCCGTAGCGTAGTTGATCCTATCGCGTTCCTGAGAGATCAATTAGGTCACTCATCAATTAATACGACAATGATCTACGCCCACCTTGTCGATGACTACGTAGACGATGCTGTGCTGGAGTATGACCGCGAGCTAAGCGAGTTGGAGGACTGACATGGCTAAAAAGAAGGTATTTCAGTCCTCAGACCTATCCACCCCTGAAATAACGCCCGACATCAACTCTTCAGAACCGTCAATACACGATTTGAAGATTAATCATACTGTAGTGTTTCCCGCCAACCCTACGGGCAGGGTCGGATTCTCCTTCAAAAAGTGGTATGGAAAGAAAATCGATGCGATCACCTACATATTCCACGTACAAATTCTTCGCTTCGTAGCCAAACAAGACGCACAGCTTGAAACCGCCACCGTAGCGTCAATCTGCGGAGCCGTTGGAACTTTCCTTACTTATCTGGTGCTTCATGCCAGGACTCTAAATAAGATGCTAGTCCCTGCGGACATCAACAGCGAAATGATAAACGGCTTTTTGCATCACACCTCTCAACTTGGGCTAGCCATATCTGCTCAACGGGGAAGATTTTCACTAATAAAAACCGCACTACTGGCATTAGGTCAGCGCGGTATTTTCAAATTGGTAACTCACGGCCCGGATAAGACATTCCCCTTAAACCCGTTTCCCAACTCGAATCGATCCATGAAAAAGGCAGAGGGACTCACAAACTCGGAAAAGAAATCACTATTATCAGCACTGCGATCAGCTATCCAGCCAATCTGGGATAACACACAGCCGCTGACAAGTGAGGTTCTCTCCTACTGCCTTCTTATTGTTGCTCTCCATACCGGTAGAAATACCCACCCCCTGCTTGAAATGCCCCCGGACTGCCTGAAGCCACATCCGAAGGATGATACTTTTTTCCTAGTTCTATGGAAGCGTAGAGGGCATAACACGTATAAGGTAGCTTTACGCGAAGAGAGCGAGACTGAAAAAAACTTGGACTCAATGCCTGGAGTTCGATCAAACGTGGCGCGCATGATCAGGCAGGTCATCTCGCGCACCCAACCGCTCCGAGAGCAAGCAACCTATAATAGAGTCTGGCTTTACCGATCGCGCGAATCCGGAAAGCACGACAAGATCTGTTACCTTTCATCATCAATGTTGCAGTCTGCAACCGCGAAGTTGGTAGCCGACTATAACCTTAGAGACAACCAAGGTAATCCGCTGAAAATCACGGTATCAAGATTACGGAAGACCTTCGCCAATCGAATTTATGAGATTCTTGATGGTGATATTGCCAGTACTGCCAGAGCACTGGGCAACAGCCCAAGAATCACAAGTGATAACTATCTAGCTCCTACAACGGAAAGCAAGCAGAATTGGCGCTTTATGGGTGAGATCCTTGTTAAAGAGCTACTTTCTAATACCATAGGCAACACCTATCACAAAACACCAGTTGCCAACTGCAACAACAGTACTCGCAGCCGCTTCATGAATCGAAGTGATCCAATCTGCACGAGCTTTTTGAACTGTGTACGCTGTGAGCATTTCGCAGTGACCTCAGATGACCTGTATAAGCTTTTCAGCTTTTACTTCAGAATATTCAAAGAGCGCAATAACATGCCTAAACACAGGTGGAATCGGGAGCTTGCCCATATCCCGAGACTCATCGACAAATACATTGTCGCAGAGGGCGTTAGCCGTGGAATTTTCAAACAATCCGCAGTAGACGAAGCCAAAGCTCAAGCTCAGAAAAATCCGCATCCATTTTGGAGTTCCGACTGCATTCCTGGCATTGAGGTGATTTCATAATGGATACATCATACAGACCTAATACTGAACGTGAGCTCAGCCCTGTCGATTTAAAAAAAAATCCCGACATCTGAACGCGACCTTCTGCCCATTGCGGTTATTAATATAAACAAGCAATGGATAATTGTGAGCCGCTTTGGCGACGACAAATGGCAGGTAAGTGGACATCCTAAAAACCGCGCTAGAAGTCATACCATCGTAGACTTTTCCCGATACCCAGCCGAGTACAGAGATGCAATCAAGGAGATTGCCTACCGGTACTTAATCTGGGGAAGAGAAGGCACCAGAAAGCCAAAAGGCTCGACGCTACGCAACATGCTTAATGACTTGCTGCACTTCATTCGCTATCTAAAAAAACTGGGCGTAACGAACCTCAAGGACATCCCCAAAATTATTTTCCACAATTTCGCCCAAGAAACAAGTACATTAATAACCGCTAGAGGCAAACCGATTGCAAAACTTACCATTTCCAGACGTTTCCTTGCCATTGAGGCACTATTTGAACTAAGCCAACACACCAACCACCCTCTGAAAGCGCATCCATGGCCTGAGACCTCTGCGTTAGGGTTAGCGCGACTCACAGGCAGCAACGCCCAGCATAAAACCACGAGCTCTACGCCTCTCATGCCTGACTTGATTTTTAGCTCGCTATTTGCCAAGTCTCATGAGCTCATTAAAAATGGAAGCCGCCTACTGGATATTCGTGACGACCTAGACGAAGTCAAGATAAAATTTGGCGCAAGAGGACAGAGCAAATATACTGCCGAAAGGAAAAAAGTATTAGAAAATCACAATTACGAGAATGGCGCCAGCGTATTGAGAGAGGAAATCATACACCTCAGAACCGCCTGTTACATCGTAATTTCAAGCACATCAGGCTGTAGAAATCACGAACTTGCCAATCTCAAAGCTGGCGGGTATCACGACACAATTGACGATGATGGCGAAACTTACTATTGGATCAGCGCCGAATCTGAAAAAACTTACGCCGGCATCTGCAACTGGATGATTCCTTCTATCGGAATCGATGCAGTGAAAATCATGGAGCGTTTTGCGTTACCGTACCAGGCCATGATCGCTGATGAAATTGCAAGGCGTGAAAAAACTGACCCATTCGACCCAGAAATCGCTATCGCCAAGGCACACCAAGAGTCCTTATTCCTTGGTGTGGCCACTAGTAAGAATGCAGAGGCGCGCACACTTTCAGTGGGCAGCTGGAATAAACAACTCAAAAAGTTTGTCGAGCTTACTGGCTTAGACTGGAATATTTCAAGCCATCAGTTTCGGAAGAAGTTTGCAAACTATGTTGCACACAGCAAATTTGGTGACCTGCGATACTTGAAAGAGCATTTCAAACACTGGTCAATGGATATGACGCTTGGCTACGCTCTGGATGACTCGTGGGCCCAGAGTTTCGATTTGGAGCTATATGATGAAATCGAAACCGAGCTTGCCGCAATCAAAAAGGAGACAGTGGAAAGCTGGTTGGACGAGAGCGTATTAGCCGGAGGGTATGGCGCCAGCCTCAAGGAGTGGCAACGTGACCCTGACAACTTAGCGCTCTTCAAAAATCATGCCTCTATGATCAAGTCAATTTCTGAAAGCACGGCTATACGTAGCAATGGGCATGCCTGGTGCACCGCTGATAATAATGCATGCATCGGGAATTCAATGGATCGAGGGCGCTGCTCGGACTGCAGTAACGCCGCAATCGGGCAAACTCATGTACGAATTTATGAGGAATTGTACGCTAACCTTAAGAATCTTCTCGACGTTAAGGATATTGGAGAAGCAGGTATTGTCCGAATCACTCGTGACATTGAGAGATACGCCGCAGTTCTAACCAAACTTGGCCACAGCCCTGAGAAAAACAATGAACAACTCTAGAAAGCCTGCTGAAGATCGGGAAAAACTAATTCTTTTAGCCCTAGCACGGATAAGAAACAATCGCTCTAACAATGACGAAACCAAGGTGTCTATTTCAGCGGTAGCAAGGGAAGCTGGAGTTTCGGCATCGCTGATCCATAACCATTACCCAAAAGTCGCGGAGATAATTAGAACCGAGCAAGACAAATCAAGTAGAACCCAGCGAGACTTGAAACACAGCGAACTAAAATCCGAAAAAACAAAAAACACCGAGCTCAGGACAGAAAACAAGGAACTAAAGCTCCAGATAGCCAAGCTTGCATCCATTAACGAAATGCTGATTATAGAGAATCGGGAGCTTCGAGCAATCATAACATCTGAAAACGTATCGCACATACCAAAGACTTGACGTTAATTACGATGGCCAACCGATGGATTTTGGAGGAGCAAAGCTCTCATTTCTTCGCCCCACCTCCTTGGTTAACCTCTGGCGCTCAACCCCACCTTTAACAGGTCACCCAAGATGAACAACAAACAACGCCGGAGCCTCAAAAAAGCTCGTTTGAAAGCAAAGATCAGCGTGCCTCTCGCCGCCAGAATGGCTTTGGTCGATCCGCGAACCTGGCGGCAACGGGAAGCAGAGGGACGCAGCGAAATGACGGGTGCACTTGGATGACCTGGGCCTTGGACGGGCTCGTACGAGAGCTTCGTTGGAGTAGGAGTCTCAGTCGGCAAGGGCGTTCGCGCTCGTTATAAGTACGCGACCACAATCGCTCCATATGCTGTAGTTTGATAGGTGGCTTCGACGGGTGCCTAGTTAACGGCGAAGCACACGGAGAGGTAGTCGAACCATCAGCACCTCATGGCAAACCGCTGAGCTTCGGCAAGCCCAGCAGCTCTACGTCATTCAAGCCTCTGTTTCTGGGAGCTCTTGCGCAAAGCCAGTTAGCCACTCCCTATCCTCCCCTTTCCCTGCCTGGTCAAGGTACCGACGGCCTAGATCCGTAATCGCTATTTGCTCGACGCCATGCTCCAGAACATCAGCCTGCACTATCAGGTCAAAGATCTCTCCATTTTCAGCCTGGCTTACTGTCCCCTCCTCAGGCTTTGAAAATGTCTCGGCGATAGCTGCTTTCGCCTGGCTCTTGGTGTCGAACAGTTCGAGGATGCGTACATCCTCAGATTGATGCCGAGCGCAGACAAGCTCAGGCATACCGGGCACGCCGATGAAGAATACAGAGCGCTTCTTCAACCCGAGCACCTGGGGGTGTTTAGGCCCGCGCCGAATGAGCAGATGCCATTCGGGCCTCGTGCAGTGCGGTGAGGGATGAGCATCAACTGGCGAGTCTTCATGCTCTCAAAGCAACGGAGTGACAACGTCGGCGTCCCGACATGAATCAAAGTGCTCCCGCAGCGAAACGTTGCACGCTCGGCGACTGCCTCACTCCATGTCCCGTTGGGCTCAGTCAGATTTGCGACGCGCCAGATGGCGGGCACCAGATCACGGGTTTTTTGGGTCATGTCACTCGCGATAGTGATCAGCCTGGAATCTCTTCGAGATAAACCTGAGCCCGGGATGGGGCTCATCAGCTCATCGTTGAGAGGGAAGTAATCCCATTCAAGAAAACCTTCCTGGTAAAGCTTTGCAGCACGGATGAAATCATCACCGTGGGTGCGCAACTGCTCCGAACGCAACGGGATGCAGTCAGTATCGCGTGGAGCCCTTCCCGCATCTGCATCGGGCACGATCGAGTCGATTCTCGCCCTCCACACGTTTTCATCGTCACTGCCATCCCAAATGAGCACCGCGCCGGATAGCTCAGCACCGGAGCTATTCTCCTGCGGATCCCCATCGTAGAACCTTACGCCTGGGCATAAGCCGAAGAACGCACGTGTGTAGACCTTTGGCATTGGCTTGCCGCCCAACGCCTTCGTGTATTTGACGACAATATCCAAATCCCCGCACGTCAGAGCTCCGCGTGCGTATGAGCCGAATACCCAAAGCTGGTTGACTGTCATACGACAGACGCGCGGCTCATCGAACAGCATGTACTCAAATTCACGGGTCGATACCTTGTCCAGCGCTTCACAAATCCGAATCAGTTGCTTTGTGAACCGCTCCCTCGCGTACCGCTTTTCCTCAGCGCCCACTGCAACGCCTCCAAGCAAATAGGAATCAGGGTGCCCGTCGATGGGCGATGTGGCAATAGCGATGAGCCACTACTTCGTGTCTGCCCCGGGAACTCGTGTGCACTGTCCCCACCGTCTTGATAGCGTTGCGCCACTGTCGTATAACCATCACGCTCAAAGGCCAGTCACATTTGGTTTCACCGCATGCGGACGAAGGTCGCCGGGCAGGAAGGCCTCAGGTTAAACAGGGCCGCAAACCTCGCAGCTACAACCGACTTAAACATAGGGAAATACGATGCGCACAAAAGTGGCTGCCATTTTGATGGCTGGTTTATTGATGGCTGGTTGCAGCGATCCAAAGCAGGCGATGCTTCCAGCGGACATGGCCAAATGGTCAGAAGACCAGGGGCTCAAGGATGCTGTGTCCAAGCTGTCCGATGACGAAAAGAAGCTCTTCATTGGGTATGCAACACGCCTCGCGGTAGCAAGTGCGTTTGGGGGCAATAAAACCGTGACCGAGATGACGGTCAATGATGCTCTGAAGTCCCAGCAAGCCTGGTTGGACGAGAAGGCAGCTGAGCAAGAAAAGCAGAGGCTCCTGGCCGAGCAGATCAAGCAACAGCAGCTCGCGGCCCTCAAGGAAATGAACGCCACCCTCACTGCCTCCTTGGTTGAGCTAAAGCTCAATCCCAAGGACTACGAGCGAAGCAAATACTCGGAGTATTTCAGCATCAGTGTGGCCTTCAAGAACAATACAGCTGAGGCCCTGGCTGGCGTGAAGGGCACGGTTGTGCTGAAGGACATGTTCGGCGATGTCATCAAACGCATCCGGCTGGCTGACGACGCCCAGATCGACGCGGGCCAGAACTACATCTATCAAGGCACCATGGACTTCAACCAATTCGAAGCCTCGGACACCAAGCTCGCCTCGTCGAACACAGCAAAACTGCAGTTTGAATGGGAACCAGACACCTACATTTTCGTGAACGGTAAGAAGCAGGTTATGCCCAACTAAGACCCTGAGCCTGTCGCTTGGAAAGCCAGAGGTAACAGGGCGATGGAAATGACCCTATCGCCCAGTGTGCATCAACCCCACAAGCCGCTTTTCGGCCCAGTCGACTCGTTACAGACACTCACCGCCAGTATTGTGCTGCCGCCAGCGTCTGAGATTCTCCCCCTTTTCTTCGCAGATCCTGCGCAGCTCAGCAGCCTCAAGGTGAGTGTCAGAAGCGAAGGCGAAGTGATGTGCCGCTCGGTCATATTGATCCTTGGCCATGAACAGGTGGCCCAGTTTTAAGTGGGCCAGAACTGCCTGGGCGGGCGAAGCATTTTCAGAGTCATACACCCACTCATACCACCATAACGCCTCTTCAAGATCCGGTTTTATTTCCATCTCCCAGGCCCCCTCGCCCGCCAGCAAGCTCGCGAGCTTGAGCTGCGCTTCGATATCGCCTCCGACCGCTGCACACCGATAGAGCGACATCACCATACGCTTCGTGTCAGAGGAATGGTCGTGAGCCAAATAGATCTCAGCCAAGGCCGTTGCAGCCCCCTCGCACCTCATTTCGACACACTCCTTCAACATCCCAACAAGATGCTCAGGTCTCGGCATCTCTCCAGGATTGCGCAACCAAAGCCGAGCCATCGCAACCCATGCAGGTGGGTAATTTCCCGTTGTGGCTTCTGCATAAAGATCGAATGCGGCTCGAACGCTTTTCAACTGCCCTCCAACACCACGCTCCGCAAACTGAGCCAACTGGTACTTACTGACACTACATCCTTTGTACGCTCCTGATTCATAGGCCTCGGCAGCTTCATAAGCCCGCCCCTCCCCCAGGTGGTAATCCCCCAGGAAGCTGTACACCGACACATACCCGAGCTCTGCAGCCATCACTGCAGCTTTGAGGCCTCCGCCAGGTGTAGCCAGCGGGGGGAACTGGGCCCCCACAAGATAGAGCTTTGAGATCATTACCAACGCTCCCAACGAGCCATCCGCGTATACCATCTCAAGTTGCTCATAGATGTCGTCATACGCTGTGAGAAGGCTCTCGGGAGGCTGCCCTTGCTTTAACAAGGTTTCTAGCGTCTTGATCCGTACGCTGATTGCGCCGAGGCGAGCTTCAAGGTGTTCAATACACTCGGCCCTTATGGAAAACCAGCTCCTTCCAAATCTGCTCTGGCAATGTATGTCAAAACAGTCGGGATCTCTGTAGCCCTCTTTCACCATGCTCCCATCCGGCAGCTTGAGACGGCTTTCAAGGGGCTGATCGAGGTTCAGCGGAGGGAATTTAAGGGGAGAAACGGGTGGTAGGTCTGGCTTCATCGCGATCTCCAGACAATAGAAAACGAACTCCCCGCCGAACGGGGCAATGGTTTCTCATATTGTCTGGCCGCTTCCAGCTCACGGCGGAACGCCTGTAGAAGGCGTCTGGCATCAGATTAGAAGACACGCGAGACGTGTCAAGACGCTCGGATTTTACTGGGCAACCAATTGATTTCGCCGGGGCAAAGCTCTCATTTCTTCGCACCTCCCCTTGGGAAACCTCTGACCCTCAAAACCACGCCAAGGCGGGGTCGGTAAGACCCCCATCACACTCAACGTGGCAGCTTGCCTGGGGGAGACGGGAGCGGGATGAGCATTTTGGCCGGTTGGCCGCGAAGCCGAGAGACGATATGAGCGATCACCTCGACGTATTGGTTGTAGCAGCTCTCTTTCCCTCGCCGGCTAGCCGATGAGCCTTGTAACTAATTTCGCTAGATTCACCCTCCTACCCCACTTCCGGCGCCATAGCACCGATGTCATTATGCCAATACTGCGTTGCCCACAGGTTTCATCACGCGCACTCGATTGGCCCATAGCACGCCATCGGGATACGCCCCCTCAAGGATCGTGTTGATGTCCAACGAAAACGCCCCGCCAGCCCCAGCCCTTTCTGTAGAAGCCGTAGCCCCCCCGCCCCCTGCTGACAAACCTGTGGAGCTTGATGCCAACCGTAAGGGCCTTCAAGCCTACCTAGCACCAGGGGCTTCTGATTGGGCGCCTTTGAATGAAGAAGCCTACATAGTCCTCAAGGGCGTACCACCACCTGATCCAACAAGGATCGTTTCAAACCGCACAGCACTGTCGGACATGCTCGCTGCGGCACTGCAAGTTCCCAATCTTGGCTTTTTGGCTGGAAGTGGGACTTCGCTTGGTGCACCAGGTGGGCCGAGCATGTGGGATCTGTGGAAGCGCTCCATGTGCACACCCGGCTCAGGGGATCCCACTGAGGCGGCAGGGCGCGTGATGGATGTGGTGCGCTACAAAGAAACCATAAATCCAAATATCGAGCATTTCCTTTCTCAATGCGACGCCTATCTCGCCTTCAATAAAGACGCCACCGTCGAAGGGTTTGTCAGCGGGGTCAAAGCAGTCATCCTAGATGCATGCTCAGCATTCCTGCGAGCCCCAAGCGCCGATATCTCTGCATACAGGCAGTTGCTGCAGAAGCTGGCGAGACGACGAGTCCGAGACCCTCGCCTGAAGGTCTTCACCACAAACTATGATATGTGCTTCGAGACAGCAGCCTCTGACCTCGGGATGATGGCCATTGATGGATTCTCCTACACCCGCAGGCGGCGGTTCGATGGGAAACATTTCAGCTACGACATCGTCAGGCGAGAGGTGGAAGGTCATGAGTTCGCCGAAGGTGTGTTCCAGCTACTGAAGTTGCATGGATCGGTGAGCTGGAGCAGAGAGGGAAAGGACATCTACGAGGACACAGCGCCTACACCTGCGAACGCGTGCCTCATCTACCCAGCCAAAGGCAAGTACCAGCAGGCATTCCTGCAGCCTCACCTAGAGCTTCTGTCGCGCTACCTGGAGTTTCTGCGTCAGCCCAACAGTTGTCTCATCGTGGGGGGATTCGGCTTCAACGATGATCACCTCTCTGAGCCAATCTTCTCAGCGATCCAATCTAACCCGAGCCTGAAACTCATACTCTGCGACTTCCAGTGCATCACGCACCTGCATAACCGGGGACACCATGGCTCAAGCGACTATTGGGGCAGATTCCATGACCTCGCCAAGCGTGGCCTGGACATCCACTTCGTCAGTGGCTCGTTCAGCGATCTTGTCAGCCACATTCCGCACCTGAGAACAGCTTCTCCAGCAGAGCAGTTGGCGAATGCCGTCAGACGCCTGGGGAGCCAAAACGCATGAGTGCTCTCGACGGGATTCTGGCCAGCAATCTCAAAATTGGTGTGGTTTCGAGTGTGAGTGCCCAGCTGGTAAAGACGAACCTGGCGCATGCCGGCAATGTGAGCGGCCAATACTTGGGCCACAACCGTTACGGCAAAGGTGAGGTCGGCGAGCTTGTGCTCATTGAAGGCCAGCAAGCAGTGCTGCTCGGGCGCATAACCGAAGTGACGCTGCCTGACAGGGATCGCTCGGAGATTTCACAGGACTTTGCAGGTAGCCGCCAAATCGACGCAATAGGCTTCATACGCCTTCTGGGCTCCGTAAACCCGCAATCGCTGCGAGTCACAGCAGGAGTTAGCTCATATCCACGGCTTGGCGATCGGGTCTACTCCGCCCCTGGAGAATTCATTTCCCAGATCCCTTTGTTGACCTCAACGGGTGTGGACGGTGCGCCACCTGAGGTAGCGTTGAACCTTGGTCACGTTGCCGGGGATGGCGGATTTCCTATTGCCGTCACTCCCGAAAAGATATTCGGACGGCACTGCGCAATCCTGGGCTCCACAGGCGGAGGCAAGAGCTGGACGACATCCAAGCTGATCGAGGAGTGTCGCCGCTTCTCAGCCAAAGTAGTGCTGATTGATGCCACGGGCGAATACCGCTCGCTCGTTGGCGATGACACGGTTCATTGCCACCTTGGCAGCCCCCTCCACCGGGCTGAAGGCTCTGTAGAGGTCGCGATTCCCCCGACTAGCTTCACCGAATCCGACTTCATTGCCCTCTTCCAGCCATCAGGGAAGACACAAGGGCCGAAGCTGAGGGAAGCGATCAAAAGCCTCCGACTCGTACATCTCGCACCTGACCTGTTCCCGAGGCACATCGTCTTGAAGGTAGACCAATCGAAAGACGTCTATCGCGAGGCCATGAAGAGAGGCAACAACGCAAGCCTGGTAGGAAATCCAACAACGCCATTCAACCCTCGCAAACTGGTATCTCAGCTGGTGCAGGAGTGCTGCTTCCCGACCGCTTACAACGACTCTGAGCGTTTCGGGGGAGCCAGTAATGAAATCTCTCACTGCACATCTCTGATGACCCGCATCCTCGGCGTGATGGAGTCGCCGTCGCTGGGCTGCGTCTTCAGTCCCGCTGCCGGCCTTTCCAGTTTCGTAGATCAACTGGACAGCTTCATTCGTAGCGACAAGAGGCTGTTCAGGGTCTGCTTGAGCTCAATTGGATACGAGTTCAACGCCCGTGAGGTAGTGGCCAACGTTATCGGCAGACTACTGCTGCAGCGAGCCCGGGCTGAGGTTTTCAGGATGAGACCACTAATCACCATCCTCGACGAGGCCCATAATTTCCTGGGCAAAACCGTTGGTAACGAGGATGACCTACAGAATCTGGATGCCTTCGAACTGATCGCGAAAGAGGGTCGAAAATACGGGCTGAACATTTGCTTGGCGACCCAACGACCACGCGACATAACTGAAGGCGTGCTCAGTCAGATGGGTACCCTGCTCGTCCACCGGCTTACGAACGACCGTGACCGCGAAGTCGTTGAACGAGCCTGCGGTGAGATCGATCGCTCCGCTGCAGCATTCCTGCCAAACCTAAAGCAGGGTGAGGTAGCGATGGTGGGTGTGGATTTCCCGATCCCGGTTACGATTCAAATCAGTCGACCAACCCAACCTCCCATGTCGGATGGGCCGAGCTTCCAGAGCAGTTGGGGATCACTGGGGCATTGATCTGACGCGCATAGGCATGCATGGCAGTGACGATTTCCGCGCCAAGAGACGGAGTGTCAATCCGCATGGAAATCTTCATTGCCCAATTTGATGGCAAATTGATAGCCTACCAGCTCGCCTGCCTGGTAGTGCTTCACCCCAGTTCCGAGGACGCTCCAGGATGGATAGGCACACCTCGAAGGAACATCTGCAACTCGGTTGAGCTGCAAGGAGCGCGTCCATGGATAGAAACGTCGCTGTCATCAACGCCACGCAACTGGCACTGGTCAACCCGAGCCTCCGGGATCCTGTCGAGTACCGTAAAAGTGGCCTCAGCCTGAACCATATCGTCGGCTGCCCCCTGGACTGCAGCTACTGCGTGAGGCACCTGTTCGGTAACTTCGAGCAGCGCACTCCCCAGGCTGTGATGACCGACGAAGAAGCCTTCAGGCAGTTCGTTTCGCATCGCTTCTTCCAGCCTCATATCACGCCGATTCAGCTTTTCAACCGAGCAACCGATCCGATGCTTCCGGACGTGAAAGGCCATACCCATAACCTGCTGCGACTGCTCGATGAGGCAGGGTTTACCAACAACGTGCTTGTGATCACTCGCTGGCGTGTGACGCCCGAGGACTGCGAACGCTTCAATGCCCTGACGAACATCAAGCTGACGGTGCTGGTGACTTACTCAGGCATCGAAGACCCGAAGATCGAGCCCATCAAATCGTCGATCGCAGCCAATAGCCTGCGAACCCTGTTCAAACATGCGCAGCGTTACCGGACGTTGCTCTACTGGCGACCAATTGTCCCTGGGCTTAACGATTCCGAGGAACACATCGCTCGCGCCGCGCAGCTCGCAAAACACGCCCACGCAACGGTGTTCAGCGGGCTGTTTTATCGACAAGAGATTGCCCGGTACTACCAAAGCCAGGGTATTCCCGAGCCCTACACCTCAACCGCCAGACGTAAGCTGCTGCCGCTGGAGGAGGAGCAACGGTTGCTGAGCATCTATCAAGCGCACGCTCCAAGCACTCCGATATTCCGCAAGACCTCATGTGGGGTTGCCTATGCCCACCAGCAGCCCGATTACAACGGCCATTTCGGGATCACCGAGCTGTGTGACACATGCCCTTCCGCTCAATACGCCACATGCCAGGCCGCTTGGAAGAAGCCCGATGAGGCGCTTCTCAGCAGCCTATGCCAGCGGCTGGGCGCTGAGGGTGAACCGGTGGTAACAGAACGCTCCATCATTGTTCGCGGCCTCGATGAACAGCGCCGGTACTTCATGCAGCACACGCTTGGGTACCAGGTGCACGATGCCGACAAGCCACATCACTATGATCGCCATGGACGCGCGGAAGCGCAGAGGAATATCTGATGACTGATACGGAGTTTCAGTGGCCCTCCGAGCCCATCGTAATTGTCGACGTTGAGGGTAATGGCCACACACCGCCTGACCTCGTGGAGCTGGCTATCGCCTCGTTCCCTGTCGTCGAGGGTGATGAGCCTTCAAGCTGGCTCATCAAACCGCCAAACCCCATCACCTGGCAAGCCAAGCGTGTGCACGGCATCGGCAACACAAAAGTGCAGAGCTCACCTGTTTGGGAAGAGCTGCGGGACGATGTCGAACAACACCTTCAGGGCAAATGGTTCGTCGCGCACAACGCGTCAGTCGACTACGGAGTGATGAAGCGCCATCTGCCCGACTGGGCCCCGCTTGGTGTGATAGACACGCTGAAACTTGCACGCCATGTGTACCCAGATGCTCAAAGCCATAGCCTCTCCGCGCTGCTGGCTCTGACTGGCCTGGACGCTGAAGTTTCGGGCGAGTTGCATCGCGCCGGGGAGGACGCCCGAGTAACCGCCCTCCTCCTGGGCCGTTTGATTGAGGACTCCCTCCTCAATAGCTGGCCAGAAGTCTGCAAGATCGCTCAGCTCAAGATTCAGACCGTGGACAAAACACCCACACCTGAACAGGGAAGCTTGTGGTGAGTTCGGTCGTAATCGGGGTTGCCGGCACGCACTCAACCGGCAAATCCACCTTCTGTGCCGACTTGAGGAAGGTACTTGAGGTGAAGGGGATCCGCGTCGAAGTCATCCCCTCCTTCGGGGCACTTGCTGTTGAGCGAGGCATTCCTCTGCTCACCCAGCACACATACGACTCAACAATGTGGTTCATCGACCGGACGCTTGAAGCGGAGCACGCTGCCCGCGTCAACGCTGATGTTGTGTTGGTTGATCGCCCTGTCATGGATGCAGTGGCGTACTGGAACGCTGCCGTTGAGTACCGAGGCTGCGATTTGGCTGCGCATGAAGTAGAGGCCATTGGGGCCGTAATCATGAATCACAGCCCCAACTACACGACCGTTCTTGCCACGAAGCTGGATCCCTCCATCGCTCTCGGCCCGGGGCGAGACACGGACAGTCGCTACAGAGCATCAGTGGACACCCACCTGCATGCGCTACTTGAGCGGCACTCAATCCATCACCAGGTGCTGACTCCTGCGGCGCGCGAGGCGCGTCTAGCTCAAATCACCGCCGATGTATTCCTGCGCATGGGGTTGGCATGAAGTTCACGACACACGGGATGCTGGCCGGAAAGAAGATACGTCGCCTAGGTTTTGGCACCATGCGGCTGACAGGGCCAGGCATCTGGGGGCCGCCTGCTGACGAGAAAAACGCGATCGAGGTCTTGCGCTCGGCGGTGGCATTGGGTGTCCAACACATCGACACCGCCGACGCTTACGGCCCGCACGACGCCGAAAGGTTGATCCGCAAAGCTCTATATCCCTACGCAGAGGATTTGATCATTGCCACGAAAGGCGGGTTTACCCGCCAGGGCCCAGGGCAATGGACACCGTGCGGTGTGCCGGCCTATCTACGCCAGTGTGTCGAGATGAGCTTGCGAAAGCTCGGAGTCGAAGCAATCGATCTTTACTACCTGCACAGAGTTGATCCCAACGTACCGCTCGCAGATCAGGTCGGGGAGCTGGAGCAGTTGCGCGCAGAGGGCAAGATCAAGGCACTGGGATTGTCCAAAGTGACCGTTGCTCAAACCATCGAGGCAGCAGCGATCGCTCCGATTGCGGCAGTTCAGAATGCCTTCAGCCTTCTGAACGCCGAGTGCAAAGACGTGGTGCAGTGGTGTAAGGAAAACAGCATCGCTTTCGTCCCGTATGCCCCTTTGGGGGCTGGAAAATACCTTAAGTCCGAAGATGCCTCGGCGACGTCCCGCAGTGCTCTGCGCTGGCTGCTTGAGTACTCCCCTGTCACGTTCCCCATCCCAGGCACCTCTAGGATCGAGCACCTGGCAGAAAACATGAGAGCCGACTGTGAGCCGACGGCTTAGTGGTTAATCGGATGCAACTCCCCCATACGAACAGTTGGCCTCTCCAACTCACGAGGATTGTGTATGACCGCTGCTGCTCCTGATCCAACAGCTCAAATCGCCTTTTCCATGTTTGAGAACAAAAGCGTCTATGCCGTGCTTTTTGGCTCGGGCGTATCCCGCTCAGCTGGTATTCAGACCGGCTGGGAAATCACCCTGGAGTTGGTGAAACGTTGGGGCATCGCGATGGGTGCGGGAGAGCAGGATGACTGGGTGGCGTGGTACGCAGGTCAGACAGGAGAGCAACCCAATTACTCCACCCTACTCGAACGCCTGGCGACCACCCAGACCGAGCGGCGAGCCATCATCCAGGGTTTTCTGGAGCCTAGCGATGAGGAATTGGAGGACGGCCTGAAGCTGCCTACCCGTGCCCATCGGGCGATCGCAGCCATGGTCAAAACGGGTCATGTGCGCGTGATTATCACCACCAACTTCGACCGGCTGATGGAAAATGCGCTGCGCGATGTCGGCGTTGAGCCAACAGTCGTCAGCTCGGAAGATGCCCTCGCAGGGGCTGAACCGCTCACCCATGCTTCTTGCTACATCTTGAAAATTCATGGCGATTACAAGGATGCAAGGATCCTCAATACCAATGTGGAACTGGGCGAGTACCCGGCGGCGTTCAATACGCTGCTTGATCGCATCATCGATGAGTTCGGGCTCATCGTCGCAGGATGGTCAGGTGAGTGGCATCATGCGCTGAGGGCGGCGTTTTTGAGAGCACCGTCACGTCGGTATCCGACCTACTGGCTATCCCGGGGTCGATTGAGTGAGCGTGGTCAGGAGCTCATCACCCAGCGTCGTGCCACTACCGTAACCGGGATGGATGCTGACACGTTCTTCGACGGGCTGAACCTCAAGCTTGAGACTATCCAGCAGTCCCGTCTGCCGAATCCAGCTGGCATCGAGCTGACTCTCGCTATGGCCAAACGCTTTATGGCCAGACCCGAGCACCGGATTCAGCTCGATGACCTATTAACCAGCCAGGCTCATCAAGCGATCAGTCATTTGACTCCTCTATTTGCCGCAGAACCCGGGGACGTAACCTTGGAGCATCTGGCCGCACAAGCCATGACCTATGAGGCGGCCATTGAACCCTTGGCTCGTCTCGCTGGAGTCTTGGGACGCTGGGGGTCTGGAAGTGAGCGCGCATTGGTGACGGATGCCATCAAAGGTCTGCATGCCGCATCCCAGGCTCAACAGACTAGCTGGGTACCTTGGAGTGCTCTGAAGAACTACCCGGCAGCCCTGGTGCCGTCAGTGCGAAACACTAATCCAGGCGCCGGTACCGGCGCAGGTTATAGACAAAGGTATCCCGACCGCAGGCTTGCTGGCTCACGTGATGGTGGCCAAATTTGCCGATCACCTGCCGCTGTATCGGCAGGAGAAAATCTTTGGCCGCGCCGGGCTGGCAATCGCCCGCTCGACCTTGGCCCAGTGGGTCGGGCAAACCGGCGTGCGACTCCACCCGCTGGTCGATGCGTTGCGTGAAGCAGTGCTGAGCCAGGGCGTGATCCACGCCGATGAAACACCCGTGCAAATGCTTGCGCCGGGCGAGAAGAAAACCCACCGGGCCTACGTCTGGGCCTACAGCACTACGCCGTTTTCGGCGCTCAAAGCGGTGGTTTACGACTTCAGCCCAAGCCGTGCTGGCGAGCATGCACGCAACTTCCTGGGTGATTGGAAGGGCAAGCTGGTCTGCGACGACTTCGCTGGATACAAGGCCGGTTTTGAGCAAGGCATCACTGAAATCGGCTGTATGGCTCACCAACGCACTCTTCCCCTCCTCAGCCGAGGATCCCATTCTCAGGGCACTCATGGGGCTGCCATGGGCTGAAATCAAGCTAGACGACGGGCTCAGAGGCACTCCTGCGTTCAGGCGAACCCTCGATCTTCCTGAGTACCATCCGAGCTACGTGAAAATTGCTCCGACCCACACCGCCTTCTATCGCGGCACGAACATCCTTGACGTGCAGGATTCGATTGATGGCGCAGCCGAGAGCGGGATTGTGGTGAAGATCCCTGACTTAGTGCTGTATGGCTCGGCAAGCAAGAGCGCGCCTCTTCACTTTCCCCACATAAACAACCTGCTCGACGAGAATGGCACTGTTGCCTTCGAAGCTGACACACTCATCAAACTCGCTCAACAGGGTGAGTTTCCGCTTTACCAGAAAGGCATCGGGGTTCTACGACGCGAGCCCGACCTGTTCGAAGTCTGTGAACTGACTGTCAAACATCCGGGGCTGGAGATGACAGGCGCTGGCTACACGAAGGGATGGTGCTATCGAAGACAGCAGGAAGGAACATGGCTTAGAGAGGCGAACGAGGGGGAGTGCGACTGCGGTAGCGAGATAACTCACGGCGAGCACATTTCCGCGCTCCACATTGCCGAGGACTTTCTCAATGGCACTAACGCCGACTAGATCAGAGCCGCACTGTGCCCCCCCGAAGGCTTTCGAGTGAAAGAACAGAACAACCCTGGGCCACCCTGAAAGCATGTAGTCCAACTCCGGAAACTCCACCTTGACTGCAAACTGGCATAGCAAAACCCCTACTGCCGAAGGCGCAGAAGTTCCTTTTCGACCTGGCCTTCAAAATCCCATATATCCCTATCCCATAAAAAAGGGCCCCGCAGGGCCCTGATTTGTACTCAAACAGTGTTACTTAGCCAACCAGGATTCGACCTCTTCGGCACCGTGCTCAGCCTTCCACTCTTTGAGCTGCTTGTGATTGCCACCTTTAGTTTCGATGACTTCACCAGTATGCGGGTTTTTGTAATGCTTGACCTGGCGCGGCTTGCGATTGCCTTTTTCAGCAACTGCGGCAGGAGCTGCGCGGCGAGAAGCGGCTTGAGGATCGAGGATGGCAACAACGTTACGCAAGCTATAATTGTACTCGCCCAATAAGTTGCGAAGCTTTTTCTCAAATTCGATCTCGCGTTTGAGACCATCATCGTTTTTCAAGCTTTCCAGCTCAGCCAACTGTGCAGCGAGCTGTTGTTCAAGGGCGCGGAATTCAGCGAGCCTAGACATATCGGTTCCTTTTAGATTATTGGTTAGGCTCGTTTTGAGCCTCAGGCAGAGCCTGGTGAGACTGCACGAATAGTACGATGGCCGAAGCTGCCGTGTGAAGGGTGTAGGCCACCATGTGGCAGTCAATTTCTTTGGCAACAACCCCTTGGCCAGACCGGCCTCAGCATTGCGAATGACAAGATTGGTCTGACGCTGTCCGTGAAGTTCGGCATTTAACCGGGCGCTCCAATAGTAACGTATAAAACACGCTCTGGTGATCAGTCACCCCCCCTCAGTGCTTAGCACCGTGCAGCCCTGTGCCAGTTCGCCCCCCTCTAAAAATCGAGGCTGTCAATCACGATTGCAAGCACACCTACTAGATGGTAGGCTTCGATCTATTCGAGTTCGACCCTCAATTCCCTACCACCTTTGCGACAATTCACACACGCAAAACTCTCAGCAAGCCTACTCCAAGACCAATGCTTCCTACGGAGCTAAACATGACCAAACAGAAAATTACGTTTCCAAATTCCCAGGGCATGAACCTTTCAGGTCTGCTTGAGGCGCCTCAGTCACCTAAAGCTTACGCATTGTTCGCGCACTGTTTCACGTGTGGAAAAGATATAAAAGCAGCCGCCCGAATTGCCAAAGCGTTGGTAGACAATAATATCTCTGTGCTTCGATTTGACTTCACAGGTCTTGGTGGCAGTGATGGAGATTTCTCCAACAGTAATTTCTCTTCTAATGTTGCCGACTTAGTAGCTGCAACAGAATATTTGCGTAATTTCCACCAGGCACCATCCCTTTTGATTGGACACAGTTTAGGCGGCGCCGCAGTTATAGCAGCGGCCAAGCACATTCCAGAGGCAAAGGGGGTAGTTACAATCGGCGCTCCCGCCGATGCGTCCCATGTCATGAAACAGTTCAAAGGTCAGGTGGAAACCATCAGAGACATTGGTGAGTACAGCGTAACGCTTGCAGATAGACAATTCACAATAAAAAAGCAGTTTCTTGACGACATTGAGAGCCACCAGCAGGATAACAGTGCTGCGAACTTGAAACGTGCGCTTCTTGTCTTTCACTCCCCCACGGACAACATCGTATCGATAGAACAAGCGCAGAAGATTTACCAAGCAGCTAAACACCCTAAAAGCTTCATTTCACTGGATTCCGCCGACCATCTATTAACTAACAGTCGAGATGCGGAGTATGTTGCCTCATGCATTGCCGCCTGGAGCTCTAGATATCTATAACAGTGTTACTGCCTCGATCTAAAGGAATTGTCTTATGCGATACTGCTCAATTTTGGCCCTAAAGAAGGCTAGGGAACAAGGGAAAGAAACTCCCCTCTGCTGCGATAGTGAATCGGCACAGCGACAAGGGAAAGAGAGTGCCAGTAGCAGTTCTTGGTCTATGATATTTCTCATCATATTAGTGGCGTTTTTTGCGTTAGCTCTAATGCAATCGTCCTAATCCCAGCGTTAGCGTAGGTGCGAGAATTCTGCATAGGGCTGGCACCCTACTCTTCAGCGGTCGCAAGGCTGTGTTGTTGCCGCCACCAATGACGAGCTCAATCGTGAAGCCATCCTAGACACCTAACGAATGGCCGTAGCTCCCCTTCAGACCAATTCCGCCAGTCGAGTCGATCACGTACAGCATCGGCTCACTCATATCCACTGCGGGAAACGGCTAAGCGGCAGGGGTGAGGAAAGCACAGGTAGCTCAGCATCCACAGCGCTCCGTGACCGCCGGAAGCTTCTGAAAGCCAGATATCAAGCCAAGTCCAGCCGACCAGACACAGAGGCTCGGCGCAAGTGATTGCGCCTGTTGGCTGGGAAATCCTAATAAATGAAACAGAATTGCTATTCCTACCTACTAGGTGGTAGGCTTGTTTTCCTTTCCCGCAACCATACTAAATGTTTAATTTCTACGCCTTGGCGTAGCTGAGAGGATCACATGCAAGATTGGAAACAGGCCCGACAAGACATCAACGCCCGCGTTATGCAGCTTGGCTCGCTTTCGCCAGAAACCATTAAAGGTGTAATGGCACTAGGTGGGGCTGGCGCAAAAACCAATCACCTAGACGCGAAAACCCGCGAGCTGATTTCTCTTGCGGTAGCGGTGACCACTCGCTGCGACGGCTGCATTGCTTTCCATGTAGCCGAAGCTAAGAAGCTTGGTGTTACGGTTGAGGAGGTCTCAGAAGCTCTGGGAGTCGCAATCAACATGAACGCAGGCGCAGCTCTGGTTTATAGCACCCATGTGCTAGACGCCTTCGACAAAGAATGACCTAAAGGGGCTGTTTTCCTAATGAGCAGCCATCCTTTTCCCGTCCGCGCCCAGACTAATAACTGGGCTGCTGAATCTTTCAGGTGATACAAAATGAGCGCAGAATCCAAATTGATCACGATTGACGTTTGGTCGGACTTCGTCTGCCCTTGGTGCTGGATTGCGAAGCGCCGGTTCGAGATTGCCCTCGCCGATTTCGAGCACAAGGACTTGGTTCAAGTTAACTACAAGGCATTTCGACTCGCTGCTGGCCAAAAAGCTGCACCGATAAAACAGGTTCTTGCGCAGAAGTTTGGCAACGAGCAGTCTGCCAAGGGGATGATCCAGGCTGTTGTTGCGAACGCCACAGAAACAGGCCTCGTTTACAACTTTGACACTATGCTTTTTGGAGACACCACAAAAGCACATGCTCTCGTCAAAGCAGTCGACGATAACGACATCAAAAAGGCTCTCAGCGAACGCCTTTATAAGGCCTGCACCACAGATGGACGCTCGATCTTCGAAGTGAACTCATTAGCGGAAATTGCGGGAGAAGTCGGCCTTTCAGAAAGTTTCGTCCAGAATGCCTGGAATGATGAGACGCTGCCTTACCTAGTCGCCAAGGATGAGAAAGAGGCTCGTGAGGTCGCAAACGGCGTTCCTCTGTTTGTCTTCAACAACGGCTTCTACATTTCGGGAGCCCAAACCGTTGACGCATTCAAACTGGCGCTACAACGAATGCATTCGGATGCCACCGAAGATGAATCTTTTCAAGGGCAGACCTGCGGCCTAAACGGATGTGACAGCTGATGAACATGCTCGCACATTAACGATAAATATTAATTTCTGTAGGCCGTCAGTATGAACAACATTGTGAATGGTATCGACGTTACTAATCTAGAGAACTTCGCTCGCGAAGTAGCGGCGGATGACACAAAAGCTGAAGTCCGCTTCAATGTCCAGACTAAGTGGATGGGCCAAACCAAAAGCGTTACGAATGTTACTCAATGCAGGCTTGCCGGTCGGCAAATAGCGCGAGACTTCCAGATCGTCTCGGACGAGCCTGTTGAGCTGCTGGGTGAGAATACAGCTCCCGGCCCAATGGAGCTGCTGCTTGCCGCCCTGAATGCTTGTATGTCGGTGGGTTACGCAACAGGCGCTGCGGCGAGGGGCATCAAAATCAAGAGTCTTGAAATTGAAACGGACACTAATCTAGATCTACGTGGATTCTTGGGTCTTGATGAAAGCCTCAACCCTGGCATAAATGAAATTAACTACAAAGTAAAAATTTGCGCAGACGCGCCTCAGGATCAAATTGAGGAGCTTCATGCACACGTCATTAAAACCTCGCCAAACTTCCATAATATGGCGAGAGAAATCAAAGTATCGCCTAAACTAGAGATCATATAATATCTGGCAGCATCATCGCTGAAGGGACGCCAAAGTACTACCTGGCGGCCCTACGCAGCACTTTAAGAACAAGCTTGGATATGTTTCTATGAATGACACTCATGACTTAGATGCAGACGGGCTGTATAGAGAACTTAGCGTACCCCATAGACTTTTTGTGGTCTACTTCTCTGCTCCTTGGTGCGGCCCGTGCACCGGAATGAAGCCAGTCTTCCAAAAGCTCGCTGACGCCTACTCTCAGCTCGCGTCATTCAGACACGTTGATGTCGCCCTGTCCCCCACGGTTGCGAAAGCATTAAATATTCACGGCGTTCCTTCAATCGCAGTATTTAGAGAGGGGATTCTCTCTAAGTTGATCATGGGTGCGAATTCATACAGGGAGTTGCAGAAAGCTCTGGAAATTGAATTCAAATACATGGACTGAAGCGACCTTTAAGGTTGACACTCTATAACAGATTCTCGGTTGGAAATCTGACCCTACCCAGTGGAAGACTTCTCTTGAATACACGTCTATCTGCCGCTCTCACCACCAAAAAAACACAACGCGTTGTCATTCTCACCGCTATCGCTTTGACCGCCTTTGCTGCGAACTCAGTGCTGTGCCGCGTCGCACTGCGCCACAGCGCTATCGATCCGATCAGCTTCAGTGTCATACGTTTGGTGAGTGGTGCACTGATCCTATGGGTGATTCTTAAGTTTCAGCGGCCAGTAAAAAAGGCGACAGGTTCCTGGGGGGGAGCTGTATCACTCTATGTTTATGCCTTTGCGTTTTCCTACGCGTACCTGAAACTAGACACCGGTACCGGCGCACTTGTTCTGTTCGGCGCAGTGCAGCTAACCATGCTCGGGTACGGAGTTCTGCAGGGAGAGCGTATGGGCGTCTTGGCACTGCTAGGCCTAGTGTTGGCGGTTACTGGCCTTGTCGTGCTGCTTCTTCCTGGATCCAGCGCTCCGCCGCTGACAAGCGTAGTAATAATGCTAGCATCAGGGGTGGCATGGGGGGTCTACTCAATACTCGGTAAAGGCTTAACTGATCCGTTGGCGGCTACAGCTGGCAACTTCATGATGTCTGTGCCGCTAATCATGCTTACCTCCCTGCCCTTCATATCCTCTTTCCATGCAGACGTTGTCGGTATTACCTCTGCCGTCGTATCAGGCACAATCGCATCAGGCGCGGGATACGCTATCTGGTACGCGGCGGTTCGACATCTCTCATCTTTTCGCGCAGCTACGGTACAACTGACCGTGCCAGTGATTGCCTCCATCGCCGGAGTTCTACTGCTAGGGGAAACCTTTACTACTCGACTTGGCCTAAGCTCCCTCACAGTACTAGGTGGCATTGCCCTGGTACTGTCAGCTAAGCAAACAGCTTCATTAAAGCCGAGAGACTGAAAAGCATCGACACGTGCAGCACAGTCGATCTTAGGCTGCACGCACTGCATCAATCGCTGAGGCAAGTTCCACATCGCGCGTAACCTTGGCACTCACAAAGGAAGAGTCGGGCACCTTTTGATCTCTTTGAGAGAAAAGCCCGTATACATCTCCTTAATATTTCCCAAGCGGCGGATCTTATACATAGCCAGCTGATGGAAATCGTCCATGTCTTTAACCACCACCTGAAGTAAATAGTCATACTTCCCAGATATGTTATGACAGGAAATCACACTTGGAAGTGAATTGATTCCCTTCTCAAAGTTGTCCATCGCCTCCTCAGAATGCGTATCCAACGTAATACTGATGAAAGCAAAAACATTCAAACCAATAGCTTTTCGGTTAAGGGAAGCGTGATACCCCTCGATCACCTCTTCTTCAAGCCGCTTCAATCGCTTCCAGCTTGCAGGGGCCGAAAGCGAGACGCGAGCTGCAATCTCAGCGTTGGTGAGACGACCGTTCAACTGAACGATCTCAAGGATCATTCGATCCACCTTATCCAGCTCAATCATGGGCGCATCTCGGGCAATGGCAGAAAAATCTAAATTAATCGGATACGGAATTTTCCTAGACAGCCCTAATAATATTAACTAGAAAACCGCCATGCAAGAAATATACGAAAGAAAATTTCTCTAGGAAATAAATATAATTAACTGGTCTAGCCACGCATCGATCAGAGAGAAAAGCCTTGAATAACAATAAGTTAACCACCTCAAGCGCGACGGTGATTGCTCACGCAGGTAGCCATCCCGAAGACCACTACGGTTTCGTCAACCCTCCTATCTACCGAGGTTCGACAGTCGTTTTCCCAAGCGTCGACTGTATGCAGAATGGCGACCAGCGCTATCAGTACGGTCGATGGAACAATCCATCGACCGAGGCCCTGTGCGAAGCTATATCAACGCTGGAAGGCGCCACTGGGGCCGTTCTGTGCCCTTCCGGCCTATCCGCGTGCGTTACCGCGATATTGTCCGTTGTAGGCTCAGGCGACCATATTCTGGTACCGGACAGTGTTTATGCCCCGACACGCCATTTTTTGGATACTGCAGGAAAACGGCTGGGTATTCAGACAACCTACTACGACCCTCAAATTGGAGCGGGCATCTCCGAACTTTTCCAATCTAATACTGAGGCGGTGTTTACTGAGTCCCCAGGCTCTCACACCTTTGAAATTCAAGACATCCCGGCAATCGCCAAGGCCGCACACGCCCATGGCGCACTGGTTCTGCTCGATAACACCTGGGCGACGCCGCTTTACTTCAAAGCGATCGATCATGGCGTTGATCTCTCGATTATGGCTGCCACCAAGTATATCGTTGGTCACTCTGATGCCCTTATCGGCACCATCGCCGCATCATCACGCGCATGGCCGCAACTGAAAGCCTACCATTTCCAATCGGGCACATATGTGAGCCCGGACGACGCGAATCTGGCACTGCGAGGACTTCGGACATTAGACGTTCGTCTGGAGCGACATCAACGCAGCGCCCTGTGCGTGGCAAAATGGTTGGAAGAGCAAGACCAAGTTTCTCGTGTCATTTACCCTGGGCTACCATCCCACAAAAATCACTCCCTATGGCGCCGGGATTTTACAGGCGCAACCGGCCTCCTATCGTTTGTTACCAAATCCGCCCCCATTGAAGCAGTCAAAGCCCTTCTTGATGATCTAAGTCTTTTCGGACTCGGCTATTCCTGGGGTGGTTTTGAGAGCCTAGCGATGACAGTAGATCCACGAAAAATGCGTACCACAACCACCTGGGAGGAAAAGGGTCACCTGATTAGACTTCATATCGGCTTGGAAAATGCAGAAGACCTGATCGCCGACCTCAAACTGGGCTTTGATAGATTCGATCTGATTTGCCATCAGGCTTAACATTGATCGAGCGTTAATTAACCGATTAAATAAATAAAGCCTTGCGCACGCTAAGACAGGGGGATCCGATAGGTTACCCCCCTTCTTCACGTACTGCCGAGAATAATAAAACCGGAGGCAATTGTGAGCATTTTTAGAACAAAAAGCTTAGACGAAATAAGCAAACTACAATCTTCAAAAATATCTCTAAAAAGGGTGCTCGGGCCCGTCGACCTTATATTTATCGGGGTGGGCGCCATTGTAGGAACAGGTATTTTTGTTTTAACGGGCACGGGCGCTCTAACAGCTGGGCCTGCACTGACAGTTTCGTTCATCATCGCTGCTTTAGCGTGTGGCTTTGCAGCACTCTGCTATTCAGAGTTTGCATCAAGCATTCCGGTAGCAGGCTCCGTCTACACCTACAGCTACTTCACACTCGGTGAGATTGTTGCATGGATGATCGGCTGGGATCTTATGCTTGAGTACGGGTTGGCTAGCGCCGCAGTATCTGTTGGGTGGTCTGGTTACTTCCAGTCTCTTCTAAGTGGGTTCGGACTTTCGTTACCCACCGTGTTGACTGCAGCACCCGGGGCGCTACCAGGCGTTAGTACCTTCTTCAACCTTCCTGCGTTTGTCATCATGATGGTAATCACGTGGCTGCTTTCTGTTGGAATACGTGAATCTGTAAAAATCAACAACATCATGGTGGCACTCAAAATTGCAGTCGTACTTTTGTTCATTATTGTCGGCGCCCGACACGTAAAGCCCGAAAACTGGCAGCCCTTTGCGCCTTTTGGATTCAATGGAATAATGAGCGCAGCAGCATTGGTCTTCTTTGCGTTCATTGGTTTTGACGCAGTATCTTCTGCAGCCGAGGAAGTCAAAAGACCCGAGCGTGATTTGCCTATCGGGATTATTGGTTCACTTGGTATATGCGCGATATTGTACGTCGTGGTGTCCATGATCATGACAGGTATCGTTCCATTCGGTGAGTTCCTCGGCGTCGACCATCCCGTCTCGCTAGCCCTCCAACATGCAGGTGAAAACTGGGTAGCAGGCTTTGTCGACTTGGGTGCTATCTTGGGGATGACCACGGTCGTGCTTGTAATGCTCTATGGGCAATCCAGAATTATTTTCGCTATGTCTCGCGATGGATTGGTGCCCTCTAAGTTTTCCGAAATTCACCCTAAATATGGAACACCATTCTTCACTACTTGGGTGATCGGCATAATTTTCGGCCTTATCGCAGCAGTAGTGCCATTAAATGTACTTGCTGAACTTATGAACATAGGCACGCTAGCCGCATTCTGCCTTATTTCATTTGCAGTAATCGTACTTAGGAAAAAGCGGCCCGATCTGCCACGTGCCTTCAAATGCCCTCTCGTACCGCTCGTACCAGCACTCGCGATTATTTTCTGCATTACGCTCATGTCGTATCTAAAACTGCACACATGGATTGCATTCGGAGCATGGCTGCTCATTGGTGCCGCAATCTACTTTCTATACGCCAAAAAACACTCAAAACTCAATACCTCTACGGATGGCGCACTGAACACAGGCATTCCCCCGGCCTAATCCGCTAGAGCCTCATTGTGGCCAGCCTCGCTCACAGCACGACTGGCCTTCGTTTAGCTAAAACTATGGAGAGCACATGTCCCATCGGATAATTATTGTCGGCGGCGGCATTGGCGGCACAATGACTGCCAATCACCTTGCCACCAAACTCTACCCTGAAATACGCAGTGGTAAAGTAGAAATCTTGATGTTGTCAAACTCCCCCTGGCACTACTACAAACCAGCCTTCATGTACATCGCCTTTGACAGCTTCTTCAAGAATGAACTCAGGCGGCCTCAGCGCAGCCTACTCCGCCCTGAGATTGACTTTCTTATTGAAGAGGTCGAGGAATTCCAATTCAATATAAACCGCGTGAAATGTAAGAGCGGAAAAGCATACGGATACGACCAACTCATTATCTCCACAGGGTGCATACCAAGCCCTGAACGAATCGACGGCCTAAAAGAAGGCGGTGATCACTTCTATCAGCATGAGCCTGCGCGGCAGCTTGCAGATAAGTTAAAGTCGATCGAAAAAGGTCGCATCCTAGTCACGGTAACATTCCCCAAGACGCCCAATGTACCTCATCAATGTGGTATTGCGCCCATTGAAACTACACTAATGCTTGACGACCTGCTACGTAAACGCGGCGTTAGAAACAAGGTGGAAATTGTCTACACGTACCCCACCGTAGCTCAACTGTTAAGAAACTGTCTTTTTTTGCAAAAGGACACCTGCGAAGTACTACCAAGCATATTTGAGCAAAGGGGCATCAAGCATCAAAGAAGCTTTACTCTCAACAGAGTTGATCCAGAAAGCAATATCGCCTTTTCAGAAGAGGGTGGGGCTGAAGATTTCGATATCCTTATGGCAACCCCACCTATCCGCGCCGTAGAGGCGGTCAGAAACTCCGGACTATCGCAAGCTGCAGACGATGAAGGGTGGCTCCCTACAAATTATCAAACCATGAAAGTCTATGGCTTAGAAAACGTCTATGTTTTGGGCGATACCGTTGATCTCCCCGTGAGCAAGGCCGGAGGCGCATGCCATAGCCAGTCCCCCGTTGTAGTAAATAACATAGCCTCCGAGCTTCGTTTCGGGCGGACTTGCGACAGTTACGAGGGCAAGGTTGCTGCAATTGCTCAGATGGGACTGGAGGCAGGAATGCCGCTCTGGTACGACTATGAAAGTGATGTAAAGCCTACGCCCCCCACTAAGGTTGGCGGACTTATGAGGAAAAGCTTCAATAGAGGCATATATTGGGCGGTCGCGCGCGGCCTGGTGTAACACGATCAATAATTTTACAGGACACCTCAGATGAGCTTACTCTCTGAACAAGGAAGCGCCTCGGAAAATCAACCGGGAGCGCCCTCGATTTTGGAATCGTTGGAACTTAGCGAGGCGGCGCTCGAAGGGCTCAGGCTGCTTGTCGTAAAGCTTGAGCCACTCTTGGCCGGAGATCGACTCTCAAGGCTGGTCGACCTAATGTCAGTTGCGACCGACATCGTCGACATGAGCGATTCTTACATGGTCGAAAAGCTAGCAAATGTCTTCGAAGAAGGCACGTCTGCTGCATGGTTAGCGGGTAACGCAGCTCGCGTCGCAAGCGCGCAAGTGAGCAAGCTTTCGGAACCCCCCTCTTTAATCCGTTTGCTTCGGATGACCTCTGATTCGGATGTCAGACGGGGACTAGCATTTGCGTTGGAATTTTCGGGAGCACTCGGAAAGCAACTAAACCATGGCGTTACCAACCATTTAGAAGACTGACACCGTTTTCGCAGACCAAGACGCAAAGCGCCCGATGCATTGCATCGGGCGCGATTGACTACGCAGATAAATACCTCAAGGTGCTAACAGCAACGTGGCTGACCGTTGCCGCCGCCATATCGAGCTTCCTGTCTCTCCCGAAAGAATTCCTCATATGACATCAGAGGTTTGTCAGGGTGCTTGTTCTGCATGTGCTCGACGTAGGTGTCGTAGTCAGGCATGCCCACCATCAGACGCGCTGCCTGACCCAGGTATTTACCGAGGCGACTCAGGTCATTGAACACGCTACCACCCTCCTTTATGCATCAGGCAGTGCTTGGTAAGGCGACTCTTTATCCGTCCGCTCCTTGCTACCCCACGCCGCAATCCCAACCTTGAGCGCGTAGAACAAAATGCTAAACATAACAAGCAAGAACAGGGCTGTGAGCGTAGCGTTCGTATAGGCGTTGAAGATCACATGCTGCATCTGCGAAATGTCCTTCGCCGGCGCCAAAATCTGACCATTGGCCTGCGCATCACTGTACTTACGGGCCAACGCCAGGAAGCCCATAGCAGGGTTAGCATCGAACAGTTTGATGAATCCCGCAGTTGTAGTGCAAATCAGCAGCCAAATCGCTGGTAGCAGGGTCACCCAAACATACCGATGACGCTTCATTTTGATAAGCACGACGGTACTTAGCATCAAAGCGATACCTGCCAACATCTGGTTGGAAATGCCGAACAGCGGCCAAAGCGTATTGATACCACCCAACGGATCGATCACGCCCTGGTAGAGCAGGTAGCCCCACAGTGCCACACAGCCAGCGGTGGCAATAAGGTTCGCCGTCCAGGACTCTGTGCGGCGTAGGGAAGGAACAAACGAACCTAACAAATCCTGCAGCATGAAGCGTCCTGCCCTGGTGCCAGCATCGACTGCGGTCAAGATAAACAGCGCTTCGAAGAGGATTGCAAAGTGGTACCAGAACGCCATGGTATTTTCACCCGGCAAGAGGTGGTGCAGGATTTGGGCAATACCTACAGCTAACGTCGGTGCACCTCCTGCCCGGGCAAGAATTGTGGTTTCACCGATATCTCGGGCAACAGCCTCAAGCTGATCAGGTGAAATTGTGAACCCCCAACTGCTAACCGTCTGCGCTACGGACACTGCATCACCACCAACGATAGCCGCAGGGCTGTTCATGGCGAAGTACACACCAGGCTCAATTACCGACGCAGCCACCATAGCCATGATCGCTACGAAGGACTCCATCAACATGCCACCGTAGCCGATGTAGCGGGCGTGGCCTTCGCTTGCGAGCAACTTAGGTGTTGTGCCAGAGGCTATCAGCGCGTGGAATCCCGAGACTGCACCGCAGGCAATGGTAATAAAGAGGAACGGGAACAAGCCGCCTTTCCACACCGGCCCCGTGCCATCGGTGAACTGAGTCAACGCCGGCATTTTCAGCTCGGGCATAGTGACGAGAATACCGACGGCAAGCGCGAGAATCGTGCCAATTTTGAGGAACGTGGACAGGTAGTCACGTGGTGCCAAGATCAGCCAGACGGGCAGCACCGCAGCGACGAAGCCGTAGCCAATCAGCATCCAGGTGATTTGAATACCGGTGAAGGTAAAAGCCTTGGCCCAAACTGGGTCAGCAGCAATCTGCCCCCCCAACCAAATTGAGCCCAACAGCAACAACACACCAATTACCGAGATCTCTCCGATGCGCCCGGGACGAACATAGCGCATGTAGACGCCCATAAACATGGCGATCGGAATGGTGGCCATGACGGTGAAGATACCCCAGGGGCTCTCAGCCAGCGCTTTGACCACAATCAGCGCTAATACGGCAAGGATGATGATCATGATCAGGAAGCAGCCAAACAGCGCGATCGTTCCTGGGACTCTGCCCATCTCCTCTCGCACTATGTCCCCCAAAGAGCGACCGTTGCGGCGGGTAGACAGGAATAGCACCATGAAGTCTTGTACCGCGCCGGCAAGCACCACGCCGGCTATCAGCCAAAGCGTTCCAGGCAAATAGCCCATCTGGGCAGCGAGTACTGGCCCAACCAAAGGCCCCGCACCAGCGATTGCAGCGAAGTGATGCCCGAAGAGCACGTGTTTGTTGGTCGGCACATAATCCAGGCCGTCGTTGTTGACAACGGCGGGAGTGGCCCGACGAGGGTCTAGCTGCATCACTTTCTCGGCGATGAACAGACTGTAGTATCGGTATGCAACGAGATAGATGGCGACTGCTGCGACTACGATCCAGAGAGCATTGATAGCTTCGCCACGGCGCAAGGCCACGACGCTCAGCGCGAATGCTCCCAGAACAGCCACGGCAAACCAGGCAATGTGTTTAGCCATATGGGTCATTACGTGTCTCCTGTCGACAGCCTGTAGGTCGTCGACCGTGATTTTTATATTTGTGTCCGCTTCGCGGCAGCGGCCAATATCCGCGTATACCCACCACAAATAAATCCGCAGAACTACGCCCACAAGCCTACGTAGTTCTACTGAGCTGCCGGCTATGCAATCGGGTCTTTCGACCGCTAGCCGCTTTCGGCTACTCGGTGCATCGGGGATTGACATAAGATGCTGGAGCCTCAGTGGTCTCCAACCGCAGCCCCCAAGACCGCTGGTCGAGTACAAGGTCTGGACAGGAGTAGGAATGCAGCTCAAACACAAAATTGTCGCCCTGGGGATCTTGCCACTTGTATTGGCTATTGCCGCTATCTGCGCGCTTGTCATCTCCCTGAACAACCAGCTGGGTGACCAGCAAGCACAACTGATCGAAGACAGTATTTTGGTCAGTAAGCGTGCAGAGCTGGAGAACTACGTAGCGATGGCAAGGAGCTTGATCGCCCCCCTCTATAACGATGGCCATGGTGACGAACATGCCAAGCAAAAAGTCCTAGACGAGCTGAGGAAGCTTAGCTTTGGTATAAATGGTTATTTTTTCGTCTACGATCGCCAAGGCCGCAGCCTGATGCATGCACGGCAGGCAGAGCTTGTCGGCAAAGACCTCATGGATATGAGAGATCCACACGGTCTGCTAGTGATTCAAGCGTTGCTGAAAAGTGCCAGGTCTGGAGAGGGCTTTCAACGCTATGCGTGGAATAAGCCTTCATCCGGAAGAGTGACCGAAAAGCTAGCGTACGTCGTAATGTTAAAACAATGGGGGTGGATGATCGGTACGGGCATCTACCTTGAAGACGTTGAGAAAGCCACTCGGCAAGCGCGCGATGAAGTGGCTCATGGCATCCGCAAGACGATGGTTTCAATTGCTGTCGTCGCCCTTGTGGCAGTCCTGTTCGTATTTGCAAGCGGGATGACGCTGAACCTGAGTGAGCATCGACTGGCCGACACCAAGCTACAACGCTTGAACCAGCGAATTGTCAGCCTTCAGGAAGAGGAGCGTTCGCGCGTTTCTCGCGAGCTTCACGATGGCATTAGCCAAGTTCTCGTGTCCATAAAATACAAACTTGAGCTAGCAGGCTTTCTGCTCGAAAACGAAGAAAGCCCAGGTGCAGTTATCTTGAAAGAGGCTACCGAGCGACTTGGAGAGGCCATCGGGGAGGTTCGGAGCATCTCACACGACCTTCGTTCTTCGCTCTTGGACACCCTGGGGCTTCCCGCCGCAATCGGACAATTATCTGATGAGTTCGAGCAGCGCAGTGGACTGCGGGTAACGTTCGAAACCAATGAGTTTGAATGCCTGCTGGACGATGGGGTACCCGTCTCGCTTTTTCGAATTGTTCAGGAAGCATTATCTAACATCGAGCGACACGCTCAAGCTCACCATGTAGCGATTACTTTGTTTGGAACCGAGAAATCTGTTCGCTTAAGAGTCATCGACGATGGAGTTGGCTTTAACGTCGATGAAGTTGAGCGTCGCCATGCCGGGATCGGACTAAGAAACATACGCGAACGCGTCGAACACATGGGTGGTCGATTTCATCTGGTATCTTCACCTGGCCGGAGTGAGGTCGACATTGAGATCCCAATGAGCATCCCTTGTAGAAAAGTTTGAACCACTTATTTCGATAACAATGGACACCCCCCTATGAGCCTATCAACAAAAATTCGTTTAGCCTTAGTCGATGACCACTCGCTTGTCCGCGACGGGATCAGGGCATTGCTTTCGGTAGTACCCAATGTGGCTGTTGTTGGTGAGGCCGAAAACGGCGCACGCGCCATGGAAATGGTTGAACAGTGCAAGCCAGACCTACTTCTAGTAGACATCAATCTACCAGACATAAACGGTCTTGTACTCACACGAAAAATACGCGAAAAGCATCCTTCATTGCGGGTTCTGGTGCTCAGCATGCACGACAGTAAAGAATACGTCAGCGAATCACTGCGTGCAGGCGCGAGCGGCTACGTGTTAAAAAACTCCCCTTCGAGAGAAATAGTTGCGGCGATTGAAGCGATCGCAACTGGAGGTACTTTTTACAGTGCCGAAATAGCACAAAAACTTCTCCTTGAAGACGGCGAGTCCAGCGAACTAACGCCCAGGGAGAGCCAAGTTCTTTATAAAATGGCTCAAGGACTGAACAACAAAGAAATGGCCCGTGAACTTAATATAAGCGTCAGAACAGTAGAGACGCACCGCCTGAGCATTCGACGAAAATTAAAAATCGACAAACCTGCAGCGCTAGTAAAATATGCAATCGATCATGGAATAATTTCCAGCCAACCACATTGAAAATGTGACGATAACCTAAACAACTATCTGGCTCGCCAAATTGTAATGAAATCGTACCATTTCTCGTGCGTTATTATACACCAGCCAGCCAACCAGCCAGCCGCGCACCAGCAGGACTGGCACAGCCACACTCCAGCTCACAAGGATGCAGCAGTGCCCCATTCCGTGTACCTCTGAATCCAAATTCCTTAGTACTGCCCCGCGACATAAGTGATGTCAGATGGCACCACCCATTGCAAGCCTACCTACTGGATGGTATCCTGCCTTCACAAGTCGGAGGAATTTACACGTGGACACAAACGATAAACCACCCACCCGAGCTACCTTTCGGTTCGGCATCAATCGATCGTCGGCTAATAAGCGAATGCGTTACATTGAAGGAACGCAAATCGATCCAAACGAATGCATTTTTTGCGTGCCCGACCTCAATGATGACGTCGTCGAATTAGGCAAGCGGGTGCCAGACGCAGAATCACCCCAGAAAACTCAGTGATCAAGCAAGGCGGCAAACGGCATGCCCCCCGTACTCCCGCTCTTGGTAAGCTTTTTCCCGCCCTGCCCTCCAAAAAATAGATAGCCTGGCTGGGAAGCCTCATTGCTCACGTATGGATTTTTATCTGCGCATTCGCAACCAATCCCAACAAAATTCGTTGATCCCGAACCAGTTTGCGTCTTAGCGTTTCTGGCTCATTTCGAAATGGCCTCAGATCAGCCGCCGCCTGGTGGATCGGTAGTCCTAAGCAGGCTCCTAGGCTCGCCAATCCCGCATGGAGCCTATTCGAGATGGGCGCTAAGGGTTAGGAAGCCCAGTGCGCGCATGGCGAGCGCTGTCTTATGAGGGGTGACTAATTTATGATGTCTGGATGACAAATTTGGATGCCGCATCATGAGTACACGTTCAGACCTTTTGACCAGCGCTGAAATTCTGTTGCGCACGAAGGGCTACGCAGCCTTCAGCTATGCCGACTTGGCAGAGGAAATTGGCATCAAGAAGGCGAGTATTCATCATCATTTCCCGACCAAGGAAGGCATGGCAATTGCCATCGTCGAAAGCTATCTGTTTCGTTTCAAGAAGCAGTTGAATGCCATCAATGATGAAAATATTGGCGTTGTTGACCGGTTGAACGCCTTTGCTCTTATGTTCGCGCACAGTAGTGAAAATGGAATGCTTCCACTCTGCGGGGCGTTGGCTGCAGAGCTGCTGGCCTTACCTGAAAGCCTCAAGGCGATAACAAAGGATTTTTTCGAAATCCATCTCACTTGGCTTCAAGATAACATCAAGCATGGCCAGGTTCTGGGTGAGCTTAAGGCCGACCTAGACGTTACGAAGGTTTCAAGATTTATATTGAATGCCCTGGAGGGTGCCAGCTTTGTGTCTTGGGCCATGAACGATGATTACCAGAAGTCTTCTGGGTTTGATTTGATTCTGGCTGGGCTTTTGAATTCTGAAACTAAACATTGATAGTAACCGTCCGGCCAACACATCTTCCCGCCCCACCCGCTGCAAGCCATGGTGTCCACCTAATCGAGTGGACACCATCGCCCTCAATACTGGAGTTTTGAAGGTGCGTTCTTCGACCTCTTACGTGACTCGAACAGGGCCATCTTTCCCTAGCATACGCCTGTATCCGTCCAGCAATTCGCTGAGGGCGTTCGCGACGCCCTCGCCATAGCAACCCGAGGCGCGCCCCAGACGTCACTGACGATTATGCTTTCCATTCCACTCGCTCTAACGCTCAAAGACCGAAAAGGCATCGCCAGGGCAATAGGCCATCAATGCACAGGAACAACTCGAAGCTCAATCTAAAGCAGACGGGGGTTATCCATTGCTGGCCCACAATCAAGAAATCCCGCTACGGTACTCGCCTCAACGGGCAGCCGGAGCCAAGCTCCACCTCGCAAAAACTACCTCATGGCGGGGTGTCACAGGTAGGAGATGAACCGTCGGGCTCCGCAACAGAAATAGAAACGCCCCGCCTGGGCGGGGCGTGGTTACCAGCACCGAACTCAGCGCTCTTTGTTCGCCTGCGAAAGCACGGAGCCTGCCAGGCTCAACACCGTCTGGCTGTGGCCCAACTCACCCAGAATTTTGCTGGCTAGCTCCTCCATCCGAGCACTGGTTTGCTTGGTAGATGAGGCCTGAGAAAGCGCCGAGCCAGCTAGCTCCTTGGCCAAAGCGGAGGATTTAGAGTCAAGCAGTACAGCCGAGGCCAGGCTGGCGATCGAACTGCTGGTTTGTTTCGCATTAAAGCTCATAGTCTTACCTTTTGATCAGAGATTAAGTGCCCCGACCGAGCGCTAGCGCATCGAACCACGCGTCACCTTTCATTTGACGCGGCAGTGCGCAATTCGATGTAATGCGTTCACTCAAGTCAGGTTGTCCAACCGTATGGCTTTGAGAGCGAGTGGATCACGGAACGTTTGGCGACCTAACGTGACCGCTCGCTGAACTCGCCCCCCGTCTAGGGACACGGCACTGCAAACACCATATCTAGGGTGTCTTTGTCGCAGCAACCACAAGATGAGCGATTTCCGCTTAGTTATCAAGCGTTGAAGACACATATGCCCTGTGGATAATGTGTGCATATCCTGTTGGGCGTACAGCCCAAGCTGCATACCGCTTGGCTTGCAGCGCGCCCCAAAAATTTCGAACTTTTTTTTGACGCTGGCCATTACGTGATTCGTCGTGAGGATCTGAAGCGCTCACGCATGCTGAATTGGCCTGCACCTGGTGGCGGAGACGCTCGGGAGATAGGGCGAAAATGATGCAGGCCAGCCTCGTCCCGCTTGGCCTTCAAGCTAAGGCTGCGCAGGCGGCGGCACTGTCGACGGGCCAACTCATTTTGATGAGCGTGCGCGGATATTGGATTTCAAGGCAAATGTAGGCGGGTTGGCCTTGTGATCTGGTCGGGAGCATCTGGGTATGCAGAGGGATGAACGCTGGCTGCAACGCGGTGGATTTCTGCGTGTGCAGGCGTATCCATTTATGCACGAGGTTGGCGTTGAGGCTGGGGCCCAATCCGATGTTGGCGATGGAGGCGCCGGGCTCTGAACACTCTTGAATGACCTGGGCTTTGAAGGATTTGCTGTAGGTACGGCGCTGAAGGCGCATGAAGAGTCCGCCTGATGGGTCAGAAATGGCGTCCACTTAAATTAGGTGGATACCATGGCCTCCGGCGTTTGCATCGGGAAGGTGTGTTCGCCGGCCCCTTACCATTAATTAGGCGTTTTGGGGCTCAGAAAAGCTTGTTCTTCATGCGCTGATTATTGAGAAACCAGGGCAACGCCCTGGTTACATTCTTCACGGACGCACGTCCCCCAACTAATGCAGGCGCACCAGCCACAGATTTGAGAGCGCAAACAACTTGATCAGTCTCGCCGTGCTCTGCAAACACGCCACAAGCGTTTCCTGGCTGAGATGAAACAGGTCGTGCCGTGGCATGCACTGGTTGCATTGCGAACCGCTTAATCCAAAAGCTGACAGCGGTAGGAAGCCCTATCCACTGGAAACCATGCTGCGCATCCACCTCTGCAATACTGGTCTCACTAGCGATCCAGCCATGGAAGAAGCGCTGTAAGAGATCACCTCGATGCGCCAGTCTGCACAGCTGACACTCAGCGCCCCGACCCCTGAGGGCACCACGATGGTGAGTTACCGGCATCTGCTGGAAGAGCATCTGCTTGCGAGGGGCATTCTGGAGATCATCGACGACTTCTTCTCGACAAAGGCCTCTCATTGCGCAAGTGGTCGATGGTCGATGCCATCATCGCCACCCTCCCTGTTCGACCAAAAACATGCATGAAAAACGTGCCCCTAAGGTGCATCAGCCGAAGACAACTGCTGCCAGCCTAAAACCCCTCTTGTCTGGTTTATGTTTTCATTAATTATATTAAAAACAACGTCTTGGAGTATTTCACTCTGAGCCGCTACCACCTCTTCGCAGTGGAGCTCCGCACTGTCCGCTGCCAGTTCTTAACGGAGCTGGCCTCTTCCCCTCTGTGTAAATCTAAAACCTCCGAGAGCCTGGCATTTCAGTCGCCTAACCTGCTGAAATAGCAGGTATTTCACCAAGCTTAAGATACGAGCCTCTTCGGATCGAAAGGTCGCCGCATGCGTGCGCACACTTCACGGGAAAAGAATTTCTTGCACGCCAACCTACCAGTTGGTAGAGTTGTTTCTCAGCGAACAACCTACCCCCGTAAATGCGTGCACCGAGGATCTATCAAATGACTACCAATCTGAACGGTATTGACGTAGCTGCCCTGCAACAATTTGCCCAAGCCGTTGCTGAGGATGCGAGCAAGCGCCACGCCAGTTTCAACGTTAAGACCGCGTGGAAAGGCCAGACCCGCTCTGTAGCCAAAGTCAGCCGTTATAGCCTGGCCGGTGAAACCTACTCGCGTGATTTCGAAATCGCCGCCGATGAACCCAATGAACTGCTGGGCGAAAACACTGCGCCTAACCCTCAGGAACTGCTGATGGCTGCTCTCAACGCCTGCATGTCGGTCGGCTATGCCGCCAATGCCGCGATGATGGGCATCAAGATCCACAGCCTGGAAATTGAGACCGACGGCACTCTCGACCTGCGTGGCTTCCTGGGTATCGATGAAAGCGTTAACCCAGGCTACGACGAGGTAAGCGTCGTAATCCGCCTGCACACCGACGCCTCCCGTGAGCGCGTGGAAGAGCTGCACAAGGTGGTGCTTAAGACTTCGGTCAACTACGCAAACTTCTCTAAAGCCATCCGCATGCTCCCTAAGCTCGAAGTCATCGAAGGCTAACTGTCATGGCCGCAGGTGTGTACGGCACCTGGCGGCCAGCGACCTTTCGGTTATCTGGTACTGGAGTCTGTAATGAACGATTTTTTTAAAGGCAAAAAACTGTTGGTCGTGGGCGGCACAAGCGGCATGGGCCTGGAAACAGCACGCCTGTTTTTGAAGGCTGGTGGCAGCGTGGTTCTCACCGGCAGTAAACAGGATAAAGCCGACGCTGTTCGCGCTGAGCTGAGTTCGTTGGGGAACGTATCGGTGATCGTTGCCAACCTCATGACCGAAGAAGGGATGAATTTCGTACGCAACGAAATCAATGCCAATCACAGTGACATTGGCTTCATGGTGAACTCCGCAGGCATATTCATTCCGAAGCCTTTCATCGAGCACGATGAGGCTGATTACGACATGTATCTGGATTTGAACCGCGCCACGTTCTTTATCACGCAGGCCGTGGTCAAGAATATGCTCGCCGCCAAGCGCGAAGGTTCCATTGTCAACGTCGGTTCGATTGGCGCCCAAGCTGCACTGGCAGGCTCTCCAGCGACTGCTTATTCGATGGCTAAGGCGGGTCTGCACGCAGTCACCCGAAACCTGGCAATTGAGCTGGCGCACTCCGGTATCCGAGTTAATGCCGTGTCTCCTGGCATCGTTCACACCTCGATCTATGAAGGTTTCATGGACAAGGACGCGATTCCGGATGCGATGAAGTCGCTCAACGATTTCCACCCGCTGGGGCGTGTCGGTGTTCCCGAGGACGTCGCCAACACCATCCTCTTCCTGCTCTCGGATAAAACTTCCTGGGTGACAGGTGCTATCTGGGACGTTGATGCAGGGGTGATGGCAGTACGGGCCTAATACCGTAGCAAGCGCTGCATATAGCGCCTCTCAGTGAGGCGCTTTCCCAGTGCACTGCCTCCGGTGGAAAAAGGTGCTGGCTGTAGGAGTTCCAAATGCCTATCACGACAAAAGCTGCGCTCATGAGTTACGCGGAAACCCAGATGCGTTCAAAGGGTTACTCAGCATTCAGTTACGCTGATCTCGCTGCGAAGATCGGTATCAGAAAAGCCAGCATTCACCATCATTTTCCTACGAAGGAGTGCTTGGGCGCAGAGCTGATCAACGATTACATCTCCCGGTTCAATGAAACGCTGGCCTCAATCGAAGCCATGTATCCCGAGCCACTGCAGCGTCTGCAGGCCTTTTCTCGACTTTTCGTGATCAGCGCGAATGATGGGCTGCTGCCTTTATGCGGCGCCTTGGCTGCGGAAATGGCTGCGTTGCCGTTGTCGCTCCAAGGGCTCACGCGGGACTTCTTCAACTCTCAGCTCGCCTGGCTCCAAAGCACCCTGAATGACGCAGTCCGCCAGCACAACTGGTCGCTGGGAACAACGGCTGAAAACTTCGCCTTCATGCTGTTGAGTATGTTGGAGGGAGCAAGCCTCATTGATTGGACACTCGGTCGATCAACCGACCCTTTGGCTGGTTTTAACCATTTGCTTGAAATGGCGGCAATTCGGTCTTCATTTCTTCGTGCAGGATAGATTATGAAAACTCCTTCGAAAAAATACGTTGTCGATATCTGGTCTGATTATGTGTGTCCTTGGTGCTGGATTGCCAAGCGCCGCTTTGAGAAAGCACTTGAATGCTTCCCAGAGAAGGACGACGTACAGGTCAACGTTCGGGCCTATCGGCTGGCTGCCAACCATGCTCCGGAGCCGATGATTCCTGCCTTGAAGCGTAAGCTTGGTAACGCAAACTCCGCTTTATCGATGATGAGTACCGTCAGTAAATATGGCGAGGTCGACGGGCTTGATTACCGCTTTGACACCATGATGTTTGGCGATACTGCGGATGCTCATGTGCTGGTAAAAGCTGTTGAAGACTCGGAGGTAAAGAAGCGTCTTGTGGAAGCGCTGTACGAGCAGAGTACCAGCCACGGTAAGTCCCTTTTTGATCGCGCCAGCTTGGCGGCGATTGCTAAAGGCGCAGGTGTGTCGGACGAGTCCATCCAGCTGGCTTGGTCATCTGCAGAGTTGCGCGCTGAGATGAAGGCGGATGAACAGTTTGCCGCCCAATTGGGTTCCGGCGTACCGCTCTTCGTCTTCAATAATGCGTTCTCGGTATCAGGCGCACAGACAGACGCATCCTTTCTTCAGGCGTTGAATCAGATGGCAGCTGAGGCGAAATCCCTGGATAGCTCATCAATGGGCCAAGTCTGCGGGATCGATGGCTGCAAAATTTGACTGGCAATGGATGGCGGCATTCTCAAGGTGCCGCCTTTCCTCAATACAGAACGAGAAATCCAGATGAGTCGTATCGTTGAGTTGAGCGCTCCCCAATTTGCTCGCTTCGTAGCCAAAGGGAGCAGTGTCGTAATGTTCTCAGCCTCCTGGTGCAAACCTTGTAAAGAGATGAAGCCGATCTTCTTGGAACTGGAGGGAAAACTCCATTCTCTAGCGGTCTTTGGAAAGATTGATATTGCGGTGTCTCCGACAATTGCGCCGATGTATGGCATCCGCTCTGTGCCGTCCTTGGCGGTGTTTCACGAAGGCCGCTTATTGAAAGTCTTCGCTGGGTCTAAGTCAGTTTCAGCCTTGAAGAAAGCAATTATCACTGAGCTGGAAGACGCTAGCTAACGGAGCGTTCTCCATAACTCGCAGTCTGGCCGGCTATTCACCTCTCGGTGCTGAAGACTCATTTTTTCCTGGGCCTGCGTCAATTGGATGAGCACGATCTTCGTTGAATATTTCCGTCAGTAAAGCGTTGGCTCGTTTGTAAGCGTCGTACTTGAATTCGGTGTCATCAGCGGGCTGAGCGGCCATTTCTTCCAGCATTTCCAAATTCAGGCGACGGAACCGATCCGCACGCTCACGAGCCTCGTAGCGCCCTACACCCAGTTGCTCCAAGGCTCTACGCCCAAGGGATAACGCGCTTTCAAAAGTTTCCCGCTCGACGGCCTCTATGCCCATCTGGCGCAGGGTAATGCTATGCCCCATATCACGAGCACGCACCACCAGTTTCAGGGATGGAAAATGCTCTTGAGCCAGCTCGGTCAGTGCCAGGTTATCGTCCTGGTTGTCGATGGCGTTGATCAGCACCACGGCTTTCGCGGCACCCGCAGCGTGAAGTAAATCGAGACGTGTGGCATCCCCATAAAACACCTTCACTCCGAATTTTCGCAGTGTCTCGATGTGGTCGGGATCATGATCCAAGACCACTACCTCAAAGCCACAGGACATCAGTAGACGCCCAGCGATTTGACCGAACCGACCGAAGCCAGCAATGATGACTCGAGGATTGCTCTGATCAATGATGTCCGATTCCTTGCTACCCTGTTTGCCCGACGAGTCCAAGTGATTGAGCAAGAGGATCAGCAGAGGCGTTATACACATGGACAGCGCCACCGCCAACGTCAGGCTTTTACCCCAAGGGTCGATCAGGATGCCGGCGACAGTCGCTGCGCCAAATACCACAAAGGCAAACTCACTGCCTTGGCCGAGGAACACCGCCTGCCACGAGCGCTGATCACTTGGGACACTCAAGAAACGCCCCAGAAGCTTTATCACGAGCAGCTTGATCAGGATAAAGCCCAACGTCAGAGTGATGACTTTCAAAGGGGCGTCGATCAGCGTTCCGAAGTCAATCGACATGCCTACGCCGATGAAGAACAGACCCAGCAATAATCCCTTGAAAGGCTCGATATCGCTCTCTAGGGCATGACGATATTCCGAGCTAGCCAATAGAACGCCCGCTAAGAAAGCACCCATGGCCATCGATAAGCCTGCCTCTTCCAATAAGAGGCCGAATCCGAATACCAGGAACAGCGCGACAGCACTAAAGATCTCTCTCAGGCCAGAGCGCGCTACAAAGCGAAGGACGGGTCTGGATACGTACTGACCCAAAAGAACAACTGCGACAACTGCACCTACGATTTTCGCGATAGACAGGGCCAGTTCCGCACCCGAGGGCGTGCCACCGTTTGCGGCCAGCAGTGGAATCATAGCCACCAGGGGAATCGCCGCGATGTCTTGGAAAAGCAACACGGCAAAGCTGCTTCGACCCACGGCGGTCGAGGTCATGTTCCGCTCATTCATGGCCTGCATCGCGATAGCTGTCGACGAGAGGCTCAGCGTTAGCCCTACCAGCAGCGCAGCTGTCCAGTTCAAGCCTAGTGCAGCGCAAAATATTGCGATGGCTGCACCACATGCCAGCATCTGCATCGCACCACCACCGAACACCATCCGGCGCATAGCCCAAAGACGCCTGGGGTCGAGTTCGAGACCAATGATGAACAGCATCAACACCACGCCAATTTCAGCGAAGTGCAGTATGGACTCGACGTCGGTCACAAGCTTCAAGCCCCACGGGCCGATTAAGCAGCCGGCTATCAGATACCCCAGAACCGGGCCTAAACCTAACCGAACGGCAATTGGGACTATCAAGGCAGCTGAGCCCAAGTAAATGAGCATTTCAATCAGGCTATGAGTGTCCATTCAATCTTCCTTCCACGAGGCCAGGCGCTCGCCGTAATGGCGGATCTGCTTGAGCAGTCCGTCTTGGTCTGCTCTATATGCACCATGAACTGCGACTGGGCTTAACCAACGCATTCCACAGTAATTCGCGGTTGCTTGAAGAGGCTGGGACAGCACCGCGAAACCCGGATGGTCACCGCCTTCAAAATGATCATGCTCTCCGCCCGTGGTCACGGCCCACAGGAGATTTTTATTTTTCAAAGCAGTAGCACCCGCCCCGTAGGCCCAGCCCTGCGTGAAGACCTTATCGATCCACAGCTTCAAAAGTGGGGGGTAGCTATACCAATACAAAGGATGCTGCAGAACCAGCAGGTCTGCTTGCTCCACGGCCTTCTGTTCAGCTTCAACGTTGATGTTGAAATCGGGGTATAGGTCGTACAGGGAACGGACTACAACATCGGATTTGTTAGCTGCGAACCTGAGCATCAACGTGTTTACGTTGGATTTCTCAGGGTAAGGATGGGCGTAAATGATCAGAATCATGACGTGATTCCCCACAAACCTGGCGTTCTTCAAGAACGGAAAAAGCCCCCTGATCGTTGAGCGTAAATACACTCAGCGATCAGGGAGCTAATGGTTTGGCGATGAAGCCTTATTGGCCTGCTTGCAACTTCAGCACGTCCTGTGCAGTGACTGGATTGCCAGCGATACCCCAGTCTCCGCTCTTAACCTCTTCGAAAATGACCCAGGTCAGGGCACGCATGTTTTCGCCTTCCACCGACACCATGGCGTCAGTCACTTTGCGAATGACCTCGGCTTTTTGCTCGTCAGAAAAAACCCCTTCAATACCTTTAATAGTTACGAGTGGCATGGTGTTCTCCTAAATGTTTGGGATGGAATTTCAGGCTTTTGCTGCTGCGTATTCAGGGTAGTCGGTGTAACCCTTATCAATCGAATCGCTTACGCCGTAGTAGGTAGCGCGATCACCCTCGGCCAGCGGCCAATCGTTTTGCATGCGCTCGACCAGATCCGGGTTGGCGATGTAAGCGGTGCCGAAAGCGATCAGGTCGAGTTCGCCTTTGGCCAGCTCAGACTCTGCGATCTCTTTGGTGAAGCCGCCAGCAGCCATCAAGGTGCCTTTGTAAGCGTCGCGGAACGCAGCACCGAAGCCTGGGGGCGTTTGCGCGGCCAAGATGGTCGGTTGGTAGTTCAGGTGAACAAATGCCAGCTCTCGTTCGTTGAGGGCAGCCGCCATGCTCATCCAGGTTTCTTCTTCGCCTTCGTACACCCCGAAGTCGTACAGGCGACCAAACGGCGAGAAGCGAACGCCAATCTTCGAACCACCAATTTCAGCAGCAATCGCGTCAATTGTTTCCAGCAGGAAGCGCTGACGGTTGGCAATAGAGCCACCGTACTGATCAGTGCGAGTGTTCAGGGCGCTGCTCAGGAATTGATCGAACAGGAAGCCGTTGGCTGCCATGATTTCGATACCGTCAAAACCTGCGTCCATCGCCATCCGCGCGGATTTAACGAAATCCGCAATGACCCGTTTCACTTCTTCAGTTTCCAGGGCGCGAGGTTCGCTTGGTTGAACAGGCCCAGATTTGCCCGGTTCGATCCAGGCATACACCGTGGTGTCTACGGCAGGCACTTTGCCCGAGGAGACCGGTACCAAACCATGCACCGAGACATGGGACATACGCCCTACGTGCCAGAGCTGCGCAAAAATCTTCCCGCCTTTGGCATGCACAGCGTCAGTGACATTGCGCCAGCCTGGCAGGTGCTCATCTTCGTAAATGCCGGGGGTGTACAGATACCCCCGAGCCTCGTCGGAGATAGGCAGGCCTTCGGTGATCAGCAAGCCGGCAGAAGCACGTTGCGCGTAGTACAGCGCGTTGGATTCATTTGGAATGTTGTTCAAGGTTCGGGTGCGAGTCATGGGGGCCATGACGACGCGGTTTTTGAGCGCAATACCGGACAGGTCGTACGGAGTGAACAGCTTATTCATGATTAATCTCGACGTCGTTGGAAGGTTGAAAGTCAGCGTCTGATTCAGGACTTATCAAACGCGTCGAGCACGTGGGTGCTGTAGACCAGCGCAGCACCGGCGTTCATGTTGATGGCTACACCCAGGGCTTCAGCTACTTCTTCACTGGTAACGCCGAGCTTCTTGGCCTCAGCTGCGTGGAAAGCGATGCATCCGTCGCAGCGAGTGGTCACAGCTACAGCCAAAGAAATCAGCTCGCGGGTTTTGGCGTCCAGATGGTTCGTCTTGCCGCCAGCGGCGCCTAGCGCAGCCATGCCTTTCATGGTTTCAGGGGACAGGCCATTGAGCTCAACGAGGCGAGTGTTGATGTCTTTGCGGGTTTGCTTCCAATCTTGCATGAGGCTCTCACGTGGGCGTTAACGCCCGGCAGGTTCACGGGTTGGTTTCGACTATGAGCATACGCTACCATCTAGTTGGTAGGCTTGCAACGCCTCATGCTAAATTCACGTCATTACGCAGGATCGAGGTGACAGTATCGATACGTGGCCAATGATATTTTGGTCGAAGGCGCCTGGCCATGACTGCGCACCTACCTATAGGTAGCCATCTTCAAAAAGAAGATTCGAATGAGCGTAGGCAGTGCAAAGGCTCAAGTGGAGCGATCCATATTCGCGAAATGTGGTTGAGGCTCGGTCAGAGTCAAGCCTGGCCTTATCAGGGTTGAAGGCACTGAATAGGCTCTGGGCTGAGCCCTGCGAGGGTGCGCCGGCAATAGGCTCTGTACCGCATGGAACAAGCCAGTGAGACTATGGCGGCATAGCCTCTGGCAAGCTTATCGAAGCCCGGAGGTTCTCTTCAGCCAGCCAAACATGCGCTTGGTGATGTTGCGCTGTCGATACTTGGGCTGATCGAACACTCTGGGTAATCTAGGCTTGGGCTTGCATTTCTTCGAGCGCAGGGAGATGGCGGGCTGCATTCGCTATTGGTCGCATTAGCGGCGTAGCGCTTCGACGTTGTAGCCCTTGTAGGTAAGCAACCATTTACGGCGCTTACGCGGGCGGCTAGGTTGGCTCGATGGAATGCTGACCTCGTCCAACAGTGGCTGGACGTAGTTCATTCAAAACGGGGCCCGGTCAGCATCAGATTGATTCTGATCGACGCCGTTATTCATACACCAAGATCTCCCGCAAAAAAGGCATCTCTCAGAGCAGGCGTGCCCTCATGCTCAAAGACGAGCTTACGCAGTAAATACTGCGCGAGGTATGACCGAAGACGGGATCGGAGCTGAACATAAGGTTCTGCATGCCCCACATCGCTATCAGGCCAGCGAAGCTTCAAGGCGTGTCTCAAACTCATCAGTGTCTCGCCGCCGAGTGTGTCCTCGTAGAGCCGGGTCAAATCGTCGAAGCCAGCGGTGCGCTTGTAGCCGACCAGTGCCTCACTCAGAATCAAGCTAAGCGAATCCGCGTAGACCTGCCACGCCCTTTCCCACACCAGCTTTTCCACATCACTGTCCAAGCACAAACCTCGCTGCTACAGCACAACTACACCGTGCCCACTAGAACACGGCACGACATTTAACAGCCCTGGAATTGAGCCTGAGCATGCACATCGAATTTGACCTGAATCAGAACGACCTGGAAGCCCTCTTGCGCCATTGCCAGGCCTACAGACCAACAAGCAGTGATCCTCGTGAGAATCAACGCCTGCAGGATGCGCTGGAGGCGTTGGAGCAGGCCTTGGTGGAGGCAAATGCTACTCGGTAATCCGAGGACATCATTATGCAGATCAATATGCTGATAACCAGAGGCAAGGGCACCCGTATGCACTAGGGAAAATACGGCGGCGCAACTCCAGCGTCGCCGTAGGTTGTCTGACATGGGTGCATTTTGAGACGGAGCTACTCCGCTCAAAAAAATTGGGTTCAGTTTGTTTTTTGAAGTCAAAAGCAAAAGCAGCGGCCTTACGGCCAAAAAGACGATCTCCCCTACCGGCCCTCGCCTCGCCTATCGGCAAGGCAATTGAGGCCTGAAAAGCGCTCAGATCAAAAGCGAAAAGATCGGCCATCACACCGTGTCTTATCCAAGCATCATCGGTGGCGCCGGCACCGTAGAAAATCTTTTTGCTCTCAAATATAAGAACTCCGTCTCGCTTAAAAATTTTCAAGAGGGGGGGGGTGAAAAAACGGCGTGAATAAACAAAAAGCGGCGCGAATAGGTAAATTTGTCTGAGCCTGTCCCGGCTATTTAGCTCCTACCTACGAAGCAACTGAATACAGATGGGGTGAGGTTGATACCCCCTCACCAAAAATCGAAGGTACTCTCAGCTGGCAAATCCGTGCTCGATACGCATCAGTTCTTCCAACACCTCCTTGTAGCCCTCGCGGTCGCTAGAAAGCTCAAGGGCAGACCTATTTCCGAACGCAGCACGCGGCATAGACATCCATGCGGCAGACTTTTCTTTGTCGCCAAACACTCTCTCGGCCTCAATCAACATTGCAGATCGGTAATCCATGTGCGCCCCCAGTTTTAAATGGCATAGCAATCATCGCTCAGCTCGACTGCGATGCGTTAGCAGCGCTTGCCTCCAGTGCGAGTTGCCCACACCTGGCGGTACCAGGGCTGCGGGCCTATCAGTGCCTCAGCTCCACCCTTCAAGCCTCATGGTAGCCCTAACCAGCCGCTGCTCTTCCTGCTCAATTTCTCGCAGGTTGTCGCGGATACTGGTGATGTGCTCCTTCGCAGCCCTTTGAGCTTGCTCAGGCAACTGCTCCATTACCGCGTGATAAAGCCGGGAGTGCTGCCGGTCAATCTGCCGCTTCAGCCCCAGCCGCTAACTCCAGATGGGGGGTATAAGCGGCACAGCACGAGCCAAGGATTCTTGACGGTGCTCCGCCAGCAAGTCGCGCTTATCAATGAAGATCCAAACCGCCCTCTTGAGCTATTCACTCAAGCCCACTTCAACGAGAAGGACACAAGCTACATCCGTAGCTCACTGAATATCGGTATGACTGTGCTCGGCCCGTTTGACAGCCGTCCGACCGATCAACTGGGAGTGGCTGTTGGTCGAGTGGAAGTCAGCCCGCAGTTCAAAAAGCGTCAGCAGATGCTGAGCGCCATGTCTGGCATCACCAATTTTGATGATCCCGATTTCATACCGGTGCTAGGAAAGGAATACAGCGCTGAGACCTTCTACGGAATACAGGCCACGAAATGGCTGATGATCAGGCCAAATATCCAGTATGTAAGGCATCCTGGAGGGGTTAGTGAAGTTGAAGACGCGGTGATCGTAGGACTAAAAATTCAGTCTCGATTCTGATCCTAGCTGCCTACTGTTAGAGTCCTCGTAACACTGAAGGTATGGGCATCCCTGGGTGCCCAATGCCCTAGATGGAGCATCGTGGAGCATGGGTAGCCATTATGAAAACAGGGCCACAGCTCGTTGTGAACTTGATTCTCCCTCCCCAGTACGATCCACCTCGTTCAGCACCTCAAGGCACGAGTAACGTCTGCCATCACGCGCGGCGATACGAGAGCTCAAGCTCTCGGAAAACGGGAACTCGACAGAACTTCGTTACCTCTCAGGCTTGTCTGCCGAACGGCATCCGCGACCGATATTCTGATCAGCAGTATGAGTGGATATAATGAGCTATCCAGGCCTCATACCTTTACTCAAAGCAAGCGTCCACCCTCAGTCGCAGTATTGTCGACAGGCTCGCCCGATGAGCCTAGCATCTCGAATTATTGCGAATGGCAGCCCCTCGTTAGACCATCTACACCAGGCTGGGAGGTGAGTCAACGATGGCCATGAGACTACCATCCATCATTGAATTCGACTCAAAGCCTTTCAGATAGTGTGATTTTCCAACCAATCGCTAACCTCTGCATCCCAGCCTGCATGACAGAAATCTAAATTAGGCCAGTAATTTTGATAGATTTCATAGTTTAGATTGCGTGCAGCGTCTCGCCCTTCTCGCCCCACTGCAGACCAAGCCAGGTACATGCGATTCTGCCAGCCCACCGCCAACAGGAGGCTATTTACGACCCGCTCGCCCCATCCTTCCTTCAACAGTATTGATTTGAATGCTCTCTCAGCGTGCTGTGTCGCTCCCACCCCAAACTGACCAACCTTATCGAGCATGTGATATAACAAGCCCAAGGCTTGGAAGGTGGACAGATCCTCAGAGTCGACACTCTGAATGACATGTTCAAATATCACCTCAAAGCCGCCTGCAGAGGGAACCATTTCAATGCGAAATTCAGGAGCGGACATACTGAAACCCTTATTTTTATTATTATTTCAGAAAGCATAGCAGGGAGCGTGGATCCAAACAACACCAAGAACCTAAAAACCAAAACAAGTCAAGCACAGCTTGGCCGCGAAGCTGGATGACCGAATCCACACATCGTCTCTGAAAATAATGCACTCTCTACCTCATGGGCAATAGCCGTAAGCATGGAGGCAATTAATGAAAAAATTTGTTGTACTTGATAAATCCTTTCTGCAAGGCGCACCAAAATCTCGAATTGAATCGCTGGGAGAACTATATGGTCTTCTCATGCCGGAAGAAATGCTCTACGAGATGGTGAAAGCCCACCCTGCTGACAGAGCAAAATTTTTTATGAAATTTCCGTCAACCGCGAGGCCGTTTGAGCTATCCAAAAATCTTGGCTCACTACTTCGTTACGAAAAGGAAAACTTACGTAGTTGTGGATTACCGAGCCAGCACATTCGAAACATTGATCACGCTCCCACCAAAGACTACCAAAATCCCGGATACGTGCTTCCAGATGAGCTCACAACCCAACGGGAAAGCAGAAAAAGTCAGGTCGATGAGGATGTGGAAAGGCTTGTCTGGATGACTGAAAACATTGGATATATATTCCCGGAGACACGCGAAACAGCACCAAAAGACAGAGAGATCCAGCGAAACTCACTGCAAATAAAAACATTCACCGACAGCACTTTCTTAAAGCAGAAATTAAACGAAATTCTCCCTCTCCCAGAGTCTAGTAGCACCATCGATCACACTTGGATCAGCTATCGCTGGCTTCAAGTCAATATCTTATTTGCGCTTGATTACTGGGTTCGCTACCCCCAAGGAATCGATTTAAGCACCGAGTCGAAACTGAAAGAGCGTATCAGGCATGATGTTCTAGATGCCGGTATTCTGATAGTAGGGCTCCAAGAAGGTGCGCTGGCAACAAAAGAAAAGAAGCTGATCAACTGGTGGGAAGGCATTTACCCCGAAGGCTTGCTCCTCGAAGCTTGATCAGAGCTACTTCGCCCTAATCTGCCGCACCTGGCCTTAAAAACATGCAAGGCTGCGGCATTCCTTCATACCTAGGCCGAGCCAACTAGACTGCCAGCCAACTCCACACTGGGTCAGCCAGATCATCAGTCCTCTAACACAAAAGCATCTTGCCAAGCTTCGATTAGCTCCGGACGCCCTACCCATCTTGCAGCTTCTGCATAAGCTGCCAAGAAAATAGGTTGCTCCATCCAATCCTCCGTCCGCCCTTCAGTGCTTCTACCATAGACCTTCAAGATGATGATCTGAGAGTCAATTTCATCGTCCAGATAAGGTATCTCTCCCCTACCGGTCTCTATTATCAGGGTCTTCAGCATTTCAACCATACTGGTCTCTTCAGCTTCGCCCAACTTCACCAGCATGCTCATCATGCTCTGCGCTATAGAATCCAGTGATTCTGAGTTGTCATCGCTCATCACATGTCGCGCGCCCCGGGCTTCCTTTGCCTTGAGTTTGGCACGTTTGGCCCGCTTGGCTTTCTTCCGATCTGATGCCATTGACTTCATCCTTCAGTGATTGAATCGTTGATAAAAGCGTGCTCGTATCAAATGTCCAAAATTGACCAGCCGGCCTTCTCTAGCGCCGCCCGCCTCTTCGTCTCAGCTTTTCCTTCACCTAACGAACTCTTACGCACGGCTAGGCACAGCATATGCGACGGCCTAGTCATCCCTACGTACATGAGCATCATGCTCTTCTTTGCGCCTTCATTAGGACGCTTCGCAGCAGACGCTTTACCTTCGAGCCATGGCATGAGTTTTTTGACGAAATGAGTTCGGTTAAACGTCTCTAGGATCAGCGTCGCAGAGTGGGTTTTACCCTTCTCGGAGTGGATCGAAGACAGTCGAATGTTGACACTTTCAGACTCGCCTTCAAACTTGTACGTATTGAGCAGAGCACTACCATTTTCGCCAGGATCTTCCACAAGCGGCGCAGCTGCCCACTCAAGGTAGGAATCAGCATCGGTCGATGCCAGCAGTTGGTCTGAGGAGACCAACTCCGCCGCAAGATCCAGCAAGCCCGAAGCAACCGTCGCATCCCAATCCGTCTGGGTGATTTCCCCCTGACTGAACAGCAACCGTTCGAGCCATTTACGATAAGCAGCGACCACACCTGGCCGACCGGCGAGATGTTGCTCCACGCCTTGATGGCTGCGAGACCTTGTCGCAATCGTGTCACTGGGAAATGCAAGACGCACCAAGGCCAACAGGCAGGACGCTATCAGCTCCACACCTAAGGCCGCAGTAGCATCCCGAGTAACATAACGCCGGGCGATGTGTACACCCTCTGCAAACGTACGCGGTTTGAACGAGGGTTTGTTCACCTCTGACTGATACGGCGCCCAGTAATGCTCTACCGCTTTGGGATACTGTTTGGGCTGGAAATTTTCCAGACGATGTACAGCCCCAAGTGCGTAGACACCTGAATTACGCAGATCTGCGGGTAGATGCCGTATCAAAAGCCGCCCATAGGTATCCAAGACATTCCCGACATCGTCATCAGGGAAGACGATGATGGTATTGGGAGCTGACTGGCTAGCACCACCCTCCCGCAACCCTATCAGGCCGCCAGTGATCGGCAGGTAGGCAAAGGGGTTGGCGATCGACGCGATCGACTGGTTGAACCGGAAACTACTGGAGATTTCCATCGAACTCGCCTGGTCAGGAAACGGCTCCGGAAGCTCCACCTTTTCCTCAAAAATTTCCTGATTGGGATCCCCTACCCTGATGACACAAACACCTGGATTCTGACGCGGAAAAACCTTGCTCAAAATGTCGGCTTGCTCGTGACGCGTATCTTGCATCTCATCGACCAGAACCCAGGGGAAGCGCGCTCGCAAATTGCTCGCCACCTCAGGCTCCTCAACCAGCAGAGCATTAGCCAGAACGAACACTTCATCGAAGCAAAAATGCCCTGTCTTCGCTGCCTGAGTCATCGCTTTGCAGGCATTCTTGTACGTGTCCGTGTGCGCCCCAAATTTAAAGCTCCACCCGGTTAGCGGGTTGTCGAAATCGACAGTCCGCAAGCGCAAATCTTCGACCTTCAAGAACGAGGATTCGAAGGTTTTCTTCATGCCCGCGTACTCCCAGCGCTTCAAAGCTTTCCGACGGGCTGCATGAGTAAGTTCATCGTCAAAAGCAGTGAGGGGAATGCCTTTCGAGCGCAGCCATGGGGAAGCAAGGAATCGCCCGGTAAAACCATGGATGGTATCGATGTAATGCGGGTAGCGAAGGAGGCGGTGCCCGATCTCCGTTCCACCAAGACGATGCTCAATTTCCTCTCGTGCCGCATTGGTATGCGAAAGCACGCATATCCCCTGAGTTCGACTTTTCCAATGGCGCGCGAGAATCGCCAGCTTGGCCACCACCAACGTGGTCTTGCCTGAGCCAGGGCATGCCGCAACATCCAGAGTGTTCATTGACTTGAGGAAATCGCGACGGGGCTCGTCCAGAGCCTCCAGCTTCATGAGCTTGGTGACCCACTCAATATCTTCATCAGTAATCGGATCGATGACCTGGATCAGATTCATTCCTCACTCTCCCCAATAGGAGCTGACGAAGAGGAGTCGGCTACTTTTCCTGCCACGAGCGACCCAATCGTGGCTCCTGTCGCAGGCACTGCTGCGCCACTGGTGGCGTATTCAATCGCCTGAATAACAGACTTGGAGAGAGAGCCACGCAAGCCGGCTACGTCCAGCGTTTTGACCTTAAAACGCTCCTCAATCAGGTCGATCAGGTGCTGGACGGTGATGGTCTTGGAGGCTTTTTTTACAAGTTTGTAGACTGCAGAACACCGAGCTTCTTTGGTTGCGTAGGTAGTTTCAATCAGCTTGAAAGCGGCTTCAGCCTCATCCAGAAGCGTTGCTCTCGTGACCGTCTTCTGATCAACCTTTTCCTCGTTGAGTGCAAGGTACGCTGCCGCGTGTACCTCCCGTGCAAGACCGGAGAAAGCCAAGTCATATTCGAGCGTCCAGTTGTCAGCTACGAATGTTCGGACGCACTGCCCATCGCTTGCCATGCGCTTCTTGCGATGCTCAGCCATTCCAGCTTCTTGCTCTGCGGCAGTCGTTCCGAAATCACACGCAGCTTTCCAGCGTCGGGTAGTGCTTTTCCATTTGGGATCCGTTGGCCCATCCACCAAACCGAGAATTTCAGGGGCGCAATCAGGCATCACATCCATATCGGTAATGCACGCCGTGGGAATGGAAATCTCGCCCTTGCTCGTGTCACGACGTTGCATAATCTTGGAGTAACGGCGCAGCCCTACTCCGCCCACATTGATTACCGACACACCATGCTTGGTCAGATCTCTCCCAAGCCTGCGAGCAAGCGCCGGCAGCAGGATCGCTTCTGCATCGCCCTCCACTACCAACAGCCCTTTGGCGAAGAACAAGCCTGCTTTAGTGACATCCAGGAAGCGACTCAGGAATCGATAGTCATCGGCACCTAGGCATGTCTGATCTTCAGCCAGAGAGAACGCATGCCCTCGATGCATGAGTACAAGGTTCTGGATCGGAATCTTCGAACTCAAATTCGGGCTATGGGTTGTCAGGATCACTTGCACCGGCCTGAACCCATCTCCAGGTTTCGCGGCCTTCTCAAGAAACTCCATGAGCTGCAGTTGCCGCTGCGGGTGCAGGTGAGCCTCTGGCTCTTCCACCAACAACAGCGGCAGGCCATCGGGCTCCTTACCAAGCAGAAGCAGTTCGCAGGCCATGAAAAGTACGTTGTTCGAGCCCAAGCCATACACACCCCGAGACTCACCGGATGCGTGATCAAGCAAGCCGAGTTCCAAGCGTTCCAAAATCTGTTTGAGCCTGGCCTCTTCGGTACCACCCTCTCCGAAGCTGATACGGCTCGATAGCGGTTGGCCGGCCAGAGAAAGCGGGGCCAGATAGTTATGGTTGATGGCATTCTCAGCACTGACAATAGCGCTGTGTTTATTCACAAGATACCGCATGTAGTCACCCATGCCCGCGATGCTCAGCGCTTCCGCATCAAGCGGACTGGAAGGCAGAGTTGCGATGTCGAACGCATTTCCGAGATCGATGCTTGGGAAACTGCTCAAGACCTGCGACAACCGAGAATTGCGACCAGACGACATTTCGCGCTCGGCATCACGCAGCGGCTTCAAGTACGCAGCCGCGAGTAACAGACGCGCCCCAGCATCCAGCGAAGGCCCCTCACCGTTCTCTCCTGACCGGACAGAAATATCCACCCATCTCCGAGTAAGCTTTGAGCCTTGGATGCGGGTGGCCGACCAGTGAATATGTAGGCGACCTACGTTGTTTTTGTAGGTAACGTATTCCGCAAACGCTCCCAGCTCCGCCTTGCTCAGACCGTCTAATGTGCACCTCAGGGTGATGGTATTGGCCTGGGCACCGCTGTCATCGATATAAAAATCTTCAAGCTGCAGCTTCAGGTACTCGGCGTCACGCGTCTGCAGCACATAGCGGATCGCATCAATGACGGCTGTCTTGCCCGCATCGTTCTCCCCAACCAGCGCGGTAACGCCAGGGTTAAAACAGATTTCTAAGCCATGGGAAGCCTGACCAAACTGACGGAAATTTTCGAGCTTTAGGACGGATAGATGCACGGCGACGCTCCCTGTTACTCATTGCGATACAGGGATGCCTGTCTGGCCGCTTCTGCCGACGCATAGCCCATCCCTGAAGACTGGTAGCTATATGACATGATCCTGATAGCGAATCCAATACCCCTAGCCACTAAACTAACCAGCCGTGACGGGAGTTTTTGGTTGAGGATTGGGTGGAGCGAGCAGAGGCTGGCCGAGTTTCTCGAGTTGGGATCTATCAAGAAACGAATGACCAGTACCGATTTACTGGGTTAAGCAAGATAGGCTGGTGCGATCAATAGTCATCAATCGGCGCTCTCTACGACAAGCATCCTTTAAGCTGTCCATGCCGCCGAGGTTGCTTTAGCCTGGTATCTGTTGACTTTTAATAATTGACTAAGTCCGAGAACAGAACTCACTACCCTCTGCAACAATGGAATTCGCAAAAGAGAGCAAATCCTGGAACCGCCCTCCCCCCGAGCGATCCAAGTGATGCCCTGAAATCCCGAAAGATCGCGGGCCGGATTCGTCACACCGCTTGGAATCCCCAATCATTAAGACCCGATCAGGATTAGTTCTTGATAGCTCATTAGGCCGAACGCCTAGCATCTCGCAGACGCTTTGGTACATTTCGTAATCTGGTTTAAGCAGGCCTAATTCAGCACTCAACGCATATCCATCAAGCTCTGGAAACAAGCGCCTGGCAATAGAACAATAAGGCCCGGCCAAATTTGAACACACAGCAACCTTTATCTCATGCTTTCGCAATAGTTCAAGAGCAGGGACTGCGTCAGTAAAAGGCTTGATTGAGTCGAATTCAAGATCAAGCAAGTCTTGAAGCTCGATCAATTGGTGAGAGGAAAGCCAAATCTCCAATGCCTCAGCTGCCTCTCTCAGCCCACCGTTGAGGGCCATGATGAAGCGCAGATCGTTCGGAGACGCCGCTCGCCCCTGCTGATTTCCTATAAGAAGGAGCCTTCGATAGGGATTCTGACGATTTTGAATTTCGACGAGCGTACCGAACAGGTCAAAGACTACCGCCGCTATCATTTTGCATCCTCTTCGGTACGTAGAACCCTATGAAATTTTAGCCAGCCTTGCGCAGTAAAGCTATCGTACAACAACTCCATGAGCTTCTAGCTCGCTTACCAGCCGTTTGCGACGCAGCATCCCCGGAATTTTGAAGAGACTACGATACCCGTAGTAGAAACCGACCGGAATGAACAGCAAGCCGAGACCGTACGTCGCAGTTGCAATGGTTAGACCCGCTGGAATTGCCGCCAATGAAAATACAATCCCTTTCATAATACTAGACCTAGCAACAAGCTTCAAATGATCCAAATCATATTCGACTTTCCCGTTACTTTTTTCGAAAGCCACGAGAACAATCGATTTTTTGTTCAAGTGCTTGTAATACCAAATCCTTGGACTATCAGTCATCAGAGCACCGTGCCTCTTGAGATAATCAAGCATGACGACCTCCTTGAAATGAAAGGTTTTTCCCTCACTATCCTCGCACCGAACTTGACCATACAAGGCATCAAGATCGCCACTACTTTGATGATTGTAATTCTTGATAGTAAGTTGCATTTTCTTGAGATCAGACATAACTTCCCTTAGTGCTGGATGCACTATTAGTATTTGCTAAGCAGAGACTGAGCAACCCGATGAGCAGGCTCGGGCGCTCACCAAATGGAGTTACTGATTCAAAATCGCCATTGCCTTAAATGTCGCCGACGACTGGACAGCTAGAGTTTTCCTACGGCTCGGTAAGCATCCTCAGGATTCTCCTATCGCGCGCTCCAATAACTTTGAGACAATCACGTAATGATCTCGGCCCGTCACGCTGCGTACCAGCGTGTAGCCATTGACTTGGCGAACATCGCGAACTGGCGGGGTCACTACTGTCATGCCGTCGGCACTCACACCTGAGAGATCGCAGTAGACCAAGCCCGTGAGACGACCACCTACCCGCGCCGAATCCACCAGGTACGCGTCAATCGTAACCCCCCAACCAATTCGGGCTGCCTTGACGACTTCCATTGGAAGTTCGATCGATTCACAAGCACTCACGTTCAGCATTCCTCACTCAATCTCAATAATCTTTTCGGGGTCAAACCCGCAATTTTCGCCAGGATATCCGCGCTGATTCGAGAGCAAGCGACATCCGCCCAGCATCGTATCTACTGAATGATGAGTGTGACCAAACGCCCAGAAGTCAGCCTGCTCGACTAAGCCATGCCAGCGGTTGTAGTAAGCCGCACTGATATGCCCACCCTCCTCATCGCCTGAAACGTCAGGCAGCGGTGAATGGTGGGTTATCACGAATGTCTTTCCGTCGAATTGCTGGCTCAGTTCATGGCTAAGGAACGCCCTGGTAGTCAGATTCTTGAAAACCAAATCTCCTGGCCGTAAACGACGATAATTCGCGTCCGCACGGATCATCCGAAAATCATTCATCCCGCGGACGCATGTCCTGGATGCCGCAGCCACATCTCCCGTGCTCGAAAAATCCGTCCACGCGGTAGCTGCCAAGAACCTCACGCCTCCGATCGTCATCGACTCGTTTTCCAGTATATGGACGTGCGGGGCTGCTGCAGCTCGCATCTTCTCGACCGTCCTGTCGAGGTGGCCTTTGTAGTGCTCATGATTTCCAGCGCAGTAGATCACTTGGCATTGGAAAGCCTGATTTGCCCACAAAACCCCTTTTGCCTGGATGCCAATATCGCCGGCGAGCACGACTAGGTCTGCCTCGACATCAGGGGGGTCAAAAGGCTTGAACTCGATGTGGAGGTCGGAGTAAATCAGTACTTTCATGGGCTGGTGATTTTGGCCTGGCCGCTGGAATGCGCCTACTGGGTCGAGACCCGATACGTTGCACGCCGGAGCTGAAATTCGGTTTAAGCGTATATTGATAGAACCCGCTTGGCAGAGGGGCTCGGTCGCGAAGAGCGCCTCAATGCCAATACCGCTGACTATAGTCATTTGCATATGACAAGGCAAATTCAGCATATCGTTGCGTTTGCCGGAAACGCCCATGTCGCTTCGCACAGCCTTTGCCGCAGCCTTGCAATTGCTCCGTACCCGCCGCGAGTCATCGCAGCAGGATTTGGCAGAGGCCGTCGACCCTAGCTACATCAGTCGTCTCGAAGCGGGTGCTCGATCTGTGACGCTAGACGTTAGTCAAGACATCGCGAAAGCACTGGGGGTGGATCCATTGACCTTGTTGACGCTCGCTTACGCTGCAGAGCGTGGACAGACGCCACAACAGATTTTGGATCACCTTGCAAAAGATCTTGAGTCCACAGGCTTGCTCTGCAGTGAGATACCGGCCCTCCCGTCGAAAAAGCCACACCCAATCGTCGCGGCGTCCCTTGAGTTGAGAGAGCAAATCAAGGAGCTCGTCGATCTAGGCTATAGCCAGGCCGAGGTTGCGAGACAGCTGGGGATTTCTCGGCAAACCGTCAGTAATCGCATGAAGAAGTCGTGAAGCCCAGCGTACAGGCGTCATGACCCATAGCCCTGCGGTGTAGCTGCCCTTCATACCCTGATTGTGGTTGGGTAACCGTGGTGATCTACCATGCAGGATTACCCGTAAACGCTCTCAGGTCGGCTTTACAGGCCAGCCTGACGAGGCCGCGACCGCCCAGTGCTTGATCCATCGACTCGAAACAGTGACCTTAAGGATGAGCAATGAACTCAAATATCCCACAGGGCTCAAGATCCACTTCGGGTGAACCAGGTAAAGAACTGAGCCCATCGGAGGGTGGCGAGATACAGGACTCCCAACTGAAGCTGGCCACAGCTGAGGACTTCTCTCAGACTAAAATCGGCAGCCTGCTGGAAACCCTCGACACGCTAGAGTTCTACTCGATCGACTCGCAGTTCAGCGCCCTCTCCCGGAAGGCTCTTGCCGAAGGCAATCTTGGGGCGCATCGCGCATACAGGGTCTTGATGGTTGTCTGCTCCTACCATTTCTCGGTTGATCGCCAGGATGCGTTCGGGCCACGGCTAGTCAGGGATGGAATGCGTACCCCTATCCCATCAGACATCGCGGGCGAGCAGAGCCAAGTGCTCGCGGCCATCTGCAGCGATATCGATCACCCGCTGCTACGGGCTCGTGTGGCGGATGTGGCCTGGTACAACCATAGAAACCTACATCAGAGTGCCGGCGTGGCAATCGAGTCGTACTGCCAGGCGATCGAATTCTATCTCGACGACAAACTCTCATACCGCTACGAGCCTCCTTCTGGCCTTTCCTCGAAGATCATTGATCTGATTGAGCGGGTCTTTCAAATCGTGTCGAACACTGGCAAGCGAAATACCCCCCCAGACATTGCAATCGCCATGTGGAAGCGGTTGTACCTCCAAGCCGAGGTACTTCGGTGCTATCCGTCGTTTGACCGCCTTGCACGCCTAGGCCAAGCGTTCAAAATCATCGACTGGACGCAGGTCGCGCACGACGCTGAGCAATCAGCGAACAAGGCTGAGGCTAACCATTACGCAATGGCCGTGAAGATGGTTTGGGAGCTGGCGGCCTTCGCCCATCGACGGTCGAATGATCAAGAGGCCTACAAGCGCTGCAAGCTAAAATCTGTAGAGCAGATTCTCAAGATGCGCGAAGGGGTAGACAGCGATCTGTCCAAGGCAAGTTGGACGAGGGATGCCATACAACAGCTTCGCTCAATACCTGGAATGCAGAAAGAGTTGGCGGCCCTGAAAGCCGAGTTGCTGGAACTGCAGGCGCAGGCAGCCCATGAGCTATCGGTATTCCAAATTCCGATGGAATTGGACGAGGAGCGCCAAGGGACGATCGACTTTTTCAGACGTTTGACGCTCCCTGATTTCTTTTACAGGCTTGCTCAGATCTGCCAGGTACCACAGAAAATTGCATTACACACCGAGATCATCGGTGATCGGAGTGATTCACTCCTGACCGATCTGCTGAATGGGCGGATCTACACTGACGCGTTGGGCCGGGTTATAACCCAAGCACCGTACATCAATCTCAATGAGACACCGCCGCCAGAATGGTATGATCACGAAAGCCTGCGATATCTGGATATCCATTATCAGATGCAGGTCGAGAGTCTGATCAAACCCGCTGCGCAAACGCTGCTGGGCAAGTTTCCTGTCGATGACCGACATCTGATGGTGCTAGCGACTGCGAGCCCGTTTGTGCCCCCTGGGTTCGAAAACATCTATGCCTTGGGCCTTGCTCGCTTCCTTCAGGGCGACATGATGTCAGCCTGTCATCTGCTCTTCCCTCAGCTGGAAAACTCGCTACGCCACGTGCTAAGCGACGCAGGAATCGAGACGTCGAAGTTGGATGAGGAGATGCTGCAAGAAGACAGGTCTATCAGCGGGCTGTTCACGAAACGGCGAGATGAACTGGAGTCGATTTTTGGCGTCGACCTGATCTACCAGATCGATCTCCTGTTCAACCTCAAAGGCGGCCCATGCTTGCGCCACGAATTGGCGCACGGGAAGCTAGCGTCAGGCAATTGCTACCTGCATTCCAGCATCTATGCGAGCTGGCTTATGTATCACTTGGTGTGCTTACCGCTACTGCCCCATTGGAAAACCCATATTGCTCCACAGCTGGAGCTGATAGCTTTGTAGAAGCTCCCGCCCGAGGCCAGCCAGGGGACAGCCCAGTACACGTTCAGTTGAATCCATGAATGGGTCATTGGGTTGACCCCGGTGCTAATGGCAAGATCGATTGGAAGCGATGGGGGGCGCCCCCCTCCCGCCCCCCACGACAAACAAGCGAGAACGCCACCATAGTCAAAGCATCCTGAGCACTTTCGAAGGTTTGCATAGTGCCTGGTTTGAAAATCGTCTTCCCATCCGGATCGAGCACATCACCGGACTCACCCCGCTGAAGCTTCCAGTCCAAAATAAGGTCGTCAGACCTCAAATCCTCCATGGTTCGACGCTCAGGTCGGCTTAGCTTGTAGTCAGCAGCTGTATCCGCTGCACGGCTTCGGCAGTTGGTGAGATGTAGGCTCTCGAATTCAGCAACAGCCAGAGAGACGGGCTTTTGAGCGTTCAAAATGGGAGGCGAGGATGGCGTTTGCAAGGAGTCAGCAAGTGCCTTCCGAGCGGCAAGTTGGTACAAAATATTGTCTCCGCCGCAAGTGCTGCCAACATAATTTTTCCTTTGAAATTCGACCCGCCTGCTGGAAAACTTTAGTTACCCCCAAAGCTGCCCATGGCAATTTACTAGCCTAATAAGCTCTACTAGCAAGATACGCCCCTACTGGCGCCTTACCATTCGCCACATAGGCTCCAAATAAACTTTAAACCACCTTTCTTATACAGCTATATATTCGCTCAACATCACACAGAAATATCCAACCAGCCAAAGTTACGATCGACGACTTAATAATATATTGAAAACCGCACCTCCCGCCTTAACTTTTCCACAGGAAGCACAATCAAAAACCCATGCTACCCTGAGTTCATCCACGGACATCTAGCCCACCTCAACGTGAACACGAGGTACCACTCAGAATGATCACTCTCACGCAAATCAAGCTTCATGACAGGGGCACTCTTCGTCGCTTAGGCGTGCTGAATGAAGAGGCCGTCAAGCATAAGGTCGATGCCGCCTGTGCCCAAGTGGATATATGGGGAAGCCTGTATGCCTTCAATGCCTTCCTCTCGATCACCAAAGAGCCCATCACAGCCTTCACGAGCTGGAAAGATCTGAAGGCTTTCCGGGGCTTCTTGAGCGTCGAGATAAATCTGGAAGACAACGAGGCCTGGCATTTCGTCCGAGCGATCGCTGCGGCTCTTTTCCCATCCCTTGACGAGGCGGGTAAGGCCACCGATCAGATCTTTCATGAGCCGCTAGCAGGGTGTAACGAAGCATATTTAGCGCTTTCACCCTCCAAGGAGACGATTGAAGAGTACCAGTCAATGTTTGAATGCCAAGATCCCAGCATTGGCATCCACGTTGATTTTGGGCAGCTTCGCGCCTTGCTTGGTGAGGCGGACATAAGCTACTTCAGTGAACTGCTAGCGAAGCATCTGAAAACCACACCCCACTTTTACGCCCAAGGATTTGGAAATTGCATTTGCGGCATTATGCAAGGGCTCGTGTACGAGAATTCTGGGAAGCCACTACCGGAGCTGCGTCTTGACAAGGAAAGAACTAAGGCCTTCGTAAGTCAGGTGGAATATCAGGCCGTTGATCAGATAATGAAGGCAGGGTACTCGATCAAGCAGGCGTTTGAGAATCGTGAGGTCATCAGAGATTTGATTTCAAAATTCTTTGTTCGCAACGGATTCCTGACAATCTAGGAGGCCAGGTATTCAGCGAATTGAGGTTGGCTCGGAATCTTTCAGGCTGCACCACCTCGATGCTTCAGCACAGTCGAAATTTCTGAGCATTAGCATTTATAGGCAGTGGATCGTCATTAACCGTCTCATACCATTTTGACATTCGCAATTTTTCGAACACTGAGAAGAGCTGATCATGTCAAACAGAAAAATCCTTACGCAAGCGCGACAAGTCATAGGCGCATGTTTAAATCCGGGAGTGCAGCTCGTGCACATATGGACGGGGCACCCTAACTTTTCTCATTGCATAAACTCTCAGATGGCGTCCTATTACACAGAGCCCTCTCCAATCGTAAAGCATCTAACAGATCCGTCGCTCCGGTTCGATCTGCAAGCCACCAGGTCAATTCTTCATGCGGCTGTATCCCTGAAAACCCCAGTCGTCATCTCTGATGAAATCAAAAACTGCGCATCTGCGCCGGATTATATTTATCGTCCAACCCCCTCGACCCAACTTTCCGACCATCAAGGGCGCACAGTAATAGAACGTCTTATCATGCGTTTGCTGCGACGTTCACTAAAGCGCGGTAGTACAGTATTCGGAAATTGGAATTTGCGCAGAGTGGTTCGGATCCCTGAATCGGTATGGGAAGCTTTTCTTCTGGCTGCGCTTCAATGGTGGATTGATGACGGAACTGCCCCTCCACAGTTGGCCGAGATTATCTTCGGGAGGGATCTTGGCTTGTAGTAATGCAGGGCTTTGAAGGCTGGGGGGCTCGAAGGGGCTCATCCGGTGTTCCGTCAGAACATCATGCCTAGCCCCTCGACTGCTAGCTCCTCACCCGCACTCCCCCCGGGAATCGTCGACTAACTCGCCATGCCATCCCTGAAGCATTAGCGATCACCGAAACCAAGCCGGGATTTAGGTAACGACCTTAAGCTTGCTGATGGCGAGGGTGGTAGGAACAACGATGCATGGGACGCGGTGAATTGGCTTCCTAACGACTGCTCTCCAATAACGACCGTTCGTCGAACAGCCCCGAATCTGAAAAAACTGTTAGGAGCTGTAAGCACCTGAAATTGTGGAACTATTTATAAGCTAACAGTTAACAGCTACCCCTAAATGATGTACAGCGCATCACCCGCCGCCACCTGCACCGGCGGCACCGGGGTGGCCGTGGCCAGCGCGGCCTGCCAGTCCAGGTCGCGGCCTTCGATCAGTTCGGCTCGCACCTGCTGGCGCTGCAGCACCAGCACCTTGCGCGGCTGATGGCTGGCCAGTTGCAGGGCCTTGTCCACCAGCGGTTTGTACTCGATGACCCGGTCGAACTCCAGCCCGCAAGACGCGGTGAGCAGCAACGTGGGCCGGGCGTCATCGATGCGCAGGGCCAGTTCGTTGGCGGCAAAGCCGCCGAACACCACCGAATGCACGGCGCCTATGCGCGCGCAGGCGAGCATCGCCATGGCCGCCTGCGGCACCATCGGCATGTAGATGATCACCCCGTCGCCCTGCTGCACCCCCAGTTCGCGCAGCAGGCCGGCCAGCCGCGCCACCTCGTCGCGCAGTTGCACGAAGGTGAAGGTCTGCTGGGTGCCGGTCACCGGTGAGTCGTAGATCAGTGCAGCCTGCTCGCCTCGGCCTTGCTCGATCTGATGGTCCAGGGCCAGGTAACAGCTGTTGAGGCGCCCGTCAGCGAACCACTGGTGGGTGCCATCGGCATTCTGCGTGAGGGTGCGTGCAGGCTTGCGGTACCAGGCCAGGTGGTCAGCCTGTTCGGCCCAGAAGGCGGCGGGATCGGCAATGGAACGCGCGTAACTGTGCTGATAAGTCATCGACGGAGAACCCTGAACTTTGTTGTTATTAAAAGGGCGAATATCGAGTATGGACGCCAATCGCCAGCCTGCCATGGGACTTAAGTCGGGTATCATGGCGGCCGTCCTTCTTGCCCATGCGCCCCTGCCTTCATGCACACCCTTGACGATCTGAAAGCCGGCCGCCTGGCCGGTGTGACGCGCCTCGACCTGAGCTGCGCACTTGAGCATTTCCCGCCTGAAATCTTCGAGCTGGCCGACAGCCTCGAAGTGCTCAACCTGAGCGGCAACGCCCTGCACAGCCTGCCGCCTGACCTGGGGCGGCTGCATCGGCTGAAGATCCTGTTCTGCTCCAACAATCGGTTCACCGAGGTGCCGGCCAGTGTCGGCCAGTGTGCCCGACTGGAGATGCTGGGGTTCAAGAGCAACCGTATCGAGCACCTGCCTGCCCAAGCACTGGGCCCTCGCTTGCGCGCCCTGGTACTGACCGACAACTGCCTGCAGGCGTTGCCCTATGCGCTGGGCGACTGCAGCCGCCTGCAGAAGCTGATGCTGGCCGGCAATCAACTGCGTGCCCTGCCCGCCAGCCTTGCGCGCTGCGAGCGGCTGGAGCTGTTGCGGGTCTCGGCCAATCAACTGCGCGAGCTGCCGGGCTGGTTGCTGACGATGCCGAACATGGCGTGGCTGGCCTATGCCGGCAATCCACTACCGGCCGGCTACTGTGCCCCTCCTTCGCCTGGCGACTGTGCGCGTATCGACTGGCCTGCGGTGGCGCTGGGCGAAGTGCTGGGCCAGGGCGCCTCTGGCGTGATTCACCGGGCGCAGGTCGCCGGGCGGGAGGTGGCAGTCAAGCTGTACAAGGGCCGGATGACCAGCGACGGCTCGCCGCTCAACGAAATGCACGCGTGCGTGGCGGCGGGCGTGCACCCGCACCTGGTCGGGCTGCTGGGGCAACTGGACAACCATCCGCAGCAGTTGCCGGGGCTGGTGATGGCGTTGATCGACCCACACTGGTTCAACCTGGCCGGGCCGCCCAGCCTGCAGTCCTGCACCCGCGACAGCTACCCGGCCGAGCGCCGGCTGGGTAGCGCGCAGGTCGAGCGTCTGGTGGCGGCAATCGCCTCGGTAGCGGCGCACCTGCACCAGCGCGGGATTGCCCATGGCGACCTGTATGCGCACAACATCCTGTGCGATGAACAGGGCAACGGTTTGCTTGGGGATTTCGGCGCGGCATCGTTTTATCCGCAGGATGGCAGTGAGTCGGCTGCGGCGTTGCAGCGTATCGAGGTGCGCGCGTTCGGCGTGTTGCTGGGGGAATTGCTGGAGCGCTGCGAGGAACGACCGGAGAGGTTGGTAGCGTTGCAGGCGCGCTGTGTCGAGCCGCAGGTGCTGGGCAGGCCTGACTTTGCGCAGATCGAACAGGCGTTGGCCGGGTAATCGGCGGCGCCTGCTTCGCTGGCAAGCCAGCTCCCACAGGTTTTGTACACACCGCAAAACCTGTGGGAGCTGGCTTGCCGGCGAAGGGGCCCTCAGGGGCCCCAGGCCGCCTGGATCAGCCCGCCAACCCGACGTACACGTTCTGCACGTCGTCGTTGTCGTCGATGGCTTCCAGGAACGCCTCGACTTCGGCCATCTGCTCGTCGCTGAGCCCGCTGACCGGGTTCTTGGGCGTATAGCCGATCTTGGCCGAGACCACCTTGAAGCCCTGCTTGGGCAATGCCTTCTGCACCGCGTCCAGGTCGGTGGTATCGGTAATGAACAGGGTCGCGCCCTCTTCTTCACCTTCTTCGAAGTCCTGTGCACCGGCTTCGATGGCCGCCATTTCCGGGTCGGCATCCGCAGTGTCCGGGGTGGCTTCGATCAAACCTACGTGGTTGAAGTCCCAGGCCACCGAACCCGAGGCGCCCAACTGGCCCTTGCGAAACAGCACGCGGATCTGCGCCACGGTACGGTTGACGTTGTCGGTCAGGCACTCGACGATCAGCGGCACCTGATGCGGTGCAAAACCTTCGTAGGTGACATGCTGGTACTGCACCGCGTCGCCATCCAGGCCCGCGCCCTTGCGGATCGCGCGCTCCAGGGTCTCTTTGGTCATCGAGGCCTTCTTGGCCTGTTCCACGGCCAGGCGCAGGCGCGGGTTCATGTCCGGGTCGGCACCGGCCTTTGCCGCGATCTGGATCTCCTTGGACAGCTTGCCCATGATCTTGCCTTTGGCGTTGGCTGCTACTTCTCTATGCTTGGCTTTCCACTGTGCGCCCATCTCGACTCTCTTGTTTCAGCTGCCGGTTCAGGTAGCGACCAGCAAAGTGGCGTGCAGTTTATACGCCCTCCGGCACGCAATCGACAAAAAAAACGCGGCGTGCGGCTGAACAGATTCACCCCCTCACCAACAACACCGGCCCAGCAGGAACCGGCCCTGTTGGCGAGAAGGACTGCAGACACAGCCTGGAAACACCATTAGGTTCTGATTTTTAATTATTGAAAATCAGTAACTTGCAAGGTAAATACAATCCTCTTTATCACCTAGGCCGCCTCCCTCTGTGCCACCGCCTGCGCCGCCGCCAGCATGGCTCGCAACAGCACAGCGCACCCCGCCGCCAGGTCCCTGGGGTCGGCATTCTCGATCTCGTTATGGCTGATGCCACCCTCGCACGGCACAAAAATCATCCCCGCCGGGCCCAGCTCGGCGAGGAAGATCGCGTCGTGCCCTGCACCACTGACGATATCCATATGCGACAACCCCAGCCCCTGAGCAGCGCCCCGCACCGCCTCCACACAGCCCTTGTCGAAGTACAGCGGCGGGAAATCCGCGGTGGGCGTCAACGTGTAGGTCAACCCGTGCTGCTGCGTGGTCGAGGCAATCACGTCCTTCACATTCGCGATCATCGAGTCCAGCCGCGCCGGCTCCAGGTGCCGCAAGTCCAGGGTCATGCGCACCTCGCCCGGGATCACATTGCGCGAGCCTGGATATGCCTGCAGGCAGCCCACCGTGCCGCATGCATGCGGTTGGTGCTCCAACGCCACGCGGTTGACCGCGGCCACCACTGCACTGGCGCCGACCAGGGCGTCCTTGCGCAAGTGCATGGGCGTGGGCCCGGCGTGCGCCTCGACGCCGCGCAGGGTCAGGTCGAACCATTTCTGCCCCAGCGCCCCCAGCACTACGCCGATGGTCTTGCGCTGGTCTTCCAGGATCGGGCCCTGTTCGATATGTGCCTCGAAATACGCGCCCACCGGGTGCCCGCTGACCGCGCGCTCACCGGCGTAGCCGATCGCATCCAGCGCCTCGCGCACACTTACGCCTTGGGCGTCGACCTTGGCCAGGGTTTCTTCAAGGGTGAATTTTTCGGCAAAAACCCCCGAGCCCATCATGCACGGCGCAAACCGCGAGCCCTCCTCGTTGGTCCACACTACAACCTCAAGTGGAGCCTCAGTTTCTATCTGCAAGTCATTGATAGTACGCAAAACTTCTAAACCAGCCAGCACACCAAAACACCCATCGAACTTGCCCCCGGTGGGCTGGGTATCGATATGGCTGCCGGTCATCACAGGCGCCAACGCGGGGTTGCGACCAGCACGGCGGGCGAAGATATTGCCCACGCCATCCACGCTCACGGTGCAACCGGCCTGCTCGGCCCAGGTCACAAACAGGTCGCGGGCCTGGCGGTCGAGGTCGGTCAGGGCCAGCCGGCACACGCCGCCCTTGGGCGTGGCACCGAGCTGCGCCAGTTCCATCAGCGACTGCCAGAGGCGCTCGCCATTGATATGTGCCTGGGTACTTTGCAGAACGTCCTGGGTTTGCATGAGCATCTCCTGCATGGCCGGCCTCTGCGGGCCGTGGGTTTACACGGTGGGTTTGAGGCTGGTGGCACGGGCGCCCCTCAGGCTGCCCAGGGCGTAATAGATCACCCCGCCCAGCGCAGAGCCGGTGAACCAGCCAAAGTCGTAGAACCAGCTGAAGGCCGGGCTGTGCAGCGACAACAGGGTCAGCAGCACCGGCACCCCGAAGGCAATGAAGCCGGCCAGGTTCCAGGCCGGGTACACGTCGTCGCGGTACAGCCCGGCGAGGTCCAGGGTCTGTTTGCGCAGCAGGAAGTAGTCCACCACCATGATCCCGGCAATCGGCCCGAGCAGGCTCGAGTAACCCAGCAACCAGTTGGAGTACACCGACTCCAGGCTTACGTCAGACACGATCACGCCCAGTTTCTTGAGCAGTTCATGCCCCATCAGCAGCAGGCCGACCAGCCCGGTGAGCAGCACCGCGGTGGTGCGCCCGATCCATTTGGGCGCCAGGTTCTGGAGGTCGTTGGTGGGCGACACGATGTTGGCTGCGGTATTGGTCGACAGCGTAGCGATGATGATCAGCGCCATGGCCAGGGCCACCCACACCGGGCTCTGGATATGCCCGATCAGGCTCACCGGGTCGGAGACTGTCTGGCCCACCAGCGAGGCCGACGCGGCCGTCAGCACCACGCCCAGTGCAGCGAACAGGAACATGGTCAGCGGCAGGCCGAAGATCTGCCCCAGGATCTGGTCCTTCTGGCTTTTGGCGTAGCGGCTGAAGTCGGGGATGTTCAGCGACAAGGTGGCCCAGAAGCCCACCATGGCGGTCAGCCCGGCAAAGAAGTAGCCCGTGACGCTGGCGCCTTCAGGGCGCTTGGGCGGTTGCGCCATCAGTTCGCTGATCGACACGTTGGGCAAGGCCCACACCAGCAGCCCCGCGCCCACCAGCACCAGCAAGGGTGCCGAGAGTGTTTCGAGCCACTTGATCGACTCGGCGCCGCGCAGCACCACCCACAGGTTCAAGCACCAGAACAGCATGAAGCCGATGACCTCGCCGGTGCCGCCCAGGGCCTTCCACTCCGGCCAGATCGAGCCGAGGAACAGGTGGATGGCCAGCCCGCCGAACATCGTCTGGATACCGAACCAGCCGCACGCCACCAGCGCGCGGATCAGGCACGGTACGTTGGAGCCGATGATGCCGAACGAGGAGCGCAGCAGCACAGGGAAGGGAATGCCGTACTTGGTGCCAGGGAAGGCATTGAGGGTCAGCGGGATCAGCACGATGGTGTTGGCCAGCAGAATCGCCAGCAGCGCCTCGCCCACCGTCAGGCCGAAATACGCCGTGAGTACGCCGCCCAGGGTGTAGGTGGGCACGCAGATCGACATGCCGACCCACAGCGCAGTGATGTGCCATTTGTTCCAGGTGCGCTGCCCCACCTTGGTCGGGGCGATGTCGTGGTTATAGCGGGGGCTGTCGAGGACGTCGGTGCCGGCGTCGAGCTCGAACAAGCCGTCACGCTCGCTCACTTGCGATCGGGTCTGGTGCATGGCCGCTCCACTTTTCTGGTTATGTGCACCTCGTACGCGAGGTGCGGGAGTCTTGCATCTGCAGCAAGGCAATCACGGTCAGGTGATCTGAGAAATCTTGACCATTTACGCTTGCTGTCAAGCAAGGCAGGTACTCAGGAGAGTTCCCCGAAGGCCGAGCCAGGTATCTTTATCCATAAAAAACAACGATTTAATTAAGGAATATGCTTATAAAAAATAATCTTGCCCAATCCCGGATCGCCAACTAGATTCAAATCTTGACGGCACTGCCAGGATTACTCCGATGCCGATCAATACAAAAATCTAGAGCCGGTAAAAACCGGTCAAGCCTGCGAGGAGCTTCGTGATGACGCTTTTGATTCGTGGCGCCACCCTGATTACCCATGATGAAAGCTACAAAGCCGATGTGTACTGCGCCGAGGGCCTGATCCGGGCCATCGGCGACAACCTTGAGGTACCGGCCGGCTGTACGGTGCTCGATGGCAGCGGGCAATACCTGATGCCCGGCGGCATCGACCCGCACACCCACATGCAGTTGCCCTTCATGGGCACGGTGGCCAGCGAGGACTTCTACACCGGCACCGCTGCGGGCCTGGCCGGCGGCACCACCTCGATCATCGACTTCGTGATTCCCAACCCTCAGCAATCGCTGCTTGAAGCCTTTCACCAGTGGCGTGGCTGGGCCGAGAAGTCGGCGGCCGACTATGGCTTCCACGTGGCCATTACCTGGTGGAGCGAGCAGGTGCGTGAAGAGATGGCCGAGCTGGTCAGCCAGCACGGGGTCAACAGCTTCAAGCACTTCATGGCCTACAAGAACGCGATCATGGCCGCCGACGACACCCTGGTGGCCAGCTTCGAGCGCTGCCTGGAGCTGGGCGCAGTGCCCACGGTGCATGCCGAAAACGGCGAACTGGTCTACCACCTGCAGCGCAAGCTGCTGGCCCAGGGCATCACCGGGCCCGAGGCGCACCCGCTGTCGCGCCCCTCGCAGGTGGAGGGCGAAGCCGCCAGCCGCGCCATCCGCATTGCCGAAACCCTCGGCACGCCGCTGTACCTGGTGCACGTGTCGACCCGTGAAGCGCTGGACGAGATCACCTACGCCCGGGCCAAGGGCCAGCCGGTGTACGGCGAGGTGCTGGCCGGGCACCTGCTGCTGGACGACAGCGTATACCGCCATCCCGACTGGCAGACCGCTGCCGGTTACGTGATGAGCCCGCCGTTTCGCCCGCGCGGGCACCAGGAGGCGCTGTGGCAGGGGTTGCAGTCCGGCAACCTGCACACCACCGCCACCGACCACTGCTGCTTCTGCGCAGAGCAGAAAGCGGCCGGGCGGGATGACTTCAGCCGTATCCCCAACGGCACGGCCGGTATCGAAGACCGCATGGCGGTGCTGTGGGATGAGGGCGTTAACACGGGTCGGCTGTCGATGCAGGACTTTGTCGCCCTCACCTCCACCAACACCGCCAGGATCTTCAACCTGTACCCGCGCAAGGGTGCGCTGAAGGTGGGCGCCGATGCCGACCTGGTGCTGTGGGACCCGCAAGGCACGCGCACGATTTCGGCCAGGACGCACCACCAGAACGTCGACTTCAATATCTTTGAAGGCAAGACGGTGCGTGGGGTGCCCAGCCACACCATCAGCCAGGGCAAGCTGGTGTGGGCCGACGGCGACTTGCGCGCCGAGCGCGGTGCGGGGCGCTATGTCGAGCGGCCGGCATATCCGGCGGTGTTCGACCTGCTGAGCAAGCGCGCCGAGCAGTGCAGGCCGTCTGCAGTCAAGCGCTGACATCAAGAGCTTCGCTGGCAGCCAGCTCCCACAGGGTTTCACAGTGCTCGAAAAACCTGTGGGAGCTGGCTTGCCAGCGAAAGGCGCACCCGCGCCCATCTAACGAGAAAGACAAAGAGGCCACTACCGTGATCAACGCCTTGACCCACCTCCCGCATCCGCAGGAAGACAACGCCACGCTGGCCACGCACTTCAGCGACCTGGCCCCACCCCTCACCGCACGCCAGGCCGCCGCCGAAAGCGCACGCTGCCTGTATTGCTACGACGCACCGTGCGTCAACGCCTGCCCCAGCGATATCGACATCCCCTCCTTTATCCGCAATATCCAGCAGGACAACGTGCAGGGCGCCGCGGTGAAGATCCTCTCGGCCAACATCCTGGGCGGCAGCTGCGCGCGCGTCTGCCCCACCGAGATCCTGTGCCAGCAGGCCTGCGTGCGCAACAGCGCGCAGGAATGCGCGCCGGTACTGATCGGCCTGCTGCAACGCTACGCGGTCGACCATGCCGAATTCACCGAGCACCCCTTCCAGCGCGCCGCCAGCACCGGCAAGCGCATTGCCGTGGTCGGCGCCGGCCCAGCCGGGTTGTCGTGCGCGCACCGGCTGGCCTGGCACGGGCATGACGTGGTGATCTTCGAGGCGCGGGAAAAAGCCGGCGGCCTCAACGAATACGGCATCGCCAAGTACAAGCTGGTGGATGACTTCGCCCAGCAGGAGCTGGACTTCGTGCTGCAGATCGGTGGCATCGAGATCCGCCACGGCCAGGCACTGGGCGACACCCTCAGCCTGGGCGAACTGCAACAGCAGTTCGACGCCGTGTTCCTGGGCCTTGGCCTGAATGCCAGCCGCCAGCTGGGCATGCCCAACGAAGCCGCGCCCGGCCTGCTCAGCGCCACCGAGTACATCCGCGAGCTGCGCCAGGCCGACGACCTGAGCACCCTGCCCCTGGCCGACCGCTGCATCGTGCTGGGCGCCGGCAACACCGCCATCGACATGGCGGTGCAGATGGCCCGCCTGGGCGCGCATGACGTCAACCTGGTGTACCGCCGCGGCCTGGAGGACATGGGCGCGACCGTGCACGAGCAGGATATCGCCAAGGCCAATCAGGTGCGCCTGTTGACCTGGGCCCAGCCCGAGCAGGTGCTGCTGGATGACCAGGGCCGGGTGCGCGGCATGCGCTTTGCCCGCACCCACCTTGTGGACGGGCGCCTGCAGACCACCGGGCAGACTTTCGAGCTGGCTGCCGACGCCATTTTCAAGGCCATCGGCCAGTCGTTCGACGACCAGGCCCTGAGCGACCCGCAGGCCGCCCAGCTGGCGCGCGACGGCGAACGCATCCGGGTGGACGAGCAATTGCGTACCAGCCTGCCGGGCGTGTACGCCGGCGGCGACTGCACCCACCTGGGCCAGGACCTCACCGTGCAGGCCGTGCAGCATGGCAAGCGCGCCGCCGAGGCGATCCATGCCCAACTGACCCTGACTGTGGAGGCCGCATAAATGGCAGACCTGTCGATCGAATTTGCTGGTATCAAGGCGCCCAACCCGTTCTGGCTGGCCTCCGCACCGCCCACCGACAAGGCCTACAACGTGGTTCGCGCGTTCGAGGCCGGCTGGGGCGGCGTAGTCTGGAAAACCCTGGGGGAGGACCCCGCCGCGGTCAACGTGTCATCGCGCTATTCGGCGCACTACGGGCCCAACCGCGAAGTGCTGGGGATCAACAACATCGAACTGATCACCGACCGCTCGCTGGAGATCAACCTGCGGGAAATCACCCAGGTGAAGAAGGACTGGCCCGACCGCGCACTGATCGTGTCGCTGATGGTGCCGTGCGTCGAGCAATCGTGGAAGGCCATCCTGCCACTGGTGGAGGCCACCGGAGCGGACGGTATCGAGCTGAACTTCGGCTGCCCGCACGGCATGCCCGAGCGCGGCATGGGCGCGGCGGTCGGCCAGGTGCCGGAGTACGTCGAGCAGGTGACGCGCTGGTGCAAGACCTACTGCTCGCTGCCGGTGATCGTCAAGCTCACGCCCAATATCACCGATATCCGCCAGTCAGCCCGGGCTGCGCATCGGGGTGGCGCCGACGCGGTGTCGCTGATCAACACCATCAACTCCATCACCAGCGTGGACCTGGAGCGCATGATCGCCCTGCCCATCGTCGGCGAAGCCAGTACCCATGGCGGCTACTGCGGTTCGGCGGTCAAGCCGATCGCGCTGAACATGGTCGCCGAGATCGCCCGCGACCCGGCAACCCGCGGCCTGCCCATCAGCGGCATCGGCGGCATCGGCAGCTGGCGCGATGCCGCCGAATTCATCGCGCTGGGGTGCGGCGCGGTACAGGTGTGCACCGCCGCCATGCTGCACGGGTTTCGTATCGTCGAGGAGATGAAGGATGGCCTGTCACGCTGGATGGACAGCCAGGGCTACCGCACCCTGCAGGACTTCAGCGGACGCGCGGTGGGCCATACCACCGACTGGAAGTACCTGGACATCAACTACCAGGTGATCGCCAGGATCGACCAGCAGGCGTGCATCGGTTGCGGGCGCTGCCATATCGCCTGCGAAGACACCTCGCACCAGGCCATTGCCAGCCTCGGCAAACCAGGCGGCGGTCACCTGTACGAGGTGATCGACGCCGAGTGCGTGGGCTGCAACCTGTGCCAGATCACCTGCCCGGTGCAGGACTGCATCGAGATGGTCCCCCAGGACACCGGCAAGCCGTTCCTGGACTGGCTGCACGACCCGCGCAACCCCTACCGCGAGGCGTCCTGAGGCTGTGCCACGCGCAGGTCCTCGAAGAACGCCTTCTTCCCGTCCACCTGAACAGACGCCCGGGGCAGGTTCGCCGCCTCCCCGGTCGGCGTCTCCACGTGCCAGTAGCAGTGCTTGACCGCACGCGTGATCGCCACATAGGCCAGGCGCAGGATTTCGTCCTTCTGCGCGTTGTCGTAGCCTTCGGGGTCACCGGCGCGGCCCAGCCCGGCCTGGCGGTAGACCTGGTTCTTGTACGGTGAGCGGGTCAGGTGCTGGCAATCGCCGAGCATGAACACCGCGTCGGCCTGCAACCCCTTGGCACTGTGGTAGGTCAACTGGCGAAAACGCCGTTGCGCCGCCGGCAGGCTGGCTTCATGGTTCAGCAGCGGCTGCAGGTGCTCGGCAATCACCGACTTGTCGACGCTCTTGCGGTACAGCAGCATCACTGTTTCACCGTCGCGGTAATGGTCCATCAGTTGCTGGGCCAGCGCGGCTTCGTCGCGCTCCATGACCCTCACCGGCACCGGCTGCTCGGCCGCTGGGCCGCAGGCGCGGGCCTTCTTGCCGGTGATCGCAGGGGCGGACCGGACGACGTGCTCGGCGGCATCGATGATGTGCTGGTGGCTGCGGTAGTTGTCGACCAGCATCACACGCGTGCTGCTGGGGGCGACGAACTGCTTGGCGAACTCCATGAAATACTTGGGCGAACTGCCGCGCCAGCCATAGATCGACTGCCAGTCATCGCCCACGCACAGCAACGAGGAGTGTTGCGCCACCTGCCCCACGTGCATGGCCGGGCCACGCCGGCGAATCTCGCGCAGGCAGGCGCGCAGCCACGACACGATCTGCGGCGACACGTCCTGGAACTCGTCGATCATCAGGTGCGCCAGCGGGCGCAGCATCGGGTCGGGCAGCAGGCACAGGTTTTCCGGGTTGTTCTCGCCGAACAGCGCGAACATGCGGTTGTAGCTCATCACCGGCGGCGACTGCTTGAGCAGGTGGCCTTCCAGCGCCTTCCAGTACAGGCTCAGGGCCTCGAAGAACTGCGCGTCGGTATCGCCCTGAGCGAAGCTCATGCCGCCCACCGCCACGCTCACGTCCAGGCCCAGGTTCTCGATGAACGCCGCAGCACTGACGAACGCATCCAGCAGCGGCGCCGCGCCCAGCTCGCCCTTCACCTTGTAGTCGAAGCCAGGGCCCGCCACCGCATCACCGGCCAGGGACGCGGTCAGGCGCCTGGCCGCCGCGTAGTTCTCCAGCCAGATCACCGGCTTGTCGCAGAAGGCCTGGAACAGCGTGCGCTTGATCACCCACTCGGCCCACACCGGCAGCTTGGCGCCTGGGCGCTTGTACTGCTGGTTCTCCTTGGGGTCCAAGCCCAGTACCACCCAGGCGTCGAGCTCGGCGATATGGCCATGGAAGTGGAAGCGGCTGCCGTTGATCTCGACGGTTTCGCGGCTGGGCTCGATGCCCTTGATCGGCCAGGCACCGGCCTGGAACCACAGGTCCTCGATCACATCGCACAGTTCTTCATCGCGGCTGGCCGACAACTGGGTCACCGCCACGCGTTTCTGCACGTCGGGGTGGTCACGGTCCAGCGCCTTGAGCTGCAAGGCTTCGCGGCGCAGACCGCTGATGAGTTCGGCAAAGCGCGGGCTGCTGCCCAGCAGGTCGCGGTAGCACAGGTTCAGTTGCTGGCGCTGGGCATCGTTGATGCGCAGGTCGAACGGGTTGCTGTCGACGCTGGCCTCTGTGCCGCCCGCCTGCTCGTTGCCCAGGGTCTCGAACGCACGCACCTGGCTGAACCCGGGCAGGCTGCGTACCAGCGGCAGAATGCGCGAATGGAAGGTACGCACCAGCTCGCGCGCCTGCACCGGGCTCAGGCTCAGTTGCCACAGGCCGAACACCTGCACCAGGCGCGCGATGAAGTCCTTGCGTGACTCGCGGGTGAAGGTGACCACGGTCATCGCCTCCAGCTCGAAACCGAGGTAGTGGCACAGCAACAGGATGCGCAGCACCAGCGAGGTCGACTTGCCGGCACCGGCGCCGGCGATCACGCAGGTGGACGGGGTGTCGCTGAAGATCATCTTCCACTGCGCCGCGCTCGGTTGTGCGTGGGCCGGCAGGCGCTGGGCCACGTCGGCCTTGAAGCGCTTCTTGAGTTCGGCGGTCAGGGGCAGGCGCCAGTCATCGAACAGGGCGTCATCCACCCCCGGCACCGCATGCGCGTCGGGGCGCGTATCGCGGATCACCAGCACCTGGCGACCGGCTTCGTAACCGTCCACGCGCCCTTCTTCGTAGCCTTCGCGCAGGCCATCGGCGTGCCCGGTGCGCTGGCCGTTGGCATGGCCCTGGAACCAGGAGTCGCGGTGCTGCGCCTGCAGACGGCTCAAGCCACGGCCGAGCAGGCGCGCAGCGAGGCGTTTGACCCAGGGCAGTTGCGCTGGCGGGGTTAGATCCGAGGGTAGCTTGGGACGCTCTTGAGACACACCGACTCCGGTAAGGACTTCAATCAGCGGCCATGTTCGCTCCATCGCCGCCAAATCGCCAGCCGAATGCTTGCAGATCAGTGGATTAGGCGACGAAGCGGGGAAACTACCACAGGTCTAACATCTAATAAGTAGATTGTTTTGAGCCGATATTTACGCTTTTTATCGATATTGGTTCGATGGATCATAGGCGCCATAAACCTGATTACCGAGGAGACGATCATGCTGCAACTGCGCCCTTTCAACACCCTGGGTCACGCCAACCACGGCTGGCTGGATGCCCATCATCACTTCTCGTTCGCCGAGTACTACGACCCGCAACGCATGAACTGGGGCACCCTGCGCGTCTGGAACGATGACCTGATTGCCGCCGGCAGCGGCTTCCCGCCGCACCCGCACCGCGACATGGAGATCATCACCTATGTGCGTGAAGGTGCCATTACCCACCAGGACAGCCTGGGCAACAAGGGCCGTACCGAGGCCGGTGACGTGCAGGTGATGAGTGCCGGTACCGGCATCACCCACAGCGAGTACAACCTTGAGTCGGTGGACACGCGCATCTTCCAGATCTGGGTGATGCCGCAGAGCGTGGGCCAGGCGCCGTCCTGGGGTGTGCGGCCGTTCCCTAAAGGGGAGCGTGGCGAAGGCTTCGTGACCCTGGCCAGCGGGCGTGGGGAGGATGAAGGCAGCTTGAGCATTCGCGCCGATGCACGGCTGGTGGCGGCGACGCTGAAGGCAGGGGAAACCGCCGAGTACCGCATCGATGAAGGTCGCCGGGCTTACCTGGTACCGGCCAAGGGCGTGATCGATGTGAATGGGGTGCGCGCCCAAGCCCGGGATGGGGTGGCGGTGGAAGATGAGCAGGTGCTCAGGGTGACGGCTTTGGAAGACAGTGAGATCGTGCTGGTGGATGTGGCGTAACTACTGGCCCCTTCGCTGGCAAGCCAGCTCCCACAGGTACCCCACCGTTCTCGGGGCATGTGATTATCCTGTGGGAGCTGGCTT
>NZ_JAHTBI010000028.1 GCF_019168305.1 Pseudomonas aegrilactucae
GGGTCTGGTTTCAGGTAAATCTGGCGAGGCGACAACTATCCTGACGACCGGGGGATGGATCACTTCTTTATCGTGATTGTGAGGCGACAACGCTGCCCGCTTTTGTTCCGATAAAACTACCATCCCCACCACAGGCCGATCTGCAAATGTCCGTCAGTATCGACGTTCCTTTCGGCCATCAAAACCTCACCGTGAAGTGGCCGCTGGCCGATCCCGACGGGTGCGCCCGTTTTATCCGTGGTCTTACTCAATGATCCGCATCGACGCCATCTGGCTCGCCACCGAGCCCATGGATATGCGCGCTGGCACCGAGGCCGCCTTGGCCAGAGTTATCACAGTGTTCGGTGCGGCGAAGCCGCACTGCGCTTATATCTTCGCCAATCGACGGGCCAACCGAATGAAAGTGCTGGTGCACGACGGGATTGGTGTCTGGCTGGCGGCACGCCGGTTGAACCAAGGCAAATTCCACTGGCCAGGCATTCGACAAGGTAGCGAGCTGGAACTGGATGCCGAGCAACTTCAGGCCCTGGTACTTGGTCTGCCTTGGCAGCGCGTTGGCGCTGGCGGTGCAATAACGATCCTTTAAAAAGGCTGTAATTAACGTCTGAGCCTGCTGCCGCAGGCGGTCTGCTTTGGTAAAATCTACGGCATGACTTCCTTGCCCAACCTCGACCAAATGACCCCCGACCAACTGCGCGCTCTCGCTGCGCAGTTGCTGTCGAAGGTCGACACCATGGGCAGAAAGAGCCACCGCGATGACACCATCATCGAGCAGTTGACCCACGAGATCGCACTCCTCAAGCGGCACCGGTTTGCCAAGCGCAGCGAGCAGATCAGTCCTGAGCAAGGCAGCTTGCTCGACGATCTGCTTAACATCGATCTTGAGGCTATCGACGCCGAGCTGACGGCACTGCTTCCGGCTCCAGTTCCAGCAGAGGTGCTCCAAAAGCCGAAGCGCGCGCCGTTGCCGCCTCAGTTTCCACGCACCGTCATTCATCATGAGCCAGAAAGCACTCAGTGCTCCTGCGGTTGCCAGCTCCAGCGCATCGGCGAGGACGTCAGCGAGAAGCTGGATTACACGCCAGGCGTGTTCACCGTCGAACAACACGTGCGTGGAAAGTGGGCCTGCCGTCAGTGCGAAACACTGATCCAGGCGCCGGTACCGGCCCAGGTGATCGACAAGGGCATCCCAACCGCAGGCCTGCTGGCTCACGTGATGGTGGCGAAGTTTGCTGACCACTTGCCGCTATATCGGCAGGAGAAAATTTTCGGGCGCGCCGGTTTAGCGATCCCGCGCTCGACACTGGCGCAATGGGTTGGGCAGACCGGTGTGCAGCTTCAACCGTTGGTTGATGCCTTGCGAGAAGCTGTCTTGGCACAGCAAGTCGTCCATGCCGACGAGACGCCGGTGCAAATGCTTGCGCCCGGACAGAAGAAAACTCACCGTGCTTATGTCTGGGCTTATTGCACCACACCGTTCTCGGCAATTAAAGCTGTAGTTTATGACTTCAGCCCGAGCCGGGCCGGTGAGCATGCGCGTAACTTCCTCGGCACGTGGAACGGCAAGCTGGTGTGCGATGACTTTGCTGGCTACAAAGCAGGCTTCGAGAAGGGCATGACCGAAATCGGCTGCATGGCCCACGCCCGCCGTAAGTTTTTCGATCTGCACGTGGCGAATAAAAGCCAGCTGGCAGAGCAGGCGCTGCACTCGATTGGCGGCTTGTACGAGGTTGAACGCCAAGCGCGAG
>NZ_JAHTBI010000029.1 GCF_019168305.1 Pseudomonas aegrilactucae
CGCTGGCCGTGCTGGGCGCCGACACCGCCGTGGTGCTCGACGGGCAGATCCTTGGCAAGCCACTGCACCGCGAGGATGCGCTGGCCATGCTGGCGGCGCTGTCCGGTCGCGAGCACCAGGTACTGACTGCCGTGGCGCTGACCGACGGCGAGCAATGCCTGAGCGTGCAGGTCGGCAGCCTGGTCAGCCTGCGCCAGATCACCGCGCACGAAGCCCAGGCCTACTGGGCCAGCGGCGAGCCGCAGGACAAGGCCGGCAGCTATGCGATCCAGGGCCTGGCGGCGGTTTTCGTCAAGGGGCTGCACGGCAGCTACTCGGCGGTGGTGGGCTTGCCGCTGAGTGAAACCGCCGAATTGCTCGATCATTTCGCGATCCCCTGCTGGCAAAGCCTGCCGGCCCGTTGAGCGAGGAATCATCCCGACCTGTTTATTGCTCGCCAGCGACCGCCGGGCAATCCATCATTAGCTGAAGACCTTTGACGAGAGCCTGCCATGAGTGAAGAGATTCTGATCAATATCACGCCGATGGAATCACGCGTGGCGGTGGTGGAGAACGGTGTTCTTCAGGAAGTGCATGTCGAGCGCACCCAGCGCCGCGGCATCGTCGGTAATATCTACAAAGGCAAGGTGGTGCGGGTGCTGCCCGGCATGCAGGCGGCGTTTGTCGATATCGGCCTGGAGCGCGCCGCGTTCATCCATGCGTCGGAAATCTCCCAGCGCGAAGGCTCGACCGTCGAGACCATCAGCGCCCTGGTGCACGAGGGGCAGAGCCTGGTGGTGCAGGTGACCAAGGACCCGATCGGCTCCAAGGGCGCGCGCCTGACCACGCAACTGTCGATCCCGTCGCGCTACCTGGTGTACATGCCGCGTACCAGCCACGTCGGCATCTCGTTGAAGATCGAGGATGAGGGCGAGCGTGAGCGGCTCAAGCAGGTGGTGGCCGACTGCATCGCCCAGGAGAACATCCAGGACGCCGGCGGTTTCATCCTGCGCACCGCCGCCGAAGGCGCCGGTGCCGATGAAATCCTCATGGACATCCGCTACCTGCGTCGGCTGTGGGACCAGATCGGCGCGCAGATCAAGACCGTGGGCGCACCCACCGAAATCTACGAAGACCTGGGCCTGGCCCTGCGTACCCTGCGCGACCTGGTCAACCCCAAGATCGAGAAGATCCGCATCGACTCGCGGGAGACCTTCCAGAAAACCACGCAGTTCGTGGCTGAACTGATGCCGGAGATCGCCGACCGCCTGGAGCACTACCCGGGCGAGCGCCCGATTTTCGACCTGTATGGGGTCGAGGACGAGATCCAGCGCGCCCTCGACCGCAAGGTGCCGCTCAAGTCCGGCGGCTACCTGGTGATCGACCCGGCCGAGGCGATGACCACCATCGATGTGAACACCGGGGCGTTCGTCGGCCACCGCAACCTCGAAGAGACCATCTTCAAGACCAACCTGGAGGCGGCCACCGCGATCGCTCGCCAGCTGCGCCTGCGCAACATCGGCGGGATCATCATCATCGACTTCATCGACATGGAAGACGAAGAGCACCAGCGCCAGGTGCTGCGTACCCTGGAAAAGCAGCTGGAGCGCGACCACGCCAAGACCAACATCATCGGCATCACCGAACTGGGGCTGGTGCAGATGACCCGCAAGCGTACCCGCGAAAGCCTGGAGCAGGTGCTGTGCGAGCCATGTGCCAGTTGCCAGGGGCGCGGCAAGCTGAAAACCCCCGAGACCATCTGCTACGAGATCTTCCGCGAGATCCTGCGCGAGGCCCGTGCCTACCAGGCCGAAGGCTACCGGGTGCTGGCCAACCAGAAGGTGGTCGACCGCCTGCTCGACGAAGAGTCAGGTAACGTTGCGGAGCTGGAGGCCTTCATCGGGCGAACCATTCGCTTCCAGGTGGAGTCGATGTACTCCCAGGAACAATATGATGTGGTGCTGCTCTGACTCGCGCTGAAATACTTCCCGTGCTGGCAAACCCGGCGTACCGGGCCATAGTTACTGCACCATACGGGGAGCCTTTGCCATGGAGCGTCTGATCCGCGTTCTGGGCACCCTGACCCGCTGGGGGCTGGGCATCAGTGCCCTGCTTGCGGTACTGGTGGCGTTGTACGTCAGCCTGGGCCGTGAACTCATACCGCTGGTGGCCGAATACCGTGCCGAAGTGGAACAGAAGGTTGAGGCGGCGGTGGGCATGCCGGTGCATATCGGTGCGCTGGAGGGCCGCTGGAGCGGACTTGCACCTGTGTTGCACGTGCGTGACGTGCAACTGGGGGACGGGGCGGGTGCGTTGCGCCTGGACGAGGTCAAGGTCGTGCCAGACCTGTGGGCCAGCCTGCGGGCGCGCCAGGTGCGCCTTGCCCAGGTCGAGTTGGGCGGCCTGCAACTGAACCTGCGTGAAGATGAAAACGGTCGCTGGAGCCTCAAGGGCTTGCCGGTCAAGGACGATCAGCCGCTGGATGTGCAGCAGTTGCTCGAGCGCTCCCAGGTGGTGTCCAGGGTGTCGGTGCTCGACAGCCAGGTCACCCTGGAGCCGTTCGGCCACGACCCCATGACCCTTACCTATGTCGGCCTTGGCCTGCAGACCGGCAGTGTGCGCCAGCGCCTGGATGCGCGCCTGACCCTGCCCGATGGCCAGCCCGTGAGCCTGAGCCTGCGCAGCCGCGTGCGCCCCGCGCAGTGGCGCGATGGCGCGGTAGACGCTTACCTGAGCCTGCCGCAGAGCGACTGGTCCAAGTGGCTGCCGGCCCGCGTGCTGGGCCAGTACAAGGCCAGTGAGTTGCGCGCCGGTGGCGAGGTGTGGGTGGGCTGGAGCAAAGGTCAGTTGCAGACTGCGACGTTGCGCCTGAACGCTCCGCGCCTCAAGGGCGCCTATGCCGAGCGCAAGGCCGTGGCGCTGGACAACCTGGCGCTCAACGCCTGGCTGCGCCGCGATGGCGAGGGTATCGAGGTGGTGCTCGACTCCCTGGCCATGAGCCTGGGCGAGACGCGCTGGGAATCCCATGTACAGGTACGTCAGAGCGCCGCCACGGACAAGGCCGATGAACTGTGGACGGTACAGGCCGATCGCCTCGACCTGACCCCGTTGACCCCGATCGTGCACGCGCTGGCGCCATTGCCCGACAAGGCCATGGCGGTGGTCGATGGCCTGAAGGTGACTGGTGGCCTGCGCAACGTGCGCCTGGACCTGCGGCCCAAGGCACAGGGTGACCAGCGCCTGAGTTTTGCCGCCAACCTGGAACGGGTCGGCTTCGATGCCTATCACGGTGCGCCAGCGGCGGGCAACGTCAGCGGCAGCATCAGCGGCGACCTGGGGCAGGGCGAGCTGCGCCTGGACACCGACAGGTTCATGCTGCACCTGACGCCGATCTTCGCCGACCCGTGGCATTACCTCAAAGCCAATGCGCGCCTGACCTGGCGCCTCGACCAAGAAGGTTTCACCCTGATCGCACCGTACCTGCAGGTGCTGGGCGAGGAGGGCAGGATCGCCGGTGACTTCCTGATCCGACTGCTGTTCGACGAGGCCCGTGAAGACTATATGGACCTGCGTGTGGGCCTGGTGGACGGCGACGGACGCTACACCGCCAAGTACCTGCCCCAGGTGCTCAGCCCGGCGCTGGACCACTGGTTGCGTACCGCGATCCTCAAGGGTGCGGTGGACGAAGGCTACTTCCAGTACCAGGGCTCGCTGGCGCATGGTGCGACACCCGAGTCGCGCAGCATCAGCCTGTTCTTCAAGGTGCATGATGCCGAGCTGGACTTCCAGCCGGGTTGGCCCCACGTGCGCAAGGTCGATGGCGATGTGTTCATCGAGGACACCGGGGTACGGGTCAATGCCCGCAGCGGGCAGTTGCTCGATACCCAGGTGCGTGACGTGCAGGTGAATATCCCCCATGTGAACCAGGGCGAGCCTTCGCACCTGTACCTTCAGGGCCGGTTCGACGGGCGCCTGGCGGACGGTGTGAAGATCCTGCAGGAGGCCCCGATCGGCACCGGGCCGACCTTCGCTGGCTGGGAGGGCGAGGGGCCGCTGCGTGGCAAGCTCAAACTCGATGTGCCGCTGGCCAAGGGCGAGCAACCCAAGGTAGTGGTGGACTTCAGCACCGAGCAGGCGCGCCTCAAGCTCAGTGAGCCACCGCTTGAACTGAGGCAGCTCAAGGGGGACTTCAGCTTCGACTTCGACAAGGGGCTCAGTGGCCAGAACATCACCGCCCAGGCGTTCGACAAGCCGATCAGTGCGCAGATCTTCGCCGAGGGCAAGCCGGGCCAGTTGCAGACCCGTATCGCGGCCAAGGGGCAGATCGCACTCAAGGCGCTGACCGACTGGCTGAAGGTCAGCCAGGCGCTGCCGGCGTCGGGCGAAATGCCGTATCAACTGCAAGTGAGTGTGGGCAGCCGTGAAAACCTGTTGAGTGTCGACTCCAGCCTCAAGGGCCTGACGGTCGACCTGCCGCCACCGTTCGGCAAGGCGGCCAATGAAACCCGCACCAGCCAGTTCAAGATGAACCTGCAGGGCCCTGAGCGACGTTTTGACTTCACCTATGCCGATATCGCCAGGCTTGCCTATGCGGCCCCTGCCGGCAAGCTGGACCAGGGCCGTGGCGACCTGCTGCTGGGCACGGGCACCGCGCAACTGCCGCCTGGCCAGGGGCTGCGCGTGCGCGGGCGCCTGGCCGAGCTGGACCTGGAACCCTGGCAGCAACAGCTGCAGCGTGTGGCCGGTGACGATCCGGGCGGCAGCGCCCGCCAGACCCTCAGCAGCGTGGACCTGAGCATCGGCCAGCTCAAGGGCTTTGGCCAGACGCTCAACCAGGCGGTGGTGCGCCTGGACCGTAGCAGCACCTTCTGGGCCCTGCGCCTGGACAGCCTGGAGGTCATCGGCAATGCGCGTATCCCGGATGCCAGGGGCGCGCCGATCGTGATCAACCTGCCGACCATCCACCTGCCCCCGGCCGACCCCGCCGAAGCGACGTCGCCGGATGCTCCTGACCCGCTGGCCTCGGTCGATCCGCGCAAGATCCCGGCAATCGACCTGACGATCGGCAAGCTGTTTCGCGGCGATGACCTGCTGGGCAGTTTCGCGCTCAAGGCCCGCCCGACCGCCAGGGGGGGTCGCGCTCAATGACGTGGACTTGAGCCTCAAGGGCCTGGTGATTGACGGTAGCGCCGGTTGGGAAGGCGCGCCGGGCAAGAGCGACAGCTGGTACAAGGGGCGCCTGGAAGGCAAGAACCTCGCCGATATCCTCAAGTCGTGGGGCTTCGCGCCCACGGTGACCAGCCGCGATTTCCGCCTGGACGTGGACGGACGCTGGCAGGGCTCGCCGGCGTGGGTCAGCCTCAAACGGTTCTCCGGCAGCCTCGATGCGTCGCTGCGCAAGGGCCAGTTCGTCGAGGTCGAGGGTGGTGCCCAGGCCCTGCGCGTATTCGGCCTGCTCAACTTCAACTCCATCGGCCGCCGCCTGCGCCTGGATTTCTCCGACCTGCTCGACAAGGGCCTGAGCTATGACCGGGTCAAGGGGCTGCTGGTGGCCAGCGACGGGGTGTACGTGACCCGCGAGCCGATCACCCTGACCGGCCCATCGAGCAATCTTGAGCTGGACGGCACCCTGGACATGGTGCGCGACCGGGTCGATGCGACCTTGCAGGTTACCCTGCCGGTGACCAACAACCTGCCCCTGGCCGCACTGATTGTCGGTGCGCCGGCGGTGGGTGGTGCGCTGTTTCTGGTGGACCGGCTGCTGGGCGATCGGGTGGCGCGCTATGCCAGCGTGCATTATCGCGTCGAGGGGCCGTGGAAAGAGCCTAAGATTAGCTTTATCAAACCTTTCGAAAAGTCGCGCTAGGACATGGACATGACGTCAGCGGTGATTCAAATGGTCAGCCAGGACGACGTGCTGGCCAACCTGGCCAGGGCCAGGGCCCTGCTTGAACAGGCTGCCGAAGGCGGTGCACGGCTGGCCGTGCTGCCGGAAAACTTCGCCGCCATGGGCCGGCGCGACAGCGCGGCCATCGGCCGTGCCGAGGCGCTGGGCGAGGGGCCGATACTGCCGTGGTTGAAACAGACCGCACGCGACCTCAGGTTATGGATTGTAGCGGGCACCTTGCCGTTGCCGCCGCTCGACCAGCCCGAGGCCAAAGCCCATGCCTGCTCCCTGCTGGTCGACGCGCATGGCGAGCAGGTCGCCCGCTACGACAAGTTGCACCTGTTCGACGTGGATGTGGCCGACAGCCGCGGGCGCTACCGGGAGTCGGACGACTATGCCCACGGTGCGCAGGTGGTGGTGGCCGATACCCCGGTAGGGCGTGTGGGCCTGAGCGTGTGCTATGACCTGCGTTTTCCCGAGCTGTACAGTGCCTTGCGCGAGGCCGGGGCCGAACTGATCACGGCACCGGCGGCGTTTACCGCCGTTACCGGCGCGGCGCACTGGGAAGTGCTGATCCGTGCCCGGGCCATAGAGACACAGTGTTACGTATTGGCGGCCGCCCAGGGCGGTACGCACCCGGGGCCACGGGAAACCCATGGCCATGCCGCTATCGTCGACCCCTGGGGGCGTATCGTCGTCCAACAGGCCAGCGGCGAAGCGGTGCTGCTGGCGCCCCGCGACAGCAGCGAGCAGGCGTCCATTCGGACGCGGATGCCGGTGGCCTCGCACCGGCGCTTTTTTTTCGCAGGGCGCCATGCGGCCTGCGCACACCTCGGAGTGACTATGAGCGAGTTGTTATCCACTGTCAGCGATCACCTGCTGGCGCCGGGCGGCCTGACCCTCGACAGCCTGCAATCGGTGCTGGGCGAGTTGGCCGGGCCGGGAATCGACGCCGCCGACCTGTATTTCCAGGGCCAGATTTCGGAGTCCTGGGCGCTTGAAGACGGCATTGTCAAGGAAGGCAGCTTCAACCTCGACCAGGGCGTCGGCGTGCGTGCCCAGTCGGGCGAGAAGACTGGCTTCGCCTACAGCAACGCGATCAACCTCGAAGCCCTGACCTCGGCCGCACGCGCAGCCCGGTCGATCTCGCGTGCCGGGCAGAACGGCAGCGTGCAGGCCTTCAAGAGCCAGGATGTGACCGCGCTGTATGCGCCAGGCAACCCGCTGGACGTGCTCAGCCGCGCCGAAAAGGTCGAGCTGCTCAAGCGTGTCGACGTCGCCACGCGTGCCCTCGACCCGCGTATTCAGCAGGTCAGCGTGAGCATGGCCGGGGTGTGGGAGCGCATTCTGATTGCCGCCGCCGATGGCAGCCTGGCCGCCGACGTACGGCCGCTGGTGCGCTTCAGCGTCAGCGTGATCGTCGAGCAGAACGGCCGTCGCGAGCGCGGCGGGCACGGCGGTGGCGGGCGAACCGACTATCGGTATTTCACCGATGAACGGGTCATGGGCTTTGCGCGCGAAGCGTTGCGCCAGGCGCTGGTCAACCTGGAGGCGATGCCGGCACCGGCGGGCACCTTGCCGGTGGTGATGGGCGCAGGCTGGTCGGGGGTGCTGCTGCACGAAGCGGTCGGGCATGGCCTGGAAGGCGACTTCAACCGCAAGGGCAGCTCTGCCTACAGCGGCAAGCTGGGCGAAAAGGTTGCGTCGAGCCTGTGCACCATTGTCGACGACGGCACCCTGGAAGGCCGTCGCGGTTCGCTGAGCGTGGACGACGAGGGTACCCCGACCGAGTGCACCACGCTGATCGAGAACGGCATTCTGAAGGGCTACATGCAGGACAAGCTCAACGCGCGCCTGATGGGCATGGCGGTCACCGGCAACGGCCGGCGCGAGTCCTATGCGCACCTGCCGATGCCGCGCATGACCAACACCTACATGCGGGCTGGCCAGAGCGACCCTGCCGAGATCATCGCCTCGGTCAAGCGCGGCATCTACTGCGCCAACCTCGGTGGCGGCCAGGTAGACATCACCAGCGGCAAGTTCGTGTTCTCCACCAGCGAGGCCTACCTGATCGAAGACGGCAAGATCACCGCGCCGATCAAGGGCGCGACGCTGATCGGCAATGGCCCGGAAGCCATGAGCAGGGTGTCGATGGTCGGTAACGACCTGGCGTTGGACAGTGGGGTGGGGACGTGTGGCAAGGATGGGCAGTCGCTGCCTGTCGGCGTTGGCCAGCCGACCCTGAAGATCGATGCGATCACCGTGGGTGGCACGGGCGCATGAAGATGAAACCGGGCGGGCAGGGCGCCTGCCCGGTCGCGAAATTCACCGCAGGCCGCGTTGAATCTCGTCCAGATCGCGGATGTACTTGAAGATCTTGCGGCTGGCGCTGGGGGCCTTGTTGCGTGCCAGCTCGTGCTGGGCCTGGCGGATCAGCGAGCGCAGCTGCTGGCGATCGGCGTCGGGGTATTCCTGGACAAATTTCTCCAGGACTTCGTCGGTACCTTCGATCAGCCGGTCACGCCAGCGTTCGAGGTTGTGGAACCGCTCGTTGTACTGGCGAGAGGAAGCGTCGAGTTGGTCAAGCAGCGCGAGGATCGCGTCGATGTCCTGGTCACGCATCAGCTTGCCGATGAACGACTTGTGACGTCGCTTGGCTTCGTTGGCGGTGTGCCGCTTGTGTTCTTCCAGGGCCGCGCGAAGTTCGTCGGTCAAGGGCAGTTTGGCCAGGATATCGGGCTTGAGCGTAGTGAGGCGCTCGCCCATATCAACCAGCGCCTGCATCTCGCGCTTGATCTGGGTTTTGCTTTTTTCGCCGTCAAAGGCGGTGTCGTAAGAATCAACCATGGGGGCAGTCCGCTGAGAATCGCCGCCATGATAACCAGTCGGGGGCCGCTTGTCCGGTCCGGTCGTAGATTGACCCGTGCCGAACGCAGAATTTGAGTGGAGAAAACCATGAGTGCAGTTCAGAGCGTAGGTCCGCAGGCCTTGCCGGCGTTGCAGGAACAGGTCGAACAGATTATCGCCGAGGCCCGGCGCCAGGGCGCCAGCGCCTGCGAAGTGGCCGTGTCGCTGGAGCAGGGGTTGTCGACCTCGGTGCGTCAGCGTGAAGTCGAAACCGTCGAGTTCAACCGCGACCAGGGCTTTGGCATCACCTTGTATGTGGGGCAGCGCAAGGGCTCGGCGAGCACGTCGGCCAGCGGCAGCGAGGCCATTCGCGAGACCGTCGCCGCCGCCCTGGCGATTGCCAGGCACACCTCCGAGGATGACTGCTCCGGCCTTGCCGATCCGGCCCTGATGGCCCGTGACCTGCCAGACTTCGATCTGTACCACGCCTGGGACATCACGCCCGAGCAGGCGATCGAAAAGGCGCTGGCCTGCGAGGCGGCGGCGTTCGATGCCGATGCGCGCATACTTAACGCCGATGGCACCACGTTGAGCACCCATCAGGGTTGCCGCGTGTACGGTAACAGCCATGGTTTCATCGGCGGCTATGCGTCTACCCGCCACAGCCTGAGCTGCGTGATGATCGCCGAGGGCGACGGGCAGATGCAGCGTGACTACTGGTACGACGTGAACCGCCAGGGCGAGTTGCTGGCCGACCCGCAGAGCATTGGTCGACGCGCGGCGCAGCGTGCGGCGTCACGCCTGGGCGCGCGCCCTGTACCCACCTGCGAGGTACCAGTGCTGTTTTCGGCGGAGCTGGCCGGTGGTTTGTTCGGCAGCTTCCTCGGGGCGATTTCCGGCGGCAACCTGTACCGCAAGTCGTCCTTCCTGGAGGGGTGCATGGGGCAGCGCCTGTTCCCCAGCTGGCTGACCCTGGACGAGCGCCCGCACCTGCAGCGTGCGCTGGGCAGCGCTTCGTTCGACGGTGACGGCCTGGCCACCTATGCCAAGCCGTTCGTCGAAAACGGCGAGCTGGTGTCGTACGTGCTGGGGACATATTCCGGGCGCAAACTCGGTCTGCCGAGTACCGCCAATGCCGGTGGTGTGCATAACCTCTATGTGACCCATGGCGTTGAAGACCAGGCAGCGCTGCTGCGTCGCATGGGCCGCGGTCTGCTGGTCACCGAGCTGATGGGGCACGGCCTGAACATGGTCACTGGCGATTATTCGCGCGGTGCGGCGGGGTACTGGGTGGAGAATGGCGAGATTCAGTTCGCCGTGCAGGAAGTCACGATCGCGGGCAACATGAAGGACATGTTCCAGCAAATTGTCGCGATCGGTAACGATCTTGAAACCCGCAGCAACATTCATACTGGGTCGGTGCTGATCGAGCGCATGACTGTCGCGGGTAGCTGACCTAGCCGCCCTCTTCGCTGGCAAGCCAGCTCCCACAAGGTGCGATGTACACTGACCCTGTGGGAGCTGGCTTGCCAGCGAAGGGGCCCTGTCAAACACCTTGACACCTCTATTTGAAGCCCGGCCCTTGCGTCGGGCTTTTTGCTTTTCGCCTTTGGTTGCACTTGAACTGATTCTGATTATCACTTAATAATGACTATCATTATCTAGGCGATGATGTTCATGAGACCTGTCCTTCACGAATTGCCCTACCTCGAAAACTGGCGCTGGCTGAGCCGGCGCATTCGCTGCGCGCTCGAGCCCGACGAGCCGCGCCTGATCGAACACTATCTCGCCGAAGGGCGTTACCTGGTCTGCTGCACCGACACGTCAGCCTGGACCGTCGCCTTGACTTCCTTCCGCCTGTTGCTCGACACCGCGTGCGATCGCATGCTGCCGTGGCATTGGCGCTGTCTGTGCCTGGACCAGGCCTGGAAGCCCCTGCTGCAGTTGCGCAAGCTCGACGGTGGCGAGCACGGCCAGCGCTGGCAGCCCTTCGCCCTGCAACTGGCGAACTGCACGCTGCTGCCTTCGATTTCTTTCGCTGAACTGATGCAAGGACTTGATGATGAGTAATACCCGTATCGAGCGTGACAGCATGGGTGAGCTGCAGGTGCCGGCCGAGGCCCTGTATGGTGCCCAGACCCAGCGCGCGGTGAACAACTTCCCTGTCAGCCGGCAGCGCATGCCGACCCAGTTCATCCGTGCACTGCTGCTGGCCAAGGCTGCTGCGGCCAAGGCCAACGTGGAACTGGAGCAGATCAGCCAGGCCCACGGCGCAGCCATCGTCACCGCCGTCGAGCAACTGCTGGCTGGCGATTTCATGCAGCACTTTCCGGTCGATGTGTACCAGACCGGTTCCGGCACCAGTTCGAACATGAACGCCAACGAAGTGATCGCTACCCTCGCCAGCCGCGTGCTGGGCGACACGGTCAACCCCAATGATCACGTCAATTGCGGCCAGAGCAGCAACGACATCATCCCCACCACCATCCACGTGAGTGCCGCGCTGGCCCTGCACGAGCAGTTGTTGCCGGCGCTCAAGCACCTGGTGCAGGTCATCGAGCACAAGGCCGAGCAGGTGCACCCGTTCATCAAGACCGGGCGTACCCACCTGATGGATGCGATGCCTGTGCGCATGAGCCAGGTGCTGGGTGGCTGGGCTGCACAGATCAAGGCCGCCATCGGTCATCTGAACGATACGCTGCCAAGCCTGCAGGCGCTGGCCCAGGGCGGCACCGCTGTTGGTACCGGGATCAATGCCCACCCTGAATTCGCCGCGCGTTTCAGTCAGCAACTGAGCAGCCTGACCCAGGTGACCTTCGTGCCGGGTGAGAACCTGTTCGCCCTGATCGGCTCGCAGGACACTGCGGTGGCAGCTTCGGGCCAGCTCAAGGCGACCGCCGTGGCCCTGATGAAGATCGCCAACGACCTGCGCTGGATGAACTCCGGCCCGCTCGCGGGCCTGGGTGAAATCGAGCTCGAAGGGCTGCAGCCTGGCTCCTCGATCATGCCAGGCAAGGTCAACCCGGTGATCCCGGAAGCCACCGCCATGGTCGCCGCCCAGGTCATCGGCAACGACGCGACCATTGCAGTGGCCGGTCAGTCGGGCAACTTCGAACTCAACGTGATGCTGCCGATCATTGCGCAGAACCTGCTCAGCAGCATCGAACTGATGGCCAACGTCAGCCGCCTGCTGGCCGACAAGGCGATTGCCAGCTTCAAGGTCAATGAACCCAAGCTCAAGGAAGCCCTGGCGCGCAACCCGATCCTGGTGACCGCGCTCAACCCGATCATCGGCTACCAGAAGGCTGCCGAAATCGCCAAGACCGCCTACAAGCAGGGCCGGCCGATCATTGAGGTGGCGTTGGAGCACACCGATCTGCCGCGTAGCCAGCTGGAAACCCTGCTCGATCCGGAAAAGCTCACGGCTGGCGGTATCTGACACCGCCCACCGCTTTTGGAGGTTTGTCATGCAGCATTGGAAACGCACCACTGAAATAGCCAACCGCCTGTTCCAGCAAGGCGACCTGGTAGACGCCCGCGAGTTGTACTTGCAGGCCCTGGCCTTGGCCCAGGTGTTGTTCGAGCGCTGGCAGGATGCCGACGAAGCGGTGGCCGCCTGTGTCATCTCGCATCACAACCTGGCCGATCTGCACCTTCGCCTGAAGCAGCCGCAGGAAAGCGCGGAATACCTCTGCGCCATTCACCAGCGGCTGCTGCAGACCGCCCAGGATGAGCGCCTGTCGCCGACGCTGCGCGACGCAGCGTTGCGCCAGAGCGGTGCGACCTATACCGAACTGTTGAACTTCATCAGCGAGTACGGCCAGTACCCGCGCACTGAACGTCTGCTCTATCGCCAAGGGGCGCAACCGGCCCTGCTCGCCGGCCAGGAACAACTACAGCCCTCAGCCTCTCACTATGGAACCCACTGATATGCCGCATACCTTGCCTGCATTGCCTTACGCCTACGATGCGCTGGAACCGCACATCGATACCCAGACCATGCAGATCCACCACAGCAAGCATCACCAGACCTACATCAACAACCTCAATGCCGCCCTCGAGGGCACCGAATACGCCGAGTGGCCGATCGAGAAGCTGGTCGCCAGCGTGAACACCCTGCCGCAGAACCTGCAGGCAGCGGTCATCAACCAGGGCGGCGGGCATGCCAACCACAGCCTGTTCTGGACAGTGATGGCACCGCAAGGCGGCGGTGTACCGCACGGTGCAGTCGGCGAGGCGATCGATGACCAGTTGGGCGGCTTCGAGGCGTTCAAGGACGCCTTCACCAAGGCCGCGCTGACGCGTTTCGGCAGTGGCTGGGCATGGCTGAGCGTCACCCCCGAGAAGACGCTGGTGGTCGAGAGCAGCGGCAACCAGGACAGCCCGCTGATGAGTGGCAACACGCCGATCCTCGGGTTGGATGTCTGGGAGCATGCGTACTATCTGCTGTACCAGAATCGTCGTCCCGAATACATCGGCGCTTTCTACAACGTGATCAACTGGTCCGAAGTAGAACGTCGCTACGTCGCCGCCCTGGTGTGAGTCGTAGCGGTATGCGCTCGGATGTGATGGCCATTGGCAGTGTGCGCCTGTTTCGGCTGGCGCTGGGTACGCTGCTGTTGCTGGTGGGCACTGCCTTGCTGGTGGTGCAGGGCTTTGCCTGGCTGAACCTGGAGCCGCGCATGCTGCGCGCGCTGGAGGGTGGTGCACTGTGTGCATTGGGCACGGCGTTGGGCGCGGTGCCGGTGCTGGTGATTCGCAGCATGCCGGTGGCGGTGGCCGACACCCTGCTGGGGTTCGGCGCCGGCGTGATGCTGGCGGCGACTGCGTTCTCGCTGATCATCCCGGGCCTGGATGCCGCGCAAGCGGTCGGCTTCGGCAAGTGGGGGGCCGGTGGCCTGATCAGCTTCGGCCTGTTGTTCGGCGCATTCTGCCTGTACCTGGTCGACCGCAAGGTGTCGGCTGTATCGCCTGATGCCTTGGTTGCGACGCCTGGCAAGCCGGTGATCCCGGCGCGTATCTGGGTGTTCGTGATTGCCATCATTGCCCACAACATTCCCGAGGGCATGGCCATTGGCGTGTCGGCGGGCGGTGGCATGGCGGATGCCGACAGCCTGGCCATGGGCATCGCCCTGCAGGATGTGCCGGAGGGGTTGGTGATCGCGCTGGTATTGGCCGGTGCGGGCATGGGCCGTTTCAAGGCGTTCCTGATTGGCGCTGCGTCCGGGCTGGTAGAGCCGCTGGCGGCGGTGCTGTGCGCCTGGGTGGTCAGTGTCGCCGAACTGATGCTGCCGCTGGGCCTGGCTTTTGCGGCCGGTGCCATGTTGCTGGTGGTGACTCAGGAGATCATTCCGGAGTCACGCAGCAACGGCAATCATCGCCTGGCAAGCCTTGGGCTGTGCATCGGCTTCTGCCTGATGATGGTAATGGATACCGCGTTGTCCTGACGCGAGAGGGCGAGGTTACTCGCCTTCGTCGAAGTAGTTGTTGATCAGCTCGATCAGCCCCTGGAGTGCCGCATCCTCGTCTTCGCCTTCGGTATGCAGATGGATCTGCGTGCCTTTGCCCGCGGCCAGCATCATCACGGACATGATGCTCTTGCCGTCGACCATGGACTCTGGCGTACGGCCTACGCGTACCTTGGATTGGAACTTGCCTGCCACGCCAACGAACTTGGCCGCTGCCCGAGCGTGCAGCCCCAGCTTGTTGATGATGGTTATTTCTTGAGCGGGCATCGCGAGTGGGATCCTGGGGGCTAGAGGTCGCGGTGGCGGACCTGGACGTTCTTCAGTGTTTGTTGCAGTAACTGGCCCAGGCGCTCGGTGAGGTACACCGAGCGGTGATGACCCCCGGTGCAGCCAATGGCAATGGTGACATAGGCTCGATTGCTGGCGGCGAAGCGCGGCAGCCATTTGAGCAAATAACTGGAGATGTCCTGAAACATCTCCTCGACGTCCGGTTGTGCTGCGAGGTAGTCGATCACCGGCTGTTCAAGCCCGGAATGCTCACGCAACTCGGGCTTCCAGTACGGATTGGGCAGGCAGCGCACGTCGAATACAAGGTCGGCATCGACCGGCATGCCACGCTTGAAGCCGAACGACTCGACCAGGAACGCGGTGCCCGGCTCGGGCTGGTTGAGCAGGCGCAGCTTGATCGCGTCGCGTAGCTGGTAGAGGTTGAGGTTTGTGGTGTCGATCTTCAGATCGGCCAGGTCCGCAATCGGCCCCAGCAACTCGCTCTCGACCCGAATGGCTTCGGCCAGTGAGCGTTGGGTATTGGTCAGCGGGTGGCGCCGGCGGGTTTCCGAGAAGCGCTTGAGCAGGGTGTCTTCGTCGGCGTCCAGGTACACCACGTCGCAATGGATATGCTTGCTACGCGCATCTTCCAGCAGCTCCGGGAAGCGGCTGAGATGGCTGGGCAGGTTACGCGCGTCTATCGAGACGGCCACCAGCGGCTGCATGAGCTCGGTGTTGATCAGGGCGTTTTCGGCCAGTTGCGGCAACAACCCGGCAGGCAGGTTGTCGATGCAGTAGTAGCCGTTGTCCTCGAGTACCGCGAGGGCGGTACTCTTGCCGGAGCCAGACCGGCCGCTGACGATGATCAAGCGCATGTTCAGTGCTCGTTTTGCACGTCCAGTACGACCTGGTACAGGGATTGATTACTTTTGGCCGCACGCAGTTTTTCGCGCACGTCCTGACGGTCAAGCATGCTGGCGATCTGGCGCAGCAGCTGGAGGTGCGCATCGGTGGCGGCTTCCGGGACCAGCAGCACGAACAGCAGGTCGACGGGGGCGCCATCGATGGCGTCGAAATCGATCGGGGTGTCCAGGTGCAGCAGGGCGCTTACTGGGTTTTCACAACCTTTCAAGCGGCAGTGGGGGATCGCAATACCGTTGCCGAAGCCGGTCGAGCCCAGTTTTTCACGGGCGATCAGGCTTTCGAACACGACCTGGGTGTCCAGTTCGGGCACTTCCTTGCCGATCAGATTGGCAATCTGTTCGAGCGCACGCTTTTTACTGCCGCCCGGCACGTTCACGAGGGAACGGCCGGGGGTCAGGATGGTTTCTAGTCGGATCATGAGTGAGGGGGGTCAGCGGGCCGCTGCACCTTGCAGGAGGCTTTGCTGTTTTTCCTTGTGTTTTTTCAGTTGGCGGTCGAGCTTGTCAGTCAAGGCATCGATCGCTGCATACATGTCTTCATGCTCGGCGTTGGCAACCACTTCGCCGCCCGGAATCTGCAAGGTAGCCTCAATTTTCTGCTGAAGCTTTTCGACCTTCATGATGACCTGAACGTTGGTGATCTTGTCGAAATGCCCCTCCAGTCGTTTCAGCTTCTGCTCAACATACTCGCGCAGGGGCGGAGTGACTTCTACATGCTGTCCACTGATATTGACTTGCATACAGCTTCTCCTTTGTTGCCGGTGCATAAGAGGCAGGTATTGCGCCTGCCACTGAATTGCGGTGGCACATCTCAGGAAGCGCTACATCACATCAATCGCTTGCGTTCGCTCGACGGTGCAATGCCGAGAGACTCGCGGTACTTGGCGACGGTGCGACGGGCTACCTGGATGCCTTGTGCCTCCAGTAAACCAGCGATCTTGCTGTCACTCAATGGCTTTTTCTGATTTTCCGCCGCGACCAGTTTCTTGATGATCGCGCGGATCGCCGTGGACGAGCATTCGCCGCCTTCGGCGGTGCTCACGTGGCTCGAGAAAAAGTATTTCAGTTCGTAGATGCCGCGCGGGGTGTGCATGTATTTCTGCGTGGTTACCCGCGAGATGGTCGATTCGTGCATGCCCACTGCCTCGGCGATATCGTGCAGCACCAGCGGCTTCATTGCCTCGTCACCGTGGTCGAGGAAGCCACGCTGGTGCTCGACGATCTGGGTGGCGACCTTCATCAGGGTCTCGTTGCGGCTCTGCAGGCTCTTGATGAACCAGCGTGCCTCCTGCAACTGATTGCGCATGAAGGTGTTGTCGGCGCTGGTGTCGGCGCGGCGCACGAAACCTGCGTACTGTGCGTTGACGCGCAGGCGCGGCACGGCCTCCTGGTTGAGTTCGACCAGCCAGCGGTCGGCGTCCTTGCGCACGATCACGTCGGGCACCACGTATTCGGCTTCGCTCGATTCAATCTGCGAGCCTGGGCGCGGGTTGAGGCTCTGGACCAGTTCGATGACCTGGCGCAGTTCGTCTTCCTTGAGCTTCATGCGACGCATCAACTGGCTGTAGTCGCGGCTGCCGAGCAGGTCGATGTAGTCACTGACCAGGCGCTGCGCTTCGGCCATCCAGGGCGTGCGCGACGGCAGTTGGCGCAGTTGCAGCAACAGGCATTCGCCCAGGTTGCGCGCGCCGATACCGGCCGGCTCGAACTGCTGGATGCGGTGCAGCACGGCCTCGACTTCGTCGAGTTCGATGTCCAGTTCCGGGTCGAAGGATTCGCAGACTTCCTCGAGGGTTTCGTCCAGGTAGCCCTGGCTGTTGATGCAGTCGATCAGCGTCACGGCGATCAGCCGGTCGGTATCGGACATCGGCGCCAGGTTCAACTGCCACAGCAGGTGGCTCTGCAGGCTCTCGCCGGCCGAGGTGCGGGTGGTGAAGTCCCACTCGTCATCGTCATTGCTGGGCAGGCTGCTGGCACTGGTCTGGTAGATATCTTCCCAGGCCGTGTCTACCGGCAGCTCATTGGGAATGCGTTCGCTCCATTCGCCGTCCTCGATGTTGTCCACCGTGGGAGCGGCTTCCTGGAAGCTGGTCTCCTGCGGCTCGGCGGGGGGCTTGGACTCGGCGTTGTCCGCCATGGGATCGCTGTTGTCGAAGTCTTCGCCTTCTTCCTGGCGTTCGAGCATCGGGTTGGACTCCAGGGCTTCCTGGATTTCCTGTTGCAGATCCAGTGTGGAAAGCTGGAGCAGTCGGATGGCCTGTTGCAACTGAGGGGTCATCGTCAGTTGCTGGCCCATTCTTAGGACGAGCGATGGTTTCATGGCAGGGGCTTAACACCTTATTCGCCGGCGCACATGCGCCATCTACTACAAGGGCGCGAAAGCGCCAACTTTAAGCAAATTATATGCCTGAAATCGAAGCGTTTGCCTAGAGCGCTGTAACAATTAAACCCGTTTCGGGGTCGATTGCCAGCGCCCTGGCAGCGCCAGACACCACGAGCTTACAGGCGGAACTCGTGACCGAGGTATACCTCTTTCACCAGGTCATTGGCCAGGATGGTTTCTGCGTCGCCTTCGGCGATCAGTTGGCCATCGTTGACGATGTAGGCAGTTTCACAGATATCCAGCGTCTCACGCACGTTGTGGTCGGTGATCAGCACGCCGATGCCTTTGGCCTTCAGGTGGTGGATGATCTGCTTGATGTCACCCACCGAGATCGGGTCGACACCGGCAAAGGGTTCGTCGAGCAGAATGAACTTCGGTGCAGTGGCCAGCGCCCGGGCGATCTCCACACGGCGTCGCTCACCACCGGACAGGCTCATGCCGAGGTTGTCACGAATGTGGCTGATGTGAAATTCCTGCAGCAGGCCTTCCAGCTCCTTGCGACGACCATCGCGATCGAGTTCCTTGCGGGTCTCCAGGATCGCCATGATGTTGTCGGCCACCGACAGCTTGCGAAAGATCGAGGCTTCCTGGGGCAGGTAGCCGATACCGGCGCGGGCGCGCCCGTGCATCGGCTGATGGCTGACATCCAGGTCGTCGATCAGCACGCGGCCCTGGTCGGCCTGTACCAGGCCGACGATCATGTAGAAGCAGGTGGTCTTGCCGGCACCGTTCGGGCCGAGCAGGCCCACGATCTGGCCGCTGTCGATGGACAGGCTGACGTCACGCACGACTTGCCGGCTCTTGTAGCTCTTGGCCAGATGCTGGGCTTTGAGGGTCGCCATTTACTCGGCCTTCTTCTTCGGCTGGATCACCATGTCGATGCGCGGGCGCGGGGTCGAAACCTGGCCGCCACGACCGGCAGTGGCCACCTGCGACTTGGTGTTGTAGACGATCTTCTCGCCTTCGGTGGTGTTGCCTTCGTTGATCACCTTGGCCTGGTCGGTCAGGATGACCAGGTCCTTCTGTGCCTGGTACTGGATCTGCTTGCCGTAACCTTGCATCTTGTCCGGCTTGGCGGCGCTCTGCTGCTGCTCGAAGTAGGCCAGGTTGCCCACGGAGGTCACCACGTCGATGTCGCCGCTGGCGGCACGGGTGATGGTCACGGTGTTGCCTTTGATCATCATCGAGCCCTGGGTGATGATCACATCGCCCCGGTAGGTGGCGATGCCTTGCTTGTCATCCAGTTGAGCGTCGTCGGCCTGGATACGGATAGGCTGATCGCGGTCATTCGGCAGGGCCCAGGCGCTCGCGCTTCCCAGTGCTGCGCTCAGGCTGAGCAAAAAGGGGAGGGTTTTAACGAGCCTCATACTGTCCTCTTACGTTGGACAGCAGGTTCATCCTGCCGTCTTTCAAATACGCTTTCATTCCCTTGCCCGTAGTTGTGCCACCGGCGCCGTCGATTCTAACGGCTTGCTCGGTTTGCGCATATTGCTTCTGCGGGAAGACTGTCATGCGGGTGGTGGTGATGATGGTCTCGCGGTTCTGGTCGTCGGTGCGGGCTACCCGCACATTGTCGATCAGTTCCACTTCGGTGCCGTCCGGGTTGACTTCGCCGCGGGTGCTCTGCACATGCCATGGGTAGGCGGTGCCGCGGTACATGTTCAGGTCCGGGGTGGTCAGCAGGGTGACTTCGCTGGCTTTCAGGTGCTCGACCTTGTCGGCGGTCATCTCGTACTGCAGCTTGCCGTCAGGCAGGAACTGCACACTGTGGGCGTTGATGGCGTAATAGTCGATGGCGTTCTCGTCGACCTGGGCCATGGGCTGGTCGAGGAACGTCTCGGGGCTGATATTCCAGTAGCCGACGGCTGCGAGCAGGGCAGCGATCACACTGAACAGCGCGATGTTGCGGATCTTTTTACTGAACATGGATCGCTCTACAGGTAATTGGCATTCGCCGCGTCCAGGTTGCCCTGGGCTTGCAGGATCAGTTCGCAGAATTCGCGGGCCGCGCCTTCGCCACCCCGTGCACGAGTCACACCATGGGCGTGTTCGCGCACGAAGCTGGCGGCGCTGGCCACGGCCATGCCCAGGCCCACCCGGCGAATCACCGGCAGGTCGGGCAGGTCGTCGCCCAGGTAGGCCACTTGCTCATAGCTTAGGCCCAGTTGGCCAAGAAGCTCGTCGAGCACGACCAGTTTGTCTTCGCGGCCCTGGTACAGGTGCGGGATACCGAGGTTCTTGGCACGCCGCTCGACCACCGGGGTCTTGCGGCCGCTGATGATCGCCGTGGTCACGCCTGACTGCATGAGCATCTTGATGCCCTGGCCGTCGAGGGTGTTGAAGGTCTTGAATTCGCTGCCATCTTCGAGGAAATACAGGCGACCGTCGGTCAGCACGCCATCCACGTCGAAAACTGCCAGCTTGATGGCTTTGCCGCGTTGCAGCAGGTCCTGGTTCATTTACATCACTCCGGCGCGCAGCAGGTCGTGCATGTTGAGGGCGCCGACCGGCTGGTCGAGCGTGTCGACCACCACCAGCGCGCTGATCTTGTGGTCTTCCATGATTTTCAAGGCCTCGGCGGCGAGCATCTCGGCGCGGGCGGTCTTGCCGTGCACGGTCATCACCTCGTCGATCAGGGTGGTGTGCACATCGATATTGCGGTCCAGGCTGCGACGCAGGTCGCCGTCTGTGAAGATCCCGGCCAGGCGCCCGTCGCTTTCGCGTACCACGGTCATGCCAAGGCCTTTGCGCGACATTTCCAGCAGCGCGTCCTTGAGCAGGGTGCCGCGCTGTACCTGGGGCAGTTCGTCGCCGCCGTGCATGACGTTCTCGACCTTGAGCAGCAGGCGTCGGCCCAGGGCGCCGCCCGGGTGCGAGAAGGCGAAGTCTTCGGCGGTGAAGCCGCGCGCTTCGAGCAGCGCGATGGCCAGCGCGTCGCCGAGCACCAGCGCGGCGGTGGTCGAGGAGGTCGGGGCCAGGTTCAGCGGGCAGGCTTCCTGTGCCACGCGGGCGTCGAGATTGACCTCGGCGCCTTGGCCAGCGGCGAGTCGGGGTTGCCGGTCAGGCTGATGAGCTTGATGCCCAGGCGCTTGATCAGCGGCAGCAGCGTCACGATCTCGTTGGTGGAGCCGGAGTTGGACAGGGCCAGGATGATGTCATCCCGGGTGATCATGCCCATGTCGCCGTGGCTGGCTTCGGCCGGGTGGACGAAGAACGACGTGGTGCCGGTGCTGGCCAGGGTCGCGGCAATCTTGTTGCCGATGTGCCCGGATTTGCCCATGCCCACTACCACGACCCGGCCCTTGCTGGCCAGAATCAGCTCGCAGGCCTTGACGAAATCGGCGTCGATGTGGGCCAGCAGGCCTTCCACCGCTTCGACTTCGAGGCGGATGGTGCGCTGTGCGGATTGGATCAGGTCGGTGGATTGGCTCATGTCGTAAATCGGATTGCCTGATGAAAAGGCGGGGATTATAGCGGTAATGCGCCAAAGCCTCACCTGTGTTTGTGCCGATCATCGACGGCGAAGCTTAATCGAGCCTTAACTTAGCCTGAACAAGGGCGGTGCTGGCCTTGGGGCGGCCCTATCAGCGGTGCTATAGTTCGCCGCCTGTTCGGCCCGCTCAGGGCGTGCGTGTCTCCATGAAGGAGGTGGGCGTCTGAGTGAGAAGGCTGCATCGCAAGGAGTTTAGATGAGCGTTGATAACGCCTACGCGGTCGAATTGAAGGGCGTGACCTTCAAGCGCGGTTCGCGCAGCATCTTCAATAATGTCGACATACGCATTCCACGCGGCAAGGTCACCGGCATCATGGGGCCTTCCGGGTGTGGCAAGACCACGCTGCTGCGCTTGATGGGCGCGCAGTTGCGCCCGGCCAGCGGCGAAGTGTGGGTGGCCGGCCAGAACCTGCCGACGCTGTCGCGCAGCGACCTGTTCGACGCCCGCAAGCACATGGGCGTGCTGTTCCAGAGCGGCGCACTGTTCACCGACCTCGACGTGTTCGAGAACGTCGCGTTTCCGCTGCGCGTGCATACCCAGCTGTCCGAAGAAATGATTCGCGACATCGTGCTGATGAAACTGCAGGCGGTGGGGCTGCGCGGCGCGATCGAGCTGATGCCCGACGAGCTGTCCGGCGGCATGAAACGGCGCGTGGCGCTGGCCCGTGCGATCGCCCTGGACCCGCAGATCCTCATGTACGACGAACCGTTCGTCGGCCAGGACCCGATCGCCATGGGCGTGCTGGTTCGCCTGATTCGGCTGCTCAACGATGCGCTGGGTATCACCAGCATCGTGGTGTCGCACGATCTTGCAGAAACCGCCAGCATTGCCGACTACCTGTACGTGGTGGGTGACGGGCAGGTGCTGGGTGAGGGGACGCCGCAGGAGCTGATGAGCTCCGACAACCCGCGCATTCGTCAATTCATGAAAGGCGACCCGGATGGCCCGGTGCCCTTTCACTTTCCTGCGCCTGATTACCGCGCCGATCTTCTGGGGAAGCGTTGATGCGCAGAAAATCCTTGCTCGAACGTGTTCGTCTGTTTGGCCGCTCGGCCATCGACGTGGTCGCTGTGCTGGGGCGCTCCTGCCTGTTCCTGCTGCATGCCCTGGTGGGGCGCGGCGGCATTGGCGGCGGCTTCCAGTTACTGGTCAAGCAGTTGTACTCGGTGGGTGTGATGTCGCTGGCGATCATCGTCGTGTCGGGCGTGTTCATCGGCATGGTGCTGGCCCTGCAGGGCTTCAGCATCCTCGCCAAGTACGGTTCGGAGCAGGCTGTCGGGCAGATGGTGGCCCTGACCCTGTTGCGTGAACTGGGCCCGGTGGTCACCGCCTTGCTGTTCGCCGGGCGTGCCGGTTCTGCCTTGACCGCCGAAATCGGCAACATGAAGTCCACCGAGCAGCTGTCGAGCCTCGAAATGATCGGCGTAGACCCGCTCAAGTACATCGTGGCGCCGCGCCTGTGGGCCGGCTTCATTTCGCTGCCGCTGCTGGCGATGATCTTCAGTGTCGTCGGCATCTGGGGTGGTTCGTGGGTCGCGGTCGACTGGCTGGGGGTCTACGAAGGCTCCTTCTGGTCGAACATGCAGAACAGCGTTTCGTTTACCGATGACGTGCTCAACGGGGTGCTCAAGAGCCTCGTGTTTGCCTTCGTCGTCACCTGGATTGCCGTATTCCAAGGCTATGACTGCGAGCCCACCTCAGAGGGGATCAGCCGAGCCACTACCAAGACCGTGGTCTATGCCTCGTTGGCAGTCCTGGGTCTGGACTTTATTCTGACCGCCTTGATGTTTGGAGATTTCTGATGCAAAACCGCACCCTGGAAATCGGTGTCGGCCTGTTCCTCCTGGCCGGGATCCTGGCACTGCTTCTGCTGGCCCTGCGTGTCAGTGGGCTGTCCGCGAGCCCGAGCAGCGATACCTATAAAGTTTATGCTTACTTCGACAATATCGCCGGTTTGACTGTCAGAGCTAAAGTGACCATGGCCGGTGTGACCATCGGCAAGGTCACTGCCATCGATCTGGACCGCGATACCTACACCGGTCGGGTGACGCTGCAACTGGAAAAACGCGTCGACAACCTGCCGACCGACTCCACTGCCTCGATCCTGACTGCCGGGTTGCTCGGCGAGAAGTACATCGGCATCAGTGTCGGCGGTGAAGACGGCGTGCTCAAGGACGGTGCAACCATCCATGACACCCAGTCGGCGCTGGTGCTGGAAGATCTGATTGGCAAGTTCCTGCTCAATACCGTTGGCAAAGAAGCTAAATAAGGAGTTTCCATGATGTCTATCCTGCGACGCGGCCTGTTGGTATTGCTGGCGACCCTGCCGCTGATGACTGTAGCGGCCGTGCAGTCGCCCAAAGACGTGATTCAGACCACCACCACGCAATTGTTGTCCGACCTCAAGGCCAACAAGGAGCAGTACAAGGCCAACCCCAGCGCGTTCTACGATGCACTCAATGCCAACCTGGGCCCGGTGGTGGATGCCGACGGCATTTCCCGCAGCATCATGACGGTCAAGTACTCGCGCAAGGCCAGCCCGGCGCAGATGCAGCGCTTCCAGGAGAACTTCAAGCGCAGCCTGATGCAGTTCTATGGCAACGCCCTGCTGGAGTACAACAACCAGGGCATTACCGTGGGCGCCGAGAAAATGGACGGCGATGACCGCGCCAGCGTCGACATGACGGTCAAGGGCAACAACGGCGCCGTCTATCCGGTTTCCTACACCCTGACCAAGCTCAATGGCGAGTGGAAGGTGCGTAACGTCATCGTCAATGGCATCAACATCGGCAAGCTGTTCCGCGATCAGTTCTCCGATGCCATGCAGCGCAACGGCAACGACCTGGACAAGACCATCGATGGCTGGGCCGGCGAAGTGGCCAAGGCCAAGGAAACCACTGAACAAGCTGCCGAGAAGCAGGCCCAATGAGTGCCACGGTGACCCTCGCCGAACCTGGCGTGCTGAGCCTGGCGGGCGTACTGGACTACCGATCGGGGCCGGCCTTGCGCACGCAGGGCAAGGCGCTGATTGCTTCCTGCACGGCGCCTGCACTGGTGCTCGATTGTTCGGCGGTAGAGCTGTCCAGCAGCGTGGGGCTGTCCCTGCTACTGGCTTTCACCCGCGACGGCCAGGCGGCCGGCAAGACCCTCTCGGTACGTGCCATGCCCCACGGCATGCGCGAAATCGCCGAGGTCTACGGGCTGGACGACCTGTTCGTGGGTCAATAAACACGGGTGCGCGACGGGCCCCTCTGTCAGAGTCCTCGTTTACGGGGTTCGCAGGCGAGGGGCTTTTTTGTATGATGGCCGACCCGCGCGCACAGGGCGCCGATTGAGGTTGAGCATGCAGGCCGTAGAAGTTAAGAACTTCCTTGAAGCAAAGTTGCCGGACACCCGGGTCGAAGTTGAAGGCGAAGGCTGCAACTTCCAGCTGAACGTAATCAGTGACGAATTGGCGGCCCTGAGCCCGGTCAAGCGTCAGCAGCAGATCTATGCTCACCTGAACCCCTGGATCACCGATGGCAGCATCCATGCGGTAACCATGAAATTTTTCAGCCGCGCAGCCTGGGCTGAGCGCACCTGAGCCAACTTTGGCGGCGAGACTCGAAATGGACAAACTGATTATTACTGGCGGCGTTCGTCTTGATGGCGAAATCCGCATTTCCGGTGCCAAGAACGCAGCGCTGCCCATCCTGGCGGCCACCCTGCTGTGTGACGGCCCGGTAACGGTCGGCAACCTGCCGCACCTGCACGACATCACCACCATGATCGAGCTGTTCGGGCGCATGGGCATTGAGCCGGTGATCGACGAAAAGCTTGCCGTGGAAATCGACCCGCGCACCATCAAGACCCTGATCGCGCCGTACGAACTGGTGAAGACCATGCGTGCCTCGATCCTGGTGCTGGGCCCGATGGTCGCCCGTTTCGGCGAAGCCGAAGTGGCCCTGCCTGGCGGCTGCGCGATCGGTTCGCGTCCGGTCGACCTGCACATCCGTGGCCTTGAAGCCATGGGCGCCAAGATCGAAGTCGAAGGCGGCTACATCAAGGCCAAGGCCCCTGAAGGCGGCCTGCGTGGCGCGCACTTCTTCTTCGACACCGTGAGCGTGACCGGTACCGAGAACATCATGATGGCCGCGGCCCTGGCCAAGGGCCGCAGCGTGCTGCAGAACGCTGCGCGCGAGCCGGAAGTGGTCGACCTGGCCAACTTCCTCAACGCCATGGGCGCCAAGGTGCAGGGTGCCGGTACCGACACCATCACCATCGACGGCGTCGAGCGCCTGGGTTCGGCGGTGTACCGCGTGATGCCCGACCGTATCGAGACCGGCACCTACCTGGTGGCTGCTGCCGTGACCGGTGGCCGCGTCAAGGTCAAGGACACCGATCCGACCATCCTTGAAGCGGTGCTGGAAAAACTCAAGGAAGCCGGCGCCGAAGTCACCACCGGTGAAGACTGGATCGAGCTGAACATGCACGGCAAGCGGCCCAAGGCCGTCAACCTGCGTACTGCCCCGTACCCGGCGTTCCCCACCGACATGCAGGCGCAGTTCATCTCCCTCAACGCGATTGCCGAAGGCACGGGCGCGGTGATCGAGACGATCTTCGAAAACCGCTTCATGCACGTGTACGAAATGCACCGCATGGGCGCGCAGATCCAGGTCGAGGGCAACACCGCCATCGTCACCGGTACCAAGACCCTCAAGGGTGCACCGGTCATGGCTACCGACCTGCGGGCTTCGGCCAGCCTGGTCATCTCGGCCCTGGTCGCCGAAGGCGATACCCTGATCGATCGCATCTACCACATAGACCGTGGCTACGAGTGCATCGAAGAAAAACTGCAGATGCTGGGCGCGAAGATCCGTCGCGTACCGGGCTAGGCTGCACACGGCGCAAGGATGCGCCACGCCGTTGCCGTACCGAATCGATTGCCGTCGAGCGCCTGCCTGGGCTCGGCGGCTAAAGCCGCTTAAGGATTGACGTTTCCCATGTTGACCATCGCGCTGTCCAAGGGCCGTATTCTCGATGACACCCTGCCATTGCTGGCAGAGGCAGGCATCGTGCCGACCGAGAATCCGGACAAAAGCCGCAAGCTGATCATCCCCACCACCCAGGAAGATGTACGCCTGCTGATCGTGCGGGCCACCGACGTGCCGACCTATGTCGAGCATGGTGCCGCCGACCTGGGTGTGGCGGGCAAGGACGTGCTGATGGAGTACGGTGGCCAGGGCCTGTACGAGCCGCTGGACCTGCAGATTGCCCAGTGCAAGCTGATGACCGCCGGTGCCATCGGCGCTGCCGAACCCAAGGGGCGCCTGCGCGTGGCCACCAAGTTCGTCAACGTTGCCAAGCGCTACTACGCCGAGCAGGGCCGTCAGGTCGATATCATCAAGCTGTATGGCTCGATGGAACTGGCACCGCTGATCAACCTTGCCGACAAGATCATCGACGTGGTCGACACCGGCAACACCCTGCGCGCCAACGGCCTGGAACCCCAGGACCTGATCGCCACCATCAGCTCCCGGCTGGTGGTCAACAAGGCCTCGATGAAGATGCAGCATGCACGCATCCAGAGCCTGATCGACGCCTTGCGTCTGGCCGTGCAATCGCGACACCGCGGCTGACCCCTGCGCGCGACCTTCGCTGTCGCGCCCGTCTATCCGCGTCATAGCCAATTTTCTCGGGTGCCCGCGCGGATGGACTGGTAGCTTAGGGCGCCTGAGCATCCGCCATTTATCGAGGCCTTAGCCATGACCACGTCCACTGCAATTCGCCGACTCAACGCTGCTGACCCGGATTTCGCCCGACATCTGGATCATCTGCTGAGCTGGGAAAGCGTGTCTGACGATGCGGTCAACCAGCGGGTGCTGGAGATCATCAAGGCCGTGCGCGAGCGTGGCGATGCGGCGCTGGTGGAGTTCACCCAGCGTTTCGACGGTGTGCAGGCGAGCTCGATCGACGACCTGATCCTCAATCGCGAACGCCTTGAGCTGGCCCTGACACGCATCACCACGGCCCAGCGTGAAGCGCTGGAAACCGCCGCGCGCCGCGTGCGCAGCTACCACGAGAAACAGAAGCAGGACTCATGGACCTACACCGAAGCCGACGGCACGGTACTGGGGCAGAAAGTCACGCCGCTGGACCGTGCCGGCCTGTACGTGCCGGGCGGCAAGGCGTCGTATCCCTCGTCGGTGCTGATGAACGCGATTCCGGCCAAGGTCGCCGGCGTGACCGAGGTGGTCATGGTGGTACCGACCCCGCGCGGTGAAATCAACGAACTGGTGCTGGCCGCCGCGTGCATCGCCGGGGTCGACCGCGTGTTCACCATCGGCGGTGCACAGGCCGTGGCTGCGCTGGCCTACGGCACCGAAAGCGTGCCGCAGGTGGACAAGGTGGTGGGGCCTGGGAATATCTATGTGGCCACCGCCAAGCGCCATGTGTTCGGCCAGGTGGGCATCGACATGATCGCCGGCCCGTCGGAAATCCTCGTGGTGTGTGACGGCCAGACCGACCCGGACTGGATCGCCATGGACCTGTTCTCCCAGGCCGAGCACGATGAAGACGCCCAGGCGATCCTGGTCAGCCCCGACGCCGAATTCCTCGACCGTGTGGCGGCCAGCATCGACAAGCTGCTGCCGACCATGGACCGTGCCGAGATCATCCAGACCTCGATCAATGGCCGTGGCGCGCTGATCCACGTGCGCGACATGCAGCAGGCCATCGAGGTGGCCAACCGCATCGCTCCCGAGCACCTGGAACTGTCGGTGGCCGACCCGCAGGCCTGGTTGCCGCAGGTCCGCCATGCCGGTGCAATCTTCATGGGCCGCCACACCAGCGAAGCCCTGGGCGACTACTGTGCCGGCCCCAACCATGTGCTGCCGACCTCCGGCACCGCGCGGTTTTCCTCGCCGCTGGGGGTGTATGACTTCCAGAAGCGTTCCTCGATCATCTTCTGTTCCGAGCAGGGCGCGTCCGAGCTGGGCCGCACCGCGTCGGTGCTGGCCCGTGGCGAATCCCTGAGCGCGCACGCACGCAGCGCCGAATACCGCATCCTTGGCGATCACACCCCTGTCGATAAAGAGGGCAACTGAACATGAGCAAATTCTGGAGCCCCTTCGTCAAGGACCTGGTGCCTTACGTGCCGGGCGAGCAGCCCAAGCTGAGCAAGCTGGTCAAGCTCAACACCAACGAGAACCCCTACGGCCCGTCGCCCAAGGCGCTGGAGGCCATGCGCGGCGAACTCAACGACAACCTGCGCCTGTACCCGGACCCAAACGGTGACCGGCTCAAGCAGGCAGTGGCCACGTACTACGGCGTGCAGCCTGGCCAGGTGTTCCTGGGCAACGGCTCGGATGAAGTGCTCGCGCACATCTTCCACGGCCTGTTCCAGCACGGTGCGCCGCTATTGTTCCCGGACATCAGCTACAGCTTCTACCCGGTGTACTGCGGCCTGTACGGCATCCCTTACGAGGCGGTGGCGCTGGACGAACAGTTCCAGATTCGCGTCCAGGACTACCAGCGCGCCAACGGCGGGATCATCTTCCCCAACCCGAACGCGCCGACCGGTTGCCTGCTGGCGCTGGAGGCCATCGAGCAGATCCTTGAAGCCAACCCCGACTCGGTGGTGGTGGTCGACGAGGCCTATATCGATTTTGGCGGGCAGACCGCGATCACGCTGGTGGACCGCTATGCGAATCTGCTGGTGACCCAGACCCTGTCCAAGTCGCGTTCGCTGGCCGGCTTGCGGGTTGGCCTGGCGGTAGGGCATCCGGACCTGATCGAGGCGCTGGAGCGCATCAAGAACAGCTTCAACTCCTACCCGCTGGACCGTCTGGCCATTGTCGGCGCAGCGGCGGCGTTCGAAGACCAGGCATACTTCGAGCAGACCTGCCGCCAGGTCATCGACAGCCGCGAGCAGTTGGTGGCGCAGTTGACCCGTCGCGGGTTCGAGGTGCTGCCCTCGGCGGCCAACTTCATCTTCGCCCGCCACCCAGATCAGGATGCGGCGGCCCTTGCGGCCAAGCTGCGCGAGCAGGGCGTGATCGTGCGTCACTTCAAGCAGGCGCGCATCGCGCAGTTCCTGCGCATCAGCATCGGTACGCCGGAGCAGAACCAGGCATTGCTTGATGCGCTGAACTGATACCGCGCCAGCAAGGCGGGCTCCAGCAGGAGCCCGCCTTGCTGGCGATTGCATCGACGCGTGGCAACAGGCTATCCTCCGTCCTCCTGATTCATCCGATGATTGGATGTAAGCGCCGAAATGACCCAATTGATCAAACGCTCCCTTGTCGAGCAGGCCGTCGAACAGCTGCGCCAGCGTGTTGCCGACGGCGCGTGGGTCGTCGGCCAGCGCCTGCCCACCGAGCCCGAACTGGCGCAGGAGCTGGGTATCAGCCGCAACACGGTACGCGAAGCCGTACGCGTGCTGGTCTTCAGCGGCCTGGTGGAAGTGCGCCAGGGTGACGGCACCTACCTGCGTGCCAATGTCGACCCGCTGGGCACCGTGCAGGTGCTGTCACGTTGCAGCCTGGAGCAGGCGCGCGAAACCCGCCACATCCTCGAAGCCGAGGCCATTGGCCTGGCCGCCCTGCGGCGTACCGACGACGACCTCAAGGGGCTGCACGAGGCCTTGCACCAGAGCGGCCTGCACTTTCATGACGACCTCGACACCTACGTGGCCTGCGACATGGTGTTCCACCAGCGCCTGGTGGACGCCGCGCACAACGCGGCGCTGAGCGAGCTGTACCGCTACTTTTCCGGCGTGGTGGCCTGTGCCGTGCACCACAACATGAAGGGCGTGCGCTGCCAGGAGGTGTTCGACCTGCACCGCGACATCCTCGAGGCGGTTGAACAACGTGACCCCGAACGGGCCAAGGCGCTCAGCAGGACCCTTATCAATGAATCCTGACGCCGAGACGGCCATGCCCAAAAACCACCCGCCGCTTGAAGAACTGCTGATAGACGCCGAAGCCGATGATGCCCAGGTGCAGCAGCCGGTGCGGGTGAAGCGCCCGTGGCTGTTGCTGCTGGGGTTGGTGCTGGTGGCGCTGAATCTGCGTCCGGCGCTGTCGAGCATGGCGCCGTTGCTCGGCCAGGTTTCCGACAGCCTGGGGTTGAGCGCTTCGCAGGCGGGCTTGCTGACCACGTTGCCGGTGTTGTGCCTGGGCCTGTTCGCGCCGCTCGCACCGATCCTGGCGCGACGCTTTGGCAGCGAGCGGGTGGTGCTGGGGATACTGCTCACACTGGCGTGCGGCATTCTGCTGCGCAGCGCGCTGGGCACTGTCGGGCTGTTTGCCGGGAGCATTCTGGCCGGGGCCAGCATCGGCGTGATCGGCGTGCTGCTGCCAGGCATCGTCAAGCGCGACTTCCCCAGGCATGCCGGCGCACTCACGGGGGTGTACACCATGGCGCTGTGCCTCGGTGCAGCCCTGGCGGCCGGGGCCACTGTGCCGCTGAGCCAGCACTTTGACCAACGCTGGGCGCTGGGCCTGGGTTTCTGGTTGATTCCGGCAGTGGTGGCGGCGCTGTTCTGGCTGCCACAGGCCCGGCAAGGCCATGGCAAGCATGCGGTGGCGTACCGGGTGCGCGGCTTGTTGCGTGACCCGCTGGCCTGGCAGGTGACCCTGTACATGGGCCTGCAGTCTTCGCTGGCGTACATCGTGTTCGGCTGGCTGCCGTCGATCCTGATCGGCCGTGGCCTGAGCCCGACCGAGGCCGGGCTGGTGCTGTCCGGCTCGGTGCTGGTGCAGTTGGCCAGCGCCTTGACCGCGCCGTGGCTGGCCACCCGTGGCAAGGACCAGCGGCTGGCCATCGTGCTGGTGATGATGCTCACCCTGGCGGGCCTGTTCGGCTGCCTGTATGCCCCGCTGGGCGGCCTGTGGGGTTGGGCGGTGGTGCTGGGAATAGGGCAGGGGGGGACTTTCGCCCTGGCGCTGACCCTGATCGTGCTGCGCTCGAAGGACTCGCATGTCGCGGCGAACCTGTCGAGCATGGCCCAGGGCATCGGCTACACACTTGCCTCGATGGGGCCGTTCGCGGTGGGGCTGGTGCATGACGTGACGGGTGGCTGGGGCGCGGTGGGCTGGATCTTTGCGGTGCTGGGAGCGGGTGCGATCGGTTTTGGCCTGAAGGCCGGGCGCGCGTTGCAGGTGGGCGTGGTCAGCGAACGGGTGTGATTCGGCGGTGCGCCCTTCGCTGGCAAGCCAGCTCCCACAGGTACTTTGCCGCTCTTGAGCTCAGAGAGACCCTGTGGGAGCTGGCTTGCCAGCGAAGGCGGTAGTGCAGGCACCATCATTCGCGCGGCAAATGCCCATAGCTTTTTGCCACCGACCCGGACTATCGTTCGCCTCCGTTCCCTTGTAATGGACTGCGCCCATGAGCGATGCCAACCATGCCCTGATCACCCGTTTCTACCTGGCTTTCCAGCAGCTGGACGCCGAAGCCATGGCCGCCTGCTACAGCCCTGACGTGGTGTTCAGCGACCCGGCCTTCGGCACCTTGCATGGCAAGGATGCAGGTGACATGTGGCGCATGCTCGCCAGCCGCGCCAAGGACTTTTCCCTGACCTTCGACAACGTACGCGCCGACGAGCGTGGCGGCGGCGCGCACTGGGTGGCGACCTACCTGTTCAGCCAGACCGGCCGCGTGGTGGTCAACGATATCCAGGCACGCTTCGTGATCCGCGACGGGCTGATCGTCGAACACCACGACCACTTCGACCTGTGGCGCTGGGCTCGCCAGGCGCTGGGCACCAAGGGGCTGTTGCTGGGCTGGACGCCGCTGGTGCAGGGTAAGGTCCGCGAACAGGCGGCCAAGGGCCTGCGAGCATTTCAGGCCGGGCGCTGAGCGGGTAAGCTGTCGACTTCCCCCTTGTGCGCCGAACACCCGTGACTGAAGCCGCTGCCCTCAAACCCTGGTACGTCTATCTGGTACGCGCCGCCAATGGTTCGCTCTACTGCGGTATCAGCGACAACCCCGAACGCCGCTTCAGCGCGCATCAGAAGGGCCGTGGTGCGCGTTATTTCAGCACCAGCCCGGCGGTGGCGCTGGTGTACGTCGAGGCCTGGCCGGACAAGGCCCAGGCGCTGCGCCAGGAGCGCCTGGTGAAGAAGCTGCGCAAGTCGGCCAAGGAGGCGCTGGTGGCCTCCTGGGCGGGGCTCAGTCCTTGCGACGCTTGAGCTGATCGGTGAGCTGGGTAGGCAGGCCCTTGATGATCAGGGTGCCGGCCTCCTCGTCGTACTCGATCTTGGAACCGAGCAAATGCGCCTCGAAACTGATCGACAGGCCTTCGGCGCGGCCGGTGAAGCGGCGGAACTGGCTCAGGGTGCGCTTGTCGGCCGGGATCTCCGGCGACAGCCCGTAGTCCTTGTTGCGGATGTGGTCGTAGAAGGCCCGCGGGCGGTCCTCGTCGATCAGCCCCGAGAGCTCGGTCAGGGTCACAGGCTCGCCGGCCTTGGTCTGGCTGGTGGCATAGTCGACCAGGGTCTGGGTCTTCTCGCGTGCAGCCTCTTCGGGCAGGTCCTCGCTTTCGACGAAGTCGCTGAAGGCCTTGAGCAGGGTGCGGGTCTCGCCCGGGCCGTCGACACCTTCCTGGCAGCCGATGAAGTCGCGGAAGTACTCCGAGACCTTCTTGCCGTTCTTGCCCTTGATGAACGAGATGTACTGCTTGGACTGCTTGTTGTTCTGCCACTCGGAAATGTTGATGCGCGCGGCCAGGTGCAACTGGCCCAGGTCAAGGTGGCGCGAGGGGGTCACGTCCAGTTCGGCGTTCACCGCCACGCCTTCGCTGTGGTGCAGCAGGGCGATGGCCAGGTAGTCGGTCATGCCTTGCTGGTAGTGGGCGAACAGGATGTGGCCGCCGGTGGAGAGGTTGGACTCCTCCATCAGCTTCTGCAGGTGTTCGACTGCCACCCGGCTGAAGTCGGTGAAGGTCTTGCCGTCCTCCAGGTACTCCTTGAGCCAGCCGCTGAACGGATGGGCCCCGGACTCGGCGTGGAAGAAACCCCAGGCCTTGCCCTGTTTGGCGTTATAGCTGTCGTTGAGGTCGGCCAGCAGGTTCTCGATGGCCGTCGACTCGGCAAGCTCGGAGTCGCGGGCATGCAGTACTGCGGGGCTGCCATCGGGTTTCTTGTCGATCAGGTGGACGATGCAATGACGGATCGGCATGGGATTCTCGGCTGAAAATAGGGCGCGACGGGCGGCGCTGCAAAGCGGTCAAGTGTAACCCAGCCGGGGCCTTGCGCAGCGCGTGGATGTGTAGGGAGGCAAGGCTTGTATGTTTTTTGTTCGATTTTTTGCGGTTTTTGCTGCAAACCCCCGAAAAACCTGAACATTTGGCCTGTGGGAGGCGGATATTTATCGCTTCGTGTGGTAGTTTTGCCCGGTCTTGCGCCCCGTGTGTGGCGCATTGCTGGCAGACCGCTGATGTCACGTCGAACCAAACGCATTTTTGTGTATCTACATACGCGATTGGCAATGGATGTACCCGGACCGCCGAAGACTCGCGGGTCTGGGCCGATGGCTGACGCAGCACTCTGCAAACCAACTGAATTTGATAGGGAAGGAACACCACCATGGCATTGACCAAAGACCAACTGATCGCCGATATCGCTGAAGCTATCGACGCGCCGAAAACCACCGCGCGTAACGCTCTGGAGCAACTGGGTCAGATCGTTGCTGATCAACTGGAAAATGGCAGCGAAATCACCCTGCCGGGCATCGGCAAACTGAAAATCACCGAGCGTCCTGCCCGTACCGGCCGCAACCCTTCGACTGGCGCTGCCATCGAAATCGCTGCCAAGAAAGTCGTCAAGTTCGTTCCAGCCAAAGTGCTGACCGACGCTGTAAACAAGTAATTGTAAACAGCTTCTGAAGACCGCGTCCGGTGCGAGCCAGGCGCGGTTTTTTTGTGGCTGCCCTTCGCTGGCAAGCCAGCTCCCACAGTGTTCAGCGGCGTGCACAAACCTGTGGAGCTGGCTTGCCAGCGAAGCTTTTGGCTTTACTTCGTCCAGCGCAGCTGGCGCCACGCCGCGCGCGCTTGGGGGGGGCTGGAAGGTCCATGCCACCAGCCGGCTCTGCTTTTGCCCCTGGCCCATCTCCAGCACGCGGTGCTCGACCACGCCGGCCTTTTTCAGCGCCGCCTCGATACCCGGCAGGTTCGACGCCTTGGACACCAGGCTGCTGAACCACAGCACCTGCTTGCCCAGTGCTGCGCTTTCGCTCACCAGTTGGCTGACAAAGCGTATTTCGCCGCCTTCGCACCACAGCTCGTTGTTCTGCCCGCCAAAGTTCAGCACCGGCAGCTTGCGCTTGGGGTCGGCCTTGCCCAGGGCGCGCCATTTGCGCTGGCTGCCGCGCGTGGCTTCATCGCGCGAGGCATGGAAGGGCGGGTTGCACAGGGTGACGTCGAAGCGCTCGTCGTCCTTGAGCAGGCCTGTGAGAATCTTTCGCACATTGCCCTGATGGCGCAGGCTGATGGCCTTGCCCAGGCCGTTGGCCTGCACGATGGCCTTGGCGGCGCCCAGCGCTACCGGGTCGATGTCCGAGCCCAGGAAGCGCCAGCGGTAGTCGCTGTGGCCCAGCAGCGGGTAGATGCAATTGGCACCCACGCCGATGTCCAGTACCTGCACCATCGCGCCTTGCGGGATCTCGCCGCCGTTGTCCTCGGCCAGCAGGTCGGCCAGGCCATGCAGGTAGTCCGCACGCCCGGGTATGGGCGGGCACAGGTAGTCGGCCGGGATGTCCCAGTGCTGGATGCCGTATTGCGCCTTGAGCAGGGCACGGTTGAACACGCGCACGGCCTCTGGGTCGGCGAAGTCGATGCTCGGCTTGCCGTGGGGGTTGGTGATCATGAAACGGCCCAGTTCCGGGCTGCTCTTGATCAACTGGGGGAAGTCGTAGCGCCCCTGGTGGCGGTTGCGCGGGTGCAGGGTCGGTTTGCTCGGTGTGGTCATGTTTATGTCCGGTGAAAAGCATCGCGGGTCAAGCCCGCTCCCACAGAGCTGCATGCACAGTTCCTTGTGGGAGCGGGCTTGACCCGCGATGGCGTCGCTGTGATCAGCGTTGTTACAGGGCAGCGATCCGCGCATGCTGCTCGGTGAAGTTGGCCAGGGCCTGTTCGGCCTCGGCCAGCTTGGCGCGCTCCTTGTCGATCACCGCAGGCGGTGCCTTGTCGACGAAGGCAGGGTTGGACAGCTTGCCACCCACCCGCTGCACTTCGCCTTGCAGGCGCTGGATTTCCTTGTTCAGGCGGGCCAGCTCAGCGTCCTTGTCGATCAACCCGGCCATCGGTACCAGCACCTGCAGGTCACCGACCAGGGCGGTGGCGCTCAGCGGCGCCTCGTCCTGCTCGCCGAGCACGGTGAAGGCCTCGATTTTGGCCAGCTTCTTGAGCAGCGCCTCGTTTTCCTGCAGACGACGCACGTCTTCGGCGCTGGCGTTCTTCAGGAACAGCTGCAGCGGTTTGCCAGGGCCGATGTTCATCTCGCCACGGATGTTGCGCACCCCCAGCATCAGTTCCTTGAGCCACTCGATATCGCCTTCGGCAGCGGCATCGATGCGGCTTTCGTTGGCCACCGGCCACGGCTGCAGCATGATGGTCTTGCCGTCGATGCCGGCCAGTGGCGCCAGGCGCTGCCAGATTTCTTCGGTGATGAACGGCATGAACGGATGCGCCAGGCGCAGTGCCACTTCCAGTACGCGCACCAGGGTGCGGCGGGTGCCGCGCTGGCGCTCGATCGGTGCGTTCTCGTCCCACAGCACGGGCTTGGACAGCTCCAGGTACCAGTCGCAGTACTGGTTCCAGATGAACTCGTACAGCGCCTGGGCGGCCAGGTCGAAACGGAACTGCTCGAGCTGGCGGGTCACTTCGGCTTCGGTGCGCTGCAACTGCGAGATGATCCAGCGGTCGGCCAGCGACAGCTCGACGGCCTCGCCGTTCTGGCCGCAGTCCTCGCCCTTGTCCAGCACGTAGCGCGCCGCGTTCCAGATCTTGTTGCAGAAGTTGCGATAGCCTTCGACGCGGCCCATGTCGAACTTGATGTCACGCCCGGTGGACGCCAGTGAGCAGAAGGTGAAGCGCAGGGCATCGGTGCCGTAGCTGGCGATGCCCTCGGGGAACTCGGCCTTGGTCTGCTTGGCGATCTTGTCGGCCAGCTTGGGTTGCATCAGACCGTTGGTGCGTTTTTCCAGCAGCGCGTCCAGGGTGATGCCGTCGACGATGTCCAGCGGGTCGAGCACGTTGCCCTTGGACTTGGACATCTTCTGGCCCTGGCCATCACGCACCAGGCCGTGCACGTACACGGTCTTGAACGGTACCTGCGGGGTGCCGTCCTCGTTCTTCACCAGGTGCATCGTCAGCATGATCATCCGGGCAACCCAGAAGAAGATGATGTCGAAACCGGTGACCAGCACGTCGGTGGAGTGGAAGGTCTTGAGGAACTCGGTCTGCTGCGGCCAGCCCAGGGTCGAGAAGGTCCACAGGCCCGAGCTGAACCAGGTGTCGAGCACGTCGTTGTCCTGGTTCAGGACCACGTCGGCGCCCAGCTTGTGCTTGCTGCGCACTTCTTCTTCGCTGCGGCCTACATAGACCTTGCCCGACTCGTCGTACCAGGCCGGAATGCGGTGGCCCCACCACAGCTGGCGGCTGATGCACCAGTCCTGGATGTCGCGCATCCAGGAGAAGTACATGTTCTCGTACTGCTTGGGCACGAACTGGATGCGGCCATCTTCGACAGCAGCGATCGCAGGCTCTGCCAGCGGCTTGGTCGACACGTACCACTGGTCGGTCAGCCACGGCTCGATGACGGTGCCGGAACGGTCGCCCTTGGGCACCTTCAGGGCGTGGTCGTCGACGCTGACCAGCAGGCCGGCGGCGTCCAGGTCGGCAACGATCTGCTTGCGTGCGACGAAGCGGTCCAGGCCGGCATAGGCGGCTGGCAGGCTGGCGTCCAGGCTTTCATTCAGGCTGCCGTCGAGGTTGAATACCTGGGCTGCCGGCAGCACCGTGGCGTTCTTGTCGAAGATGTTCAGCAGTGGCAGGTTGTGGCGCTTGCCGACTTCATAGTCGTTGAAGTCGTGGGCCGGGGTGATCTTCACGCAACCGGTGCCGAACTCGGGGTCGCAGTAGTCGTCGGCGATGATCGGGATCAGGCGCCCGACCAGGGGCAGCTTGACGAACTTGCCGATCAGCGCCTGGTAGCGCTCGTCGTTCGGGTTGACGGCCACGGCAGCGTCGCCGAGCAGGGTTTCAGGGCGCGTGGTAGCGACCACCAGGTAGTCGTTGCCTTCAGCGGTGGTGGCGCCGTCGGCCAGTGGATAGCGCAGGTTCCACAGATGGCCCTTCTCGTCGTGGTTTTCCACTTCGAGGTCGGAGATCGCCGTGTGCAGCTTGGTGTCCCAGTTGACCAGACGCTTGCCGCGGTAGATCAGGCCGTCTTCGTGCAGGCGCACGAAGGCTTCCTTGACTGCCTCGGACAGGCCGTCGTCCATGGTGAAGCGCTCGCGGCTCCAGTCTACCGAGGAGCCCAGGCGGCGGATCTGACGGCTGATATTGCCGCCGGACTGATCCTTCCATTCCCAGACCTTTTCCAGGAACTTGTCGCGGCCCAGGTCGTGACGGCTTTGGCCCTTGGCTTCGAGTTGGCGTTCTACCAGCATCTGGGTGGCGATGCCGGCGTGGTCGGTGCCTGGTTGCCACAGGGTGTTGCGCCCTTGCATGCGACGGAAACGGATCAGGGCGTCCATGATCGCGTTGTTGAAGCCGTGGCCCATGTGCAGGCTGCCGGTGACGTTCGGCGGCGGGATCATGATGGTGTACGAATCGCCCGCGCCTTGCGGGGCGAAATAATTCTCGGACTCCCAGGTGTTGTACCAGGAAGTTTCAATGGCGTGCGGCTGGTAGGTCTTATCCATGCGCGGCGGGACCCTATGGCATTTATTCAGGAAAGCCGAGAAGTATAGCGGGGATAAGGGCCGGGGCGTAGCGCGAGGTGCGGATGTAGGGCAAAAAACTGTGGGGGATTCTTCGCTGGCAAGCCAGATCCCACAGGGTTTTGCAGGCACCGCTGGACCCTGTGGGAGCTG
>NZ_JAHTBI010000030.1 GCF_019168305.1 Pseudomonas aegrilactucae
TGGCTTGCCAGCGAAAGGCTGCATGGCAGCCCCGCTTTTTACAGTTCGGTATGCCGCGTCTCTTTCAGGCACAGCACTGCAATCACGCTCAGCACCGCCGCCGCCGACACATACCCGCCAACCCAGCTCAGGCCGCCCATGGCCACCAGCTTCTGGGCAAAGAACGGCGCCGCCGACGCCCCCACGATCCCGCCCAGGTTATACGCCGCCGACGCCCCGGTATAACGCACATGCGTGGGGAACAGCTCTGGCAGCAACGCGCCCATCGGCGCAAACGTCACCCCCATCAGAAACAGCTCGATGGCCAGGAACAGCGCCACCCCCGTGGTCGACCCCGAGGTCAGCAGCGGCTCCATCAGAAAGCCCGAACCGATCGCCAGCACGCCACCGACGAGCAGTACCGGCTTGCGCCCGTACTTGTCGCTGAGCCAGGCCGACAGCGGTGTGGCCAGGGCCATGAAGACCACCGCAAAGCACAGCAGCGCCAGGAAGGTTTCACGGCTGTAGCCCAGGGTCGATACGCCGTAGCTCAGCGAGAACACCGTCGAGATGTAGAACAGCGCATAGCACACCACCATCGCGGCCGCGCCCAGCAAGGTCGGCAGCCAGTACTGCGAGAACAGCTCGACCACCGGCATCTTCACCCGCTCGTGGCGCGCCACGGCCTTGGCAAACACCGGCGACTCTTCGAGCTTGAGGCGTACATACAGGCCCACGATCACCAGTGCGGCGCTGAGCAGGAACGGAATGCGCCAGCCCCAGTTGCGGAACTGTTCGTCGGTCAGGGTCATGGCCAGCGTCAGGAACAGCCCGTTGGCCGCCAGAAAGCCGATCGAAGGGCCCAGTTGCGGGAACATACCGAACCAGGCACGTTTGCCCTTGGGCGCGTTTTCGGTGGCCAGCAATGCCGCGCCACCCCATTCGCCGCCCAGCCCCAGGCCCTGGCCGAAGCGCAACAGGCACAGCAGTATCGGCGCCCAGGCACCAATGCTGTCATAACCGGGCAGTACGCCAATCAGCGTGGTACACACGCCCATCAGCAGCAACGAGGCCACCAGCGTCGACTTGCGCCCGATGCGGTCGCCAAAGTGGCCGAACAGCGCCGAGCCCAATGGCCGTGCAAGGAAGGCGATACCGAAGGTGAGGAAGGCCGAGAGCATCTGCGCGGTGCCCGAGGTCTGCGGGAAGAACACCGGGCCGATCACCAGGGCGGCTGCCGTGGCGTAGACGTAGAAGTCGTAGAACTCGATAGCGGTGCCGATGAAGCTGGCGGTGGCTACCTTGGCGGGTGAGTTGATGGGGGGCGCTGCAGTTTCATCATTGTTGTTATAGGTGCTGCTGGTCGTCATGAGCGTTTCCCTGTCGAGTGCTCCGAAGGCTCTGGCACCTGCCTCAGGCGGGTGCCAGCGGGCTCGAGTATAGCTAGCGGGCGACGGTCCAGACCAGTATGCGACTGGCACAATTGTCCTCGGTTTCGAGGATTTCCATGCGATATCGACCCATTTTCAGGCACACCGCGCTGGCCGGGATGCTTTCCAGCGCTTCGGTCACCAGGCCGTTCAGGGTCTTGGGCCCGTCGCTGGGCAGGTGCCAGCCCAGGCTGCGGTTCAGTTCACGGATCGAGGCGTTGCCTTCGATCACGTAGCGCCCGTCGGCCTGCGGGTGGATATGCGGGTTGTCGAGGCTGTGTTCGTCTTCGAATTCGCCGACGATCTCCTCGAGAATGTCCTCAAGGGTGACGATGCCCTGCACCTCGCCATATTCGTCGACTACCACGCCCAGGCGTCGCTGCTGCTTGTGGAAGTTGAGCAGTTGCAGTTGCAGCGGGGTGCTCTCGGGCACGAAATAAGGCTCGTAGCAGGCCGCCAGCAGGCTGGCCAGGGTCAGTTCGGCCTTGGGCAGCAGGTGGCTGATCTGGCGTGTGTTGAGGATCGCCTCGACCTGGTTTATGTCGCTGTGGAACACCGGCAGGCGCGTATGCCGGCTGATGATCAGTTGCTCGATGATGTGCTCGATCGGCTCGTCGAGGTTGATCCCGTCGACGTCGTTGCGCGGCACCAGGATGTCGTTGACCGTCACCTTGTCCAGGGCCTGCAGGCTGCCGAGCAGTTGGGTCTTGTGCTGGTTGTGCTCTTCTTCGAGCGGGTCCTGTGCGGCGCTGCCTTCGTGGCGGCTGTCGTGCTGGCTGACCGCGCTGGCCTTGCTGGCGAAGGGGCGCAGCAACAGGCGGGCGACGCCATCGAGCAGCCAGGCCAAGGGCTGCAGCAGGGTCAGTGGCACCTTGAGCAGGCTGCTGCCCAGCCCCACCAGGGCGTCTGGGTAGCGGCGTGCCAGGCGGCGCGGGATGAAGTCGGTCAGCACCAGCACGGCCACCGCCGCAGCGGCGCAGGCCAGCCAGAAGCCGCGTTCGCCGTCGTAGGCAAAACCCAGCAGCGAGGCCAGGGCGAATACCAGCAGCTTGCCCAGGGTGGCGCCCAGCACCAGCGCGCGCGGTGAAACCTGCGCAGTCGGGTGCTCGCCATTGTGGCCGTTGCGCCGCGCACCGGTCTGTTGCTGTTGAGCGGCATCCACTGCGCTGAACAGCGCCGACCACACCAGGGTCAACGCCAGTACCGCGACCTGTGGGCCTAACGGCAGAGTGTCCATAAACCGCCTGTCAGATATGCAGAATGAATTCGCGCACCAGCTTGCTGCCGAAGTACGCCAGCATCAGCAGGCAGAAACCGGCCAGGGTCCAGCGGATCGCCTTGTGTCCGCGCCACCCCAGGCGGGTGCGGCCCCACAACAGCACGCTGAACACCACCCAGGCCACGCAGGCGAGCAGGGTCTTGTGCACCAGGTGCTGGGCAAACAGGTTGTCCAGGAACAGCCAGCCGGAAATCAGCGACAGCGACAGCAGCACCCAGCCGGCCCAGAGAAAGCCGAACAGCAGGCTTTCCATGGTTTGCAGCGGCGGAAAGTTGCGGATCATGCCCGACGGGTGCTTGTGCTTGAGCTGGTGATCCTGCACCAGCAGCAGCAAGGACTGGAACACCGCGATGGTGAACAGCCCATAGGCCAGGATCGACAGCAGGATATGCGCCAGGATGCCCGGCTCTTCGTTGATCAGCGGCACCGTGCCCGAGGGCGCGAACTGCGCGATCAGCGCTGTCAGCAGGCCCAGCGGGAACAGCAGCAGCAACAGGTTCTCCACCGGAATGCGCAAGGTGGCAAGCAGGGTCAGGGCTATCACTGCCGTGGCGATCAGGCTGGCGGCGCTGAAGAAGTCCAGGCTCAGGCCCAGAGGCGTGAGCAACTGCCAGAACAGTGCGGTGCCCTGGGCAATCACGGCGAATGCACCGAGTACGCCGAGCAGCCGTTTGTCGGCCTTGGTGCCTCGGGCCAGGCGTGTGCCTTGATAGAAAATCGCGGCGGCGTACAGGCAGGCGGCGATCAGATTGGGTAGCAAGCTGGGTGACAAGGGGAGCATAAGTCCTGTTAGGCAAGCCCGAAAGGTCCTGAGTTTGGCATAGAACGCGCCTGCCAAGGAAGACTGCCGGCCGACGCCATGGTGTGCGCGTGCGCGAGTCTTCGCTATAATCGCCGGCCTGCCCTTGCCCAAGGCTGGCCGAATGCGCCAGGGGCAGCTGATAAACCTCGGTTCTACAGAGCCTGAAAGGATCCCCATGTTTGAAAACCTGACCGACCGTCTGTCACAGACGCTGCGCCATGTCACCGGTAAAGCCAAGCTCACCGAGGACAATATTAAAGACACCCTGCGCGAAGTGCGCATGGCGTTGCTCGAGGCCGACGTCGCCCTGCCGGTGGTCAAGGATTTCGTCAACAAGGTCAAGGACCGCGCGGTCGGCACCGAGGTGTCGCGCAGCCTGACGCCGGGCCAGGCGTTCGTGAAGATCGTCCAGGCCGAGCTCGAAGAGCTGATGGGCGCAGCCAACGAAGACCTCGCGCTCACTACCACGCCGCCTGCGGTGGTGCTGATGGCTGGCCTGCAGGGTGCGGGCAAGACCACCACGGTCGGCAAGCTGGCGCGCTTCCTCAAGGAGCGCAAGAAGAAGAGCGTGATGGTGGTGTCGGCCGACGTGTACCGTCCGGCGGCGATCAAGCAGCTCGAAACCCTGGCCAATGACATCGGCGTGACCTTCTTCCCGTCGGACATCAGCCAGAAGCCGGTGGCCATCGCCGAAGCGGCGATCCGCGAGGCCAGGCTCAAGTTCATCGATGTGGTCATCGTCGACACCGCCGGTCGCTTGCACATCGACGCCGAGATGATGGGCGAGATCAAGCAGCTGCACGCTGCGGTCAAGCCGATCGAAACCCTGTTCGTGGTCGATGCCATGACCGGCCAGGACGCGGCCAACACCGCCAAGGCGTTCGGTGAAGCGCTGCCGCTGACCGGCGTGATCCTGACCAAGGTCGACGGCGACGCCCGCGGCGGTGCCGCGCTGTCGGTGCGCGCCATCACCGGCAAGCCGATCAAGTTCATCGGCATGGGCGAGAAGAGCGAAGCGCTCGAGCCGTTCCACCCCGACCGTATCGCCTCGCGGATCCTGGGCATGGGTGACGTGCTCAGCCTGATCGAGCAGGCCGAGCAGACCCTGGACAAGGAAAAGGCCGACAAACTGGCCAAGAAGCTGAAGAAGGGCAAGGGTTTCGACCTGGAAGACTTCCGCGATCAGCTGCAACAGATGAAGAACATGGGCGGCCTGAGCGGCCTGATGGACAAGATGCCGAGCATCGGCGGCGTCAACCTGTCGCAGATGGGCAGCGCCCAGGGCGCGGCAGAGAAGCAGTTCAAGCAGATGGAGGCGATCATCAATTCGATGACCCCGGCCGAGCGCCGCGACCCCGAGCTGATCAGCGGTTCGCGCAAGCGCCGCATCGCCATGGGGTCGGGCACCCAGGTGCAGGACATCGGCCGCTTGATTAAGCAGCACAAGCAGATGCAGAAGATGATGAAGAAGTTTTCCACCAAGGGCGGCATGTCGAAAATGATGCGCGGCCTTGGCGGCATGATGCCTGGCGGCGGCATGCCGAAGCTGTAACGCTATTCAGGTGGGCGCCCCCGTGGGGCGTCGGCCGGAACCCCGCCACTGGCGGGACCCGTGCTGCTCGCTATACAGGCAGGCAGCTCATTCGCAAATCAGCAGGGCGGCTTGTCGCTCGCCGTGAAAAGGCATTTGCAAAAGTCCGTGTATTCCTTGAGAATATGCGGCCTTTCGGGCACCCGTGTGCCCGCTGTGCATTATGATTTGCAGCACCGACTACAGGAACGATGTTCTATGCTAACCATCCGTCTTGCCCGTGGCGGCTCCAAAAAGCGCCCATTTTACACCCTGACCGTGACCGACTCGCGTAACCCGGTTACCGGTTCGCACATCGAGCAGGTTGGTTTCTTCAACCCTATCGCTCGTGGCCAGGAAGTTCGCCTGTCCGTCAAGGAAGATCGCGTTGCTCACTGGCTGAGCGTTGGCGCACAGCCGTCTGAGCGCGTTGCTCAGCTGCTGAAGGAAGCTGCCAAGGCTGCCGCCTGAACAGTATGAACGCGACGCCAGAAAATGCAGATGACCTGATCGTCATCGGCAAGATTTTTTCGGTTCACGGCGTTCGCGGCGAGGTGAAGGTGTACTCCTTTACCGATCCGATTGAAAACCTGTTGGATTACCGCAACTGGACGCTCAAGCGCGAAGGTGTGGTCAAGCAGGTCGAGCTGGTCAGCGGCCGTTCCAACAAAAAGGAACTGGTTGCCAAGCTCAAAGGCCTCGACGATCGCGATGAAGCCCGTCTTCTGAGCGGTTACGAGATTTGCATCTCGCGAAGCCTTTTGCCCGACCTGACCGAAGACGAGTACTACTGGTACCAGTTGGTAGGTCTGAACGTCATCAACCAGGACGAACAGCTGTTCGGCACGGTTGATCACCTGTTGGAGACCGGCGCGAACGATGTAATGGTGGTCAAGCCCTGCGCGGGCAGTCTGGATGATCGTGAACGCCTGTTGCCCTATACCGGGCAATGCGTGTTGAAGGTCGACCTGGCTGCAGGCGAGATGCGGGTCGAATGGGACGCGGACTTCTAAGCGATGGCGAGCCTTCGTGTCGAAGTCATCACGCTGTTCCCCGAGATGTTCTCGGCCATCAGTGAGTACGGCATTACCAGCCGCGCGGTAAAGCAGGGGTTGTTGCAACTGACCTGCCATAACCCGCGGGACTACACCACAGATCGCCACCATACCGTGGATGATCGGCCGTTTGGCGGTGGTCCGGGCATGGTGATGAAGATCAAGCCCCTCGAGGATGCTCTGGTTCAGGCCAGGCAGGCAGCAGGGGAAGCGGCGAAGGTGATCTACCTGTCGCCACAAGGCCGTCAGCTGAATCAGTCGGCGGTACGCGAGCTGGCGAATGCAGAGTCGTTGATTCTCATCGCAGGTCGTTATGAAGGCATTGACGAGCGGTTCATTCAGGCTCATGTCGATGAAGAGTGGTCGATTGGCGACTATGTATTGTCTGGCGGTGAGCTGCCGGCAATGGTGCTGATCGATGCGGTTACACGGCTGCTGCCCGGAGCTTTAGGGCATGCAGACTCGGCGCAGGAAGATTCCTTCACCGATGGTCTGCTTGATTGCCCGCACTACACCCGACCGGAGGTGTATGCGGATCAGCGTGTTCCCGACGTGTTGCTCAGTGGCAACCATGCACACATCCGGCGCTGGCGTTTACAGCAGTCCCTTGGGCGGACCTATGAACGACGCGTCGATCTTCTGGAAAGTCGCTCACTTTCTGGAGAAGAGAAGAAGCTGCTCGAGGAGTATCTCCGAGAGCGGGACGATAGTTAACGTATCGATGGTAGGTCCGACGATCTACCTTAGGAGCACAGCATGACCAACAAAATCATTCTGCAACTCGAAGCCGAGCAGATGACCAAAGAGATCCCGACCTTTGCCCCAGGCGACACCGTTGTCGTTCAGGTGAAAGTGAAGGAAGGCGACCGTTCGCGTCTGCAGGCGTTCGAAGGTGTTGTTATCGCCAAGCGTAACCGTGGTGTGAACAGTGCTTTCACTGTTCGTAAAATCTCCAACGGTGTTGGCGTAGAGCGTACTTTCCAGACCTACAGCCCGCAGATCGACAGCCTGGCCGTGAAACGTCGTGGTGACGTGCGCAAAGCCAAGCTGTACTACCTGCGCGACCTGTCCGGCAAAGCCGCTCGCATCAAGGAAAAACTGGCCTGAGGCTGGTTTGACCGGCGGGCACGGGACCGCCATGCGAAATGAAAGCAGCCTTCGGGCTGCTTTTTTGTTGTCCGCTATTTGTGTTGCAGAGATCTCATGAGCCCTAGAGAGCAAGAAATCCAGCGCCGCACCGAGCTGTCGGTGACCCGCGTGACCAAGGCGGTGTTTCCGTCGACCACCAACCACCACAACACCCTGTTCGGCGGCACGGCGCTGGCATGGATGGATGAAGTGTCGTTCATTGCCGCCACACGGTTCTGCCGCTTGCCGCTGGTGACGGTGTCGACCGACCGTATCGACTTCAAGCACCCGATCGCGGCGGGCTCGATCGTCGAGCTGGTGGGCACCGTGGTGAAGGTGGGCACTACCAGCCTCAAGGTCGAGGTGGAGGTGTTTGTCGAAAGCATGAGCTGTGACAGCCGCGAGAAGGCTATTCACGGGTTGTTCAGCTTCGTTGCGATCGACGAGGACAAGCGGCCGGTGCCGGTGTTGCCCGGCTTCTGAGCGGTGTCGCAGCGTTCGCCGGCAAGGCCGGCTTCTACAGGATCTGGGAGCACCACAGATGCTTGTGGGAGCTGGCTTGCCAGCGAAGGGGGCGACGCGGTTAACTCGGATGCGGCTCAATCAACGCCACCAGCGTCCACCCTGGGCCAGGCTTCAACGTCGAATCCGGCCCCATCACATACACCCAGCCACCGGCATCGCGGGCAAACAGCAAGCTCGCCCGCTCACCATGCAGTGCCTGGTAGTCCGCCCAGCCAAAGCCCTCGGTCAAGTGCGTGGTGTACAGCTCGGCCCCTTGGTTGAACAGGTTGGCCAGTTGCCCGTACGTCAGCGCCTGGCTGCCCAGCATGTGCCCTCGGTGCCGGTCACTGGCGCGGTGCTTGTCACTGCGCTCGACCTCCAGTCCGCTGGCCAGCACGAACAGCCGCTTATGCCCGAAGTCGTGCAGAAACCGCCCGCAGGCCAGGGTGTTCAGTTCACCCGAGGGCGACAGCCCCAGCAGATGCCCCAGCCCGACCAGGTCCAGGTGCGCATCGGCATGTTGCGAGGCCGGGTGCCCGAAGTAGGTGGGCAGCCCCTCCATGCGCGCCGCGCGGATGTTCTCCCAGCTTGAGTCGGCCAGCAGCACGCGACAATCCAGTTGCTGCAAGGCCTTGCCCAAGGCCCTGGCCGGCCCGTTGGCGCCCACGATCAGAAACCCGCTGGGCGCAGGCTCGGCTACCTTGAGCAGGCGCGCCAGAGGGCGTGCGGTGGCGCTTTGCAGCACTACGGTGCCGATGATCACGGCGAACGTCAGCGGCACCAGCAGCAAGGCGCCGGCGTGCCCGGCTGCATCCAGGCGAATGGCGAAGATCGCCGACACCGCCGCCGCCACGATGCCGCGCGGCGCGATCCAGGCCAGCAGTGCACGCTCGCGCCAGTTCAGTTGCGAGCCCCAGGTCGACAGCGCCACGTTCAGGGGCCGTGCGATCAACTGGATCACCAGCAGCAAGGCCAGTACCGCCGGGCCCAGGCCGAGCAGGGCGTTGAGGTCCAGGCGTGCCGCCAGCAGGATGAACAGCCCGGAGATCAGCAGCACGCTGAGGTTCTCCTTGAAGTGCAGGATCTGCCGTACATCCACGCCTTTCATGTTGGCCAGCCACATGCCCATCAGGGTCACCGCCAGCAGCCCGGACTCGTGCATCACCTGGTTGGCGGCGATGAAGATACCGAGTACCGCTGCCAGTGAGGCCAGGTTATGCAGGTACTCGGGCAGCCACTGATGGCGAATCACCTGGCCCAGCAGCCAGCCGCCGGCCACGCCGAAGGCGCTGCCGCACAGGATCACCCCGGCAAAGGTCAGCAGGCTCTGGCTCAGGCCGTCGCCGGCCGCGCCGGCAATGATGAAGCTGTACACCACCACCGCCAGCAGCGCGCCGATCGGATCGATGACGATGCCCTCCCAGCGCAGGATGTTGGCGATGGTCGCCTTGGGCCGCACGACGCGCAGCATCGGCACGATCACTGTGGGCCCTGTCACCAGTGTCAGGGTGCCGAACAGGATCGCCAGCAGCCAGTCGAAGCCCAGCAGCCAGTGGGTGGCGACGCTGATCACTATCCAGGTCGAGAGTGCGCCCAGGGTCACCATGCGCCGTACCACCGTGCCGATCTCGCGCCACTGCGACAGGTGCAGGGTCAGGCTGCCCTCGAACAGGATCAGGGCCACGGCCAGCGATACCAGCGGCATCAGCAGCGGGCCGAACATTTCCTGCGGGTCGAGCCAGCCCAGCAGCGGGCCTGCGAGTATGCCGCTGAGCAGCAGAAACAGGATTGCTGGCAGTTTCAGCCGCCACGCCAGCCATTGGCAGCCGAGCGCGGCGGCGCCAATCCCTCCGAACGCCAGTAGGATCTGTTGTTCGTTCACTCGGTATCTCCCTATGCCGGCGCAGTTATGGAAGACTAGCGGTATTTCCCTGCCTCACCACCGAGCCTTCATGCCAGCCATCGAACACCCGCTGATCGACCAGTTCCTCGACGCCCTGTGGCTGGAAAAGGGCTTGTCCGATAACACCCGTGCCTCTTATCGCAGTGACCTGGCGCTGTTCAACGGCTGGCTGCAGGAGCAGGGCGTCGAACTGCCGTCTGCCGGTCGAGAGCTGATCCTGGATCACCTGGCCTGGCGCCTCGATCAGGGCTACAAGCCGCGCTCCACGGCGCGCTTCCTGTCCGGGGTGCGGGGCTTCTACCGCTACCTGCTGCGCGAGAAACTCATCGCTGTCGACCCGACCCTGCAGGTGGACATGCCGCAACTGGGCCGGCCGTTGCCCAAGTCGCTGTCCGAAGCCGATGTGGAGGCGCTGTTGCAGGCGCCGGACCTGAGCGAGGCGATCGGCCAGCGCGACCGCGCCATGCTCGAGGTGCTGTACGCCTGCGGGCTGCGGGTGACCGAGCTGGTAAGCCTGACGCTCGACCAGGTCAACCTGCGTCAGGGCGTGCTGCGGGTGATGGGCAAGGGCAGCAAGGAACGCCTGGTGCCGATGGGCGAGGAGGCGGTGGTGTGGATCGAGCGCTACCTGCGTGACGGGCGCAACGACCTGCTCAATGGGCGCCCCAGCGACGTGCTGTTCCCCAGCCAGCGCGGCGAGCAGATGACCCGACAGACCTTCTGGCACCGTATCAAGCACCAGGCCCAGGTGGCCGGTATCAGCAAGGCACTGTCCCCGCACACCTTGCGCCATGCGTTTGCCACCCACTTGCTCAACCATGGCGCGGACCTGCGCGTGGTGCAGATGCTGCTGGGCCACAGTGACCTGTCGACCACCCAGATCTATACCCACGTCGCCCGCGCACGCTTGCAGGAGCTGCATGCACGGCATCACCCGCGCGGTTGAGTGAAGATGCGCGCTGCATGCGTCGCTGGCAGTCAAAGCAGGGCGGTGAATGTGGTACGCTTCTGCGGTTTACACCCGGGCCCTGGATGACGACCGTTTTTCGGTACGCCTGTTCCGTTTTCGGCCCCCTGTCCGCCTTCAGGAGTTTTCATGCGCGTGACCCAGATTTTAGCCGCCGCCGCCTTGGCGCTGGTCAGCACCGTTGCCGCCGCCGCGGCCACCGACGCCGAGCAGGCGATCCGCAAGTCGTTGCAGTCGCTGGAGTCCGAGGTGCCGGTGGACAGCATCGCTGCCAGCCCGGTCAACGGCCTGTACGAGGTCAAGCTCAAGGGTGGTCGCGTGCTGTATGCAAGCGCCGACGGCCAGTTCCTGGTGCAGGGCTACCTGTTCCAGATCCAGGACGGCAAGCCGGTCAACCTGACCGAGAAAGCCGAGCGCGTGGCCATCGCCAAGACCATCAATGGCATCCCGGCCGGCGAAATGGTGGTTTACCCTGCCAAGGGCGAAACCAAGTCGCACATCACCGTGTTCACCGACACCACCTGCCCGTACTGCCACAAGCTGCACGCCGAAGTGCCCGAGCTGAACAAGCGCGGTATCGAAGTGCGCTATGTCGCCTTCCCGCGCCAGGGCCTGGGTTCGCCGGGTGACGAGCAGTTGCAGGCGGTATGGTGTTCGAGCGACCGCAAGGCGGCCATGGACAAGATGGTCGATGGCAAGGAAATCAAGGCCGCCAAGTGCCAGAACCCGGTCGGCAAGCAGTTCCAGATCGGCCAGTCGATCGGCGTCAACGGCACGCCAGCCATCGTACTGGAAGACGGCCAGGTGATTCCGGGCTACCAGCCGGCCCCGCAAGTGGCCAAGCTGGCACTGACCGCCGCTAAATAATTCAATCAGTGAGCCGTACCCCTGGGTACGGCTGTTTTTTCGACCGGCGCCAGGCCGGTCGTACAATGGGGAGTTCACAGTGAAACCGGTCAAAGTAGGCATCTGTGGGTTGGGGACCGTCGGTGGCGGTACCTTCAATGTACTTCAGCGTAACGCCGAGGAGATTGCCCGCCGCGCCGGGCGTGGAATCGAAGTGGCGCAAATCGCCATGCGTACGCCAAACCCGAACTGCCAGATTACCGGTACCCCCATTACCGCTGATGTGTTCGAGGTGGCGAGCAATCCCGAGATCGATATCGTCATCGAGTTGATCGGCGGCTACACGATTGCCCGCGAGCTGGTGCTCAAGGCCATCGACAACGGCAAGCACGTGGTCACCGCCAACAAGGCGCTGATCGCCGTGCACGGCAACGAAATCTTCGCCAAGGCGCGCGAGAAGGGCGTGATCGTGGCGTTCGAAGCTGCCGTGGCCGGGGGTATCCCGGTGATCAAGGCCATCCGCGAAGGCCTGTCGGCCAACCGCATCAACTGGGTGGCCGGGATCATCAATGGCACCGGCAACTTCATCCTCACCGAGATGCGCGAGAAGGGCCGCACCTTCCCTGACGTGCTGGCCGAAGCGCAGGCGCTGGGCTACGCCGAAGCCGACCCGACCTTCGACGTCGAGGGTATCGACGCCGCGCACAAGCTGACCATTCTGGCCTCCATCGCCTTTGGTATTCCGCTGCAGTTCGACAAGGCCTACACCGAAGGCATCACCCAGCTGACCACCGCCGATGTGAACTACGCCGAAGCACTGGGCTACCGCATCAAGCACCTGGGCGTGGCCCGCAGCACGGCCAACGGCATCGAGCTGCGCGTGCACCCGACGCTGATCCCGGCCGACCGCCTGATCGCCAACGTCAACGGTGTGATGAACGCGGTGATGGTCAATGGCGATGCCGCCGGCTCAACCCTGTTCTACGGCGCCGGTGCCGGCATGGAGCCGACCGCCTCCTCGGTGATCGCCGACCTGGTGGATGTGGTGCGTGCCATGACCAGCGACCCTGAGAACCGCGTGCCGCACCTGGCGTTCCAGCCGGACTCGCTGTCGGCCCACCCGATCCTGCCGATCGAAGCCTGCGAAAGCGCCTACTACCTGCGCATCCAGGCCAAGGACCGCCCGGGCGTACTGGCCCAGGTGGCCAGCATCCTGTCGGAGCGCGGCATCAACATCGAATCGATCATGCAGAAGGAAGTCGAGGAACACGACGGCCTGGTGCCGATGATCCTGCTCACCCACAGCGTGCTCGAGCAGCGCATGGATGATGCGATCACCGCCCTTGAAGCCCTGCAGGATGTGGTAGGCAGCGTCGTGCGCATCCGCGTCGAACAACTGAATTGAGCCGTCTTTGAGTTAGAGGAATAGGTCATGCGTTACATCAGTACCCGCGGCAAGGCACCGGCCCTGAATTTTGAAGACGTGCTGCTGGCTGGTCTTGCCAGCGACGGCGGCCTGTACGTGCCGGAAAACCTGCCGCGCTTCACCCAGGAAGAAATTGCCTCGTGGGCCGGCCTGCCGTACCACGAGCTGGCCTTCCGGGTGATGCGTCCGTTCGTCACCGGCTCGATTGCCGATGCCGACTTCAAGAAGATCCTCGAAGAAACCTACGGCGAGTTCGCCCACGCCGCGGTCGCCCCGCTGCGCCAGCTGGGCAGCAACGAATGGGTGCTGGAGCTGTTCCACGGCCCGACCCTGGCGTTCAAGGACTTTGCCTTGCAACTGCTCGGTCGCCTGCTCGACCACGTACTGGTCAAGCGCGGCGAGCGTGTGGTGATCATCGGTGCCACCAGTGGCGACACCGGTTCTGCGGCCATCGAAGGCTGTCGCCGTTGCGACAACGTCGACATCTTCATCCTGCACCCGCACCAGCGCGTATCGGAAGTTCAGCGCCGCCAGATGACCACCATCTTCGGCGAGAACATCCACAACATCGCAATCGAAGGCAACTTCGACGACTGCCAGGAAATGGTCAAGGCCAGCTTCGCCGACCAGGGGTTCCTGAAAGGCACGCGCCTGGTGGCGGTGAACTCGATCAACTGGGCGCGGATCATGGCCCAGATCGTCTACTACTTCCATGCAGCCCTGCAGTTGGGCGGGCCGGCGCGTTCGGTGGCGTTCTCGGTGCCTACCGGCAACTTCGGCGACATCTTCGCCGGTTACCTGGCCCGCAACATGGGCCTGCCGATCAGCCAACTGATCGTGGCCACCAACCGCAACGACATCCTGCACCGCTTCATGAGCGGCAACGGTTATGTCAAGGACACCCTGCACGCGACCCTGTCGCCGTCGATGGACATCATGGTGTCGTCGAACTTCGAACGCCTGCTGTTCGACCTGCACGGTCGCAACGGCGCGGCGATCGCCGAGCTGATGGACACCTTCAGGCAGGGTGGCGGCTTCAGCGTCGAGCAAGACCGCTGGAGCGAGGCGCGCAAGCTGTTCGATTCGCTGGCGGTGGACGACGCGCAGACCTGCGAGACGATCGCCGAAGTGTTCGCACAGACCGGCGAAGTGCTTGACCCGCACACCGCGATTGGCGTCAAGGCCGCCCGCGAGTGCCGTCGCAGCCTGGACACGCCGATGGTGGTGCTGGGCACGGCGCACCCGGTCAAGTTCCCCGAGGCGGTGGAGAAGGCCGGCGTTGGCAAGGCACTGGAGCTGCCGGCGCACCTGACCGACCTGTTCTCGCGCGAAGAGAAGTGCACGGTGCTGGCCAATGACCTGAAGGCGGTGCAGGCGTTTGTCAGCCAGCACGGCAATCGCGGCAAGCCGCTCTGAGGGCAAGCCGCTTCAGCGTCAGCCAAAAGCCCCGGTGCGCAAGCACCGGGGCTTTTGCCATTTATGGGCGTTGTCACCGGTGCTTTCGGATTTTTCCTATGGGGCGAACGAGCAGGCTTTTCTAGAGTGGGCACCGTGCCATCGGGCACCCTGGCCACTGCGGAGAAGCCCCATGCACTCACTCAAGGTTCTGCTCCTGGAACCCCATCCCTATCGACTCATGGCCCTGCACCAGACACTCAACGCCCACGGTGTATTCGATGTGCGCATCGCCGAGAGCGACGAGCAGGCACATGGCGTGCTGGCACGCCGCGGCCCGGTGGACATCGCCATCTGCGATGTGCTGGCCGGCGAATACGATGGCGTGGCGCTGGTGCGCCACCTGGCCCGGCACGCATTGGCGGCCAGCCTGATCATCCTCAGCGGCGCCCGGCGCAGCGTGCTGGACGGCGCCAGCGACCTGGTCGAGCAGTCCGGCCTGCGGGTGCTGGGCGCGCTGCCTACGCCCGCCTGCCCGCTTGCCCTGCGCCAGCTTCTGCTCGCCTATCGCAGCGCGCCGGATGCGTGATTCTGTCATCTTCGCCGGGCATGCTGGTGGTGCGTGCAGCGAGCAGCGCCCGAACTTTTGATGATCGGCAAGGGTCAGTGAAAGACCCCTTCTATGACAAATGTGAATGGTGAACGGATGGACACTATCAGCTTGTTGCTAAGCCAGGCACTGACGCCCTATCAGGTCACGCTGACCTCCCGGCCTGCCAGCGCCGATTGCGATCTGCTATTGACCGACCCGGCCGGCGGCAGCGTGTTGCGGCGCCGGGTCAAGGCCAGCCAGTTGCACGACCAGCGCCTGCTGGTCGACCTGGTCGATGGCCTTCAACGTGACCTCGGTATCTATGAGGGACGCCTGCAGCCTTGTGTGATCGCGGCCTTGCAGCATGCTCGCCAGTCACGCGCACAAATCGTCGCGCTGTGATGGGAACCTTTCTCGGGAAAGCCACTCTGACAGCGTAAGGACAAGTGAACGGCGTTTTGCTCCGATGCCGCGAAGTTGTCCGTGCGAGGCGCCAAGTCGTCCTCGTTTAACCCCGTCGGCCTCCCCACCGTTCGGGGTTTCTTTTTGCCTGCACAACCGTGCACGGCGGCCTCAATGGGAACGCATCAGCGCGCGTATGTCGTTCAGGTAGGCCTCGCGCTCTTCCGGTTCCAGCCATTGTGCGTACAGCGGCGCCAGGGTCTGGATGCGCAGGGTGCGCAGCAACTGATTGATGTGGGTGATGGCGGCCCGGCCCTGTGGGGTGTCGGAGCAGCCCACATACGTCAGTTGATAGCGCGACAGCCCTTTGATCGGGAAGTGGCTCAGGGCGTGTTGCTGCGTCAGCTTCTCGCGTATGTAGCGCACCTCCGGCCAGTAGGCCAGCAGCAGGTCCAGGCGCCCCAGTTGCTGCATCTGCAGCAGGCTGCCCACCGCGTCATTGCCGAAATGGCGGCTGATGGCCTCGGGCGGCGCAGCCCTGATGATCTCGTCGGCACGTGTGCTGTAGCTGCGCTGCCCGACAATGCCCAGCTTGAGTGTCTTGCTGGACAGCAGTGCCTCGAGGTCGACCTCGCCATTGCTGATGAAGGGCGCCAGGCTGGCCTGGTCTTGGGTGCGCGCCACCACCACGTTGCTATGGGCGGCCAGTGCCGGGATGGAGAAGCGCACGAAGCGGTCACGCTCCGGTGTCCAGAGCAGGGTCGGATCACAGGTGAAACTTGGCTCCTGCAGCATCTGCGTGCCGCGTGCGCGGTTCACGCGCACGATGCTGTGGTCATACTCGGGCATGTGCTCGATCAGCATCGGCAGCAACTGATCGACCGCACCCTGGCCTTTCTTCGGGCCTTCGAAAATGGTCAGCGGCGGCAGGTCGCGCAGCAGCCAGATGAGCGTTTCCTTGGCCCATGCCGACGCCGGCAACAGGCCCAGCAGCACGCCCAGCAGGGCGCAGCGTACCCGGCTCAGACCGCACCCTGTTCGCGCAGGCGCGCAATGCCTGCGGCGTCGTAGCCAAGGCCGGCCAGCAACTGGGCGGTGTGCTCCCCAAGCTGCGGCCCGACCCACTCCGTGGAGCCCGGCGTTTCGGACAGCTTGGGCACGATGCCCGGCATCTTGAACGGTGTGCCATCGGGCAGCTTGGCCTGCAGGAACATTTCCCGCGCCAGGAACTGCGGGTCGCTGAACATGTCTTCGGCCGAATAGATGCGGCTGGCGGGCACCTGCGCATCGTTGAGCGTCTGCAGCAGAGCGTCCAGCGGCACGCTGCGAGCCCAGCGGTCGATCACCGCGTACAGCTCGTCACGGCGCAGGTCACGGCCGTCGTTGCTGGCCAGCGCCGGGTCATCGGCCAGGTCGTCGCGGCCGATCGCCTGCATGAAACGCTTGAAGATCGCATCGCCATTGGCGCCGATCTGCACGTGCCGGCCGTCGGCGCTGGTATGAATGGAGGAGGGCGTGATGCCGGGCATGATGTTGCCGGTGCGCTCGCGGATGAAACCGAACACGTCGAACTCCGGCACCATGCTTTCCATCATGGCGAAGATCGCTTCGTACAGCGCCACGTCCACCACCTGGCCCTGGCCGCCATTCACCTCACGGTGACGCAGCGCCATCAGCGCACCGATCACGCCCCACAGCGCAGCGATCGAATCGCCGATGGAGATGCCGGTGCGCACCGGTGGCCGGTCGTCGAAACCGGTGATGTAGCGCAGCCCGCCCATGGACTCGCCGACCGCACCGAAACCGGGCTGGTCTTTCATCGGGCCGGTCTGGCCGAAGCCGGACAGGCGTACCATCACCAGTTTGGGGTTCAGGGCGTGCAGCACGTCCCAGCCCAGGCCGAGCTTTTCCAGCACGCCGGGGCGGAAGTTTTCGATCAGGATGTCGGCATCGGCCAGCAACTGCTTGAGGATGGCCAGGCCCTCGGGGTGCTTGAGGTTGAGCGTCAGCGATTGCTTGTTGCGCGCCTGCACGAACCACCACAGCGAAGTGCCTTCGTACAGCTTGCGCCACTTGCGCAGCGGGTCGCCGCCATCGGGCGACTCGACCTTGATCACCTGGGCCCCGAATTCGGCGCAGATGCGCGACGCGAACGGGCCGGCGATCAGGGTGCCGAGTTCGATGACGTTGAGGCCGGCGAGCGGTTTACTGGGCAAGGGCATGGGGCATCCGTGGCAGCAGGGCAGAGCGCTAGTTTTTATCACAGGGCGGCAGCGGCAGATACTGCCTGGGCCCGGAGATTGTACGGTTCGGTTCGTTGATTGCCAGTGCATCGGTTAGACTGGGCGACTTTTCCTGTTACCAGAAGTCCGTCCATGGCCCAGCCGTCCACCACCTACAAGTTTGAACTGAACCTCACCGACCTTGACCGCGGCGTGTACGAAAGCGTCAAGCAGACCATCGCCCGTCACCCGTCGGAAACCGAGGAGCGCATGGCCGTGCGCCTGCTGGCGTACGCCTTCTGGTACAACGAGCAGCTGGCATTCGGTCGCGGCCTGTCGGATGTCGATGAGCCGGCGCTGTGGGAAAAGAGCCTGGACGACCGTGTACTGCACTGGATCGAGGTCGGCCAGCCCGACGCCGATCGCCTGACCTGGTGTTCGCGCCGCACCGAGCGCACCAGCCTGCTGGCCTACGGCAGCCTGCGGGTGTGGGAGACCAAGGTGGTGCCGGCGGTCAAGGGCCTGAAAAACGTCAACATCGCCGCCGTGCCGCAAGAGGTGCTGGAAACCCTGGCCAAGGACATGCCGCGTGCGATCAAGTGGGACGTGATGATCAGCGAAGGCACGATCTTCGTCACCGACGACCGTGGCCAGCACGAAGTCCAGCTGCAGTGGCTGCTGGGCGAGCGCGGCTGAGCCGTGCCTCGATCCTTTTGATTCCAGAGAAGCCTTGACTGCCCCATGCGTATCGAACCGCGTTCACTGCCGTCCACCCTGCCGTTCCTTGGCGACCTGCCGCCCCTGCTGACCCGCCTGTACGCCGCCCGCGGCGTGCAGTCCGAGGCCGAGCTGGACAAAAGCCTGGCGCGCCTGCTGCCGTATCAGCAGCTCAAGGGCATCGACGCGGCGGTCGACCTGCTGGTGACGGCGCTCGAGCAGCGCCAGCGCATCCTGATCGTGGGTGACTTCGACGCCGATGGCGCCACCGCCAGTACGGTGGGCGTGCTGGGGCTGCGTCTGCTGGGCGCGGCGCACGTCGACTACCTGGTGCCCAACCGCTTCGAATACGGCTACGGCCTGACCCCGGAGATCGTCGAGGTGGCGTTGCAGCGCACGCCGCAGTTGCTGGTGACGGTGGACAACGGCATTTCCAGTGTCGAGGGTGTGGCGGCGGCCAAGGCGGCCGGCTTGCAGGTGCTGGTCACCGACCACCACTTGCCGGGGCACGCGTTGCCGGCGGCCGACGCGATCGTCAACCCCAACCAGCCGGGCTGTGAGTTCCCCAGCAAGGCCCTGGCCGGGGTTGGGGTGATCTTCTATGTGCTGATGGCGCTGCGCGCACGCTTGCGCAGCCTGGGCCATTACGACAGCCGCCCGCAGCCGAACATCGGCGAACTGCTCGACCTGGTGGCGCTGGGCAGTGTGGCCGACGTGGTACCGCTGGATGCCAACAACCGCATCCTGGTGCACCAGGGCCTGGAGCGTATTCGCGCCGGGCGCGCGCGGCCGGGGCTCAAGGCGATTCTGGAGGTGGCGCGGCGCGAACCGGCACGCATCACGTCCACCGACCTGGGCTTCATTCTGGGCCCGCGCCTGAATGCGGCCGGGCGTTTGGATGACATGAGCCTGGGCATCGAATGCCTGCTCAGCGACGACCCGGCATTGGCGCGGGAAATGGCGGCGCAGCTGGACGAATTGAACCAGGACCGCAAATCCATCGAGCAGGGCATGCAGCGCGAGGCGCTGGCCCAGCTCAAGGACCTGCCGCTGGAGTCGATGCCATTCGGCCTGTGCCTGTTCGAGGCTGACTGGCACCAGGGCGTGATCGGCATCCTCGCCTCGCGCCTCAAAGAGCGTTATCACCGGCCGACCATCGCCTTTGCCGATGCCGGCGAGGGCATGCTCAAGGGCTCGGCGCGTTCGGTGCCGGGCTTTCACATCCGCGATGCGCTGGACGCCGTGGCGGCCGCGCACCCCGACCTGATCAGCAAGTTCGGCGGGCACGCCATGGCGGCGGGGCTGTCGCTGCCAGCCGAGCATTTTGCGACATTTGCCCAGGCCTTCGATGCCCAGGTGCGGCGCCAGCTGGATGAAGAGGACTTGACCGGTCGTCTGCTGTCGGACGGCAGCCTGGCGGTGGAAGAGTTCCATCTGGAACTGGCCCGCGCGCTGCGCAACGCCGGGCCCTGGGGCCAGCACTTTCCCGAGCCGCTGTTCCACGGCGTGTTCCAGCTGGTGCAGCAGCGCATCGTCGGCGAGCGCCACCTGAAGGTAGTGCTAAAGAGCGAATGCGGTTCGGTGACCCTCGACGGGATTGCCTTCGGCATCGACCGCGAGGTGTGGCCCAACCCCACTGTGCGCTGGGTGGAACTGGCCTACAAACTCGACGTCAACGAGTTCCGCGGCAACGAGACGGTGCAACTGATGATCGCCCACATGGAGCCGCGCTGAACCCTCAAGGGTGCAAACTGGTCTAGGCTCAAGGGACCGGCACTGAGCCGCGGGGAAGATAATGCGCTCGGTTCGGCCCACCATTCGGAGTCTGGAGAGGTGCCCTCATGAGCCTGCTGCTTGAGCCATACACCCTGCGTCAACTGATCTTGCCCAACCGCATCGCGGTCTCGCCCATGTGCCAGTATTCGAGCGTCGACGGCCTGGCCAACGACTGGCACCTGGTGCACCTGGGCAGCCGTGCAGTCGGCGGTGCCGGGCTGATTTTCACCGAGGCCACGGCCGTCACTGCCGAGGGGCGGATCACCGCCCAGGACCTGGGCCTGTGGGACGACGCGCAGATTGCGCCGTTGCAGCGCATCACCCGTTTCATCACGGCCCAGGGCGGGGTCCCGGGCATTCAGCTGGCGCATGCCGGGCGCAAGGCCAGCACCCATCGGCCGTGGCTGGGCAAGCACGGCAGCGTCAAGCCCGAGGACGGCGGCTGGGTGCCGGTCGGCCCGTCAAAGATCGCCTTCGACCCGCAACACAGCGTCCCTGCCGAATTGAGCGAAGCGCAGATCCACGACGTCATCCAGGCCTTCGTCGATGCGGCAAGGCGTGCACTGGAGGCCGGTTTCAAGGTGGTCGAGGTGCATGCGGCACATGGCTACCTGTTGCACCAGTTTCTCTCGCCGTTGAGCAATCAGCGCCGCGACCAGTACGGTAGTTGTTTCGAGAACCGCATCCGGCTGACCTTGCAGGTGACCGAGGCAGTACGTGAGGTGTGGCCTGAAGCGTTGCCGCTGTTCGTGCGCGTATCGGCCACCGACTGGGTCGAGGATGGCTGGAACCCGGATGAAACCGTGGCGCTTGCCAAGCGGCTCAAGGCCCTTGGCGCCGACCTGATCGATGTGTCGTCGGGGGGCACCTCGATGAATGCCGAGATTCCCACGGGGCCTGGGTATCAGACGCGCTTCGCCGAGCGGGTGCGCAAGGAGTCGGGTATCGCCACCGGCACGGTGGGCATGATTACCGAGCCGGCGCAGGCCGAACACATCCTGCGTACCGGCCAGGCCGACATCATCCTGCTGGCCCGTGAACTGTTGCGTGACCCGTACTGGCCGCTGCATGCCGACGATGACCTGGGTGGCCAGAAGGCGACCTGGCCGGCGCAATATCAGCGTGCCACCCACCGCGACCAGCCGATACATGAGTCCGACCTGCGCGATTGATGCGCCTGCGCGGTACTTCGCCGCGCCGGGCCGCGCAAGCTCAGGCTTGCGCGGCCCGGCTCAACACCTCGTTCACCCACTGATTGATGCTCTTGTCGGCGAGCTCCGCCTTGGCCGCAACACTGGCATGCAGCGCCGGCTCCAGGCGCAGGCTCAGCTTGCCGGAGTATGCTTTTTGCGGCTCGCGCCCCAATCGGGCGCAAGTCTCCAGGTAATCTTCCACCGCTTCTTCGAATGCTGCTCGCAGTTCGGGCACCGATTCGCCGTGAAAGCCGATGACATCGCGGATGCCCGCCACGTGGCCGACCAACAGTTGGTCTTCGTCGCTGTACTCGATGCGGGCGGCATAGCCCTTGTACGTCATGACATTCATGGGGTCACTCCTGCCTGCTCCAGAAAATAGCGTGCATCGTGGATCTGATAGGGTTTGGCGTCTTTGTCGGGGTGGGGGCGGTGAAACGTCGTCACCACGCCATTCAGTTCAAAGCGCACCCGCGAACCACGACCTTCCACAAGGCGCGCGCCAGCGGCGAGCAACATCGACTCGATGCGGGCCCACTCCATGTTCCTGGGCAGCGGTTTGCTGAATATGGACTTCAAGGTGCTGCGTTGATGATTATTCATGGTATCAGATTATGATACCAATTGATGGGCATCAATCGCGGTGCTGTAGGAAAGGCCATCGTCTTTTGAGGGATGAGTCCCTTTAATTCGGCCCACCCTGACGATGGGCCGGGGCATGCCAGGTTTTACTCAATGCTTGAACATCACATGCCGCACGCAGGTGTAATCCTCCAGCCCGTACATCGACATGTCCTTGCCATAGCCCGACAGCTTTTGCCCGCCATGGGGCATTTCGCTTACCAGCATGAAGTGCGTGTTGACCCAGGTGCAGCCGTACTGCAAGCGCGCCGATACGCGGTGAGCGCGGCCAACGTCAGCCGTCCATAGCGACGAAGCCAGCCCGTAATCGGAGTCATTGGCCCAGGCCAGCGCCTGGTCCTCGTCTTCGAAACGGGTGACCGACACCACCGGGCCAAACACTTCGCAGCGCACGATCTCATCGTCCTGCTGGGCATCGGCCAGTACGGTCGGCTCGAAGAAGAACCCGTCACCCGCCACCGCCTTGCCACCGGTGATCAGGCGGATATGCGGCTGGGCGATCGCACGCTCCACCAGGCCGGCCACGCGGTCGCGGTGTGCGGCGCTGATCAGGGGGCCAAGCTCGGTGTCCGCATCGTCCTGCAGCCCGTGCCTGAGTGTGCCGACCGCTTCGCCCAGTTTTTTCACGAACGCCTCGTAGATCCCGCCCTGGGCATAGAGGCGACAGGCCGCCGTGCAGTCCTGTCCGGCGTTGTAGAAGCCGAAGGTACGAATGCCCTCGATCGCTGCGTCGATATCGGCGTCATCGAAGATGATCACCGGCGCCTTGCCGCCCAGTTCCATGTGCAGGCGTTTCACGCTGTCGGCAGTGCCGGCGATGATGTGGCTGCCGGTGGCGATCGAGCCGGTCAGCGAAACCATGCGCACCTTGGGGTGGGTGACCAGCGGCGTGCCCACGCTCGGGCCGTTGCCGAACAGGATGTTGAGCACCCCGGCCGGAAACAGCTCGGCGGCCAGCTGCGCCAGGTGCAGGGCGGTCAGCGGGGTTTGCTCGGACGGCTTGAGCACCACGGTGTTGCCCGCCGCCAGCGCCGGGGCGATCTTCCACGCCAGCATCATCAGCGGGTAGTTCCACGGCGCGATCGACGCCACGACGCCCAGTGGGTCGCGACGCACCATCGAGGTGTGCCCGGGCAGGTACTCGCCCGCCGCCGAACCGCCCAGACAACGGCTGGCCCCCGCGAAGTAGCGGAACACGTCGGCAATCGCCGGCAGTTCGTCGTTCAGGGCGGCCTGGTAGGGCTTGCCGCAATTGTCCGATTCCAGCCTTGCCAGCGCCTGGGCATGGGCGTCTATCAGGTCCGCCAGTTTGAGCAGCAGCGCGGCGCGGTCTTTGGGGGTGGTCTGCGACCAGCCGTCGAAGGCACGGTCGGCGGCGCGCACCGCCGCGTCCACCTGCGCCTCGCTGGCTTCGTTGATGTCCACCAGCACGGTGCCCAGCGCCGGGTTGAGCACACTCAGGGCGGGGCCTTCGCCGGTCACCAGTTGGCCATTGATCAGCAATCGGGTCTGCATGGTGTTCAGTGCTCCTGGTCGGGGTTATTTGCCGCCACTGCCGGCCACGCCTTCGCCGCCGCGGGTCAGGTAGTAGGCGCCAAGGATCGGCAGCATGGTCACCAGCATCACCAGCAGGGCGACCACGTTGGTGACCGGTACGTCGCGTGGCCGGCTGAGCTGGTTGAGCAGCCAGATCGGCAGCGTGCGTTCGTGGCCGGCGGTGAAGGTGGTGACGATGATCTCGTCGAATGACAGGGCAAACGCCAGCATGCCGCCGGCCAGCAGTGCCGAGCCGAGGTTGGGCAGCACGATGTAGCGAAAGGTCTGCCAGCCATCGGCGCCCAGGTCCATCGACGCCTCGATCAGGTTGTGCGAGGTCCGCCGCAGGCGGGCGATGACGTTGTTGTAGACAATCACCACGCAGAAGGTGGCGTGCCCCACCACGATGGTGAAGATGCCAGGTTCGATGCCCAGGGTCTTGAAGGCCGAGAGCAGGGCAAGGCCGGTGATGATGCCAGGCAGGGCGATGGGCAGTATCAGCATCAGCGACAGGCTTTGCTTGCCGAAAAAACTGCGCCGGTACAGCGCTGCCGAGGTCAGCGTGCCGAGCACCAGGGCAATCAGCGTGGCCAGGCAGGCGATCTGCAGCGACAGGCTGATCGAATCGAGCACGTCGGGCCGCGAGAACGCCACGCTGAACCACTTCAGGGTGAACCCGCGCGGCGGAAAGCTGAACGCGGCGTCTTCGGTGTTGAAGGCATAGAGCACGATGATCAGGATCGGGAAGTGCAGGAACACCAGCCCGCCCCAGGCCGCCAGGCGCAGGCCCGTCGAGGCGCGTTCAGAGTGCATCGAAGGCCCCCAGGCGTTTGACGATGGACAGGTACACCGCGATCAGCACGATCGGCACCAGGGTGAAGGCGGCCGCCATCGGCATGTTGCCGATCGCGCCTTGCTGGGCGTAGACCATGCTGCCGATGAAGTAGCCGGGCGGGCCGACCAGTTGCGGCACGATGAAATCGCCCAGGGTCAGCGAGAAGGTGAAGATGGAACCGGCGGCAATGCCGGGTACCGCCAGCGGCAGGGTCACCTGCATGAACGTCTGGCGAGGCCTGGCGCCAAGGTCGGCGGAGGCTTGCAGCAGCGACGGCGGCAGGCGCTCCAGCGCGGCCTGGATCGGCAGGATCATGAACGGCAGCCAGATGTACACGAACACCAGAAAGCGCCCCAGGTGCGAGGTCGAGAGGGTGCTGCCGCCAACCCCGGGAATGCCCAGGATCCATTGCAGCAGCGGCTCCAGGCTCAACTGCTGGACGAACCACTGTGCGACCCCGCCCTTGGCCAGCAGCAGGGTCCAGGCATAGGCCTTGACGATGTAGCTGGCCCACATCGGCATCATCACCGCGATATAGAAAAAGGCCTTGGTCTTGCCGCGGGTGTAGCACGCCATGTAGTAGGCAATGGGAAAGGCCAGCACCGCGCTGGCGAGCGATACTGCCAGCGCCATGCCCAGGGTGCGCAGGATGATGTCGAAGTTGGAGGGTTGCAACAGTGCGGCGAAGTTGGCCAGGGTCAGGTCTGACGTCACCGCCATGGTGAAGTCGTCGAAGGTGTAGAAGCCTTGCCACAGCAAGGCCAGCAGCGAGCCGAGGTAGATTGCGCCGAACCAGATCAGTGGCGCGATCAGCAGCATCGCCAGGTACAGGTTGGGCCGTCGGTACAGCACGGTGGCGACGCGCCGCATCATCTCAACGGCCCTCGCCGGGCAGGGGTTCACGCAGGGCCGTCATGGCCTCGCGCGCCCAGCCGGCGTGCAGGCGCTGCCCGGTGCGCCACGGCGCGCCGGCGGTCTGCCATTGGCTGTTGGCCTGGCTCACGGCAAGCAACTGGCCATTGTCGAGCTTGAGCTCGTAGCGGGTGGTACTGCCCTGGTACTGGATGTCGTGCAGGACGCCGCTCAGTTGCAGGCCGGCGTCGGCAAGGGCGCTGTCGCTCAGGCGGATATGCTCCGGGCGGATCGAGAACGGCTGCGCACTGGCCGTGAGCTGCAGCGCCAGTTCGCCGCGCAGCACATTGGAGGTACCGACGAATTCGGCGACGAAGGCGGTGGCCGGTCGCATGTAGAGGTTGCGCGGGGTGTCGACCTGTTCGATGCGCCCGCGATTGAACACTGCCACACGATCGGACATCGACAGCGCTTCGCTCTGGTCGTGGGTGACGAAGATGAAGGTGATGCCCAGTTGGCGTTGCAGCTTCTTCAGTTCGCCCTGCATCTGCTCGCGCAGCTTGAGGTCCAGGGCGCCTAGGGGCTCGTCGAGCAGCAGCACACGGGGCCGGTTGACCAGTGCCCGGGCCAGGGCCACACGCTGGCGTTGGCCGCCGGACAGTTGCACCGGCTTGCGTTCGTCATAGCCGGCCAGGGCGACCATGGCCAGTGCTTCCTCGGTGCGGGCATGGCGTTCGGCCTTGGCCACGCCCTTGACCTTGAGGCCGTAGGCGACGTTGTCGCGCACATTCATGTGCGGGAACAGCGCGTAGTCCTGGAACACGGTGTTGACGTCGCGCTGGTAAGGCGCCAGGCCGGCCGCCTCGGCGCCATGGATGCGGATCGAGCCGTGGCTGGGTTGTTCGAAGCCTGCGATCAGGCGCAGGCAGGTGGTCTTGCCCGAGCCCGAGGGGCCGAGCATGGAGAAGAATTCGCCGTCCTCGATGGCGATGGACACCTGGTCGACGGCCTTGATATCGCCGAACAGGCGGGAGACGTCGGTGAATTGCACGGCCAGTGTCATGCAGTGTGCTCCGAAGGGGCCCTAACGGCCGCCCATGATCGCGATATAGTCCTGGGTCCAGCGGCTATAGGGCACAAACTTGCCGCCCTCGGCCTGTGGCGTGCGCCAGAACGCGATCTTGTCGAACAGGTCGAAACCATTGGTCTTGCAGCCCTCGGCCCCCAGCAGCTCGCTGCCCGAGCACGCCGCCGGCACCACTGGCAACGAGCCGAACCACGCCGCCACATCACCCTGGACCTTGGGCTGCAGCGACCAGTCCATCCACTTGTAGGCGCAGTTCGGGTGCTTGGCCTCGGCATGCAGCATGGTGGTGTCGGCCCATCCGGTGGCGCCTTCCCTGGGAATGGTCGAGGCCACCGGCTGGTTGTCGGCCTTGAGCCCGTTGACCATGTAGCCCCAGGAGCTTGCGGCGACGACGCCTTCGTTCTTCACGTCGCTCATCTGCACGGTTGCGTCATGCCAGTAGCGGTGAATCAGCGGCCGTTGCTGGCGCAGCAGGTCGAGCACCGCCTTGTACTGGGTCTCGTTGAGTTCATAGGGGTTCTGGATGCCCAGTTCCGGCTGGGTCGATTTCAGGTACAGCGCGGCATCGGCCATGTAGATCGGCCCGTCGTAGGCCTGCACCCGGCCCTTGTTCGGTTTGCCATCGGGCAGGTCCTGCGGCTCGAACACCACGCCCCAGCTGGTGGGGGGCTGCTTGAACACGTTGGTGTTGTACAGCAGCACATTCGGGCCCCACTGATAAGGCGTGCCGTACACGTTGCCGTCGACCACGTACCACGCCCCGTCCTTGAGCCGCGGGTCGAGCTGTTTCCAGTTCGGGATCAGCGCGGTGTTGATCGGCTGTACACGCTTGCCGGCAATCAGGCGCAGCGAGGCATCGCCCGACGCGGTCACCAGGTCATAGCCGCCCTTGGCCATCAGGCTGACCATCTCGTCGGAGGTGGCGGCGGTCTTGACGCTGACCTTGCAGCCGGTGTCCTTCTCGAACCCGGTTACCCAGTCGTAGGCCTTGTCGCTTTCGCCGCGCTCGATATAGCCCGGCCAGGCGACGATATCCAGTTGCCCTTCGCCGGCGCCCACGGCCTTGAGCGGTTCGGCGGCCTGCAGGCTGGCGCTGGTCAGCAGGGCAGTGGCCAGGGCACTGAGCAATGCGGGGGTGTGCACACGCATGATGTTCCCTCTTTATATTCGCGTTTTGACGGGGGCAATGACAAAGGGTTACCGCCTGAGTTGCTCCTACTAGCGTAGTGCGTTCCCGCCAATGCAACATTCGGAAGCAAATGCGCCACGCTCACGTGGGGAGCAGGCTTTACTCTGGGGCCTTCATTTCCTTTTTGAGGATGCTCAGATGAACACCCGAGGTTTACTCGACCAGTTGCTCAAATCCGGCCAGGACCTGCTGCACAAGCAGTCAGGCCAAGGCTCCGGCAGCAAGTCCGGCAGCGGTGGGCTCGGCGGGTTGCTGGGCGGCGGGGGCTCGGGCGGGTTGGGCAGCCTGCTCTCCGGTGCCGGCGGTGGCGCCCTGGCTGCAGGCGCCATGGGCCTGCTGCTGGGCAACAAGAAAACCCGCGGCCTGGGCGGCAAGGCACTGACCTACGGTGGCCTGGCCGCGCTTGGCGTGCTGGCCTACAAGGCCTATGGCAACTGGCAGGCCCAGCAGGGCAGCGCGCCGCAGCGCGAGCCGCAAACCCTCGACCGCCTGCCCGCCGCGCAGGCCGAGCAGCACAGCCAGGCGATTCTCAAGGCGCTGGTGGCGGCCGCCAAGGCAGACGGGCATGTGGACGAGCGCGAAAAGGCGCTGATCGAGGGTGAATTCGTCAAGCTCGACAACGATCGCGAGCTGCAGCAATGGCTGCACGCCGAACTGCACAAGCCGCTCGACCCCGCCGACGTCGCCCGCGCAGCCAGCACCCCCGAGATGGCTGCCGAAATGTACATCGCCAGCGTCATGCTGGTGGACGAGGAGCACTTCATGGAGCGTGCCTACCTCGATGAACTGGCCAAGCAGCTCAGGCTCGACCCGGCGCTCAAGCTGGAACTTGAGAAGCAGGTGCGTCAGGCCTGAATCGAAAAAAACGGGCAAATGGCCATTTATCGGGCCATTTTGCCCCAGCCGTCTTGATCTAAGCCGCATGCGCAAAGGGTGTGTGGGCTATAATCTGCGCATTTTTATGCTCGCGTAGAACTCTTGAGGGCTGACTGTGAAGAACTGGACCTTGCGCCAACGTATCCTGGCGAGCTTCGCCATGATCATTGCCATCATGCTGTTGATGGTGGTCGCTGCCTACTCGCGCCTGATGGCGATCGAGGCCAGCGAGGAGACGGTACGTTCGGACAGCATCCCCGGGGTCTACTACAGCTCGATGATCCGCAGTGCCTGGGTCGACAGCTATGTCACCACCCAGCAGTTGGTCGGCTTGAGCGAACACCGCGAACTGACCAGCGCCGATACCGAGTTGTACAAGGGCTTCAACGACCGCCTCAAGCAGCACATGGCCAGTTACCAGTCGACGGTCAACACGGTCGAGGATCAGCGCAGTTTCGATGAGTTCGCGCGCCTGGAAGAGGCCTACCTGAAGATCGTCGACACTGTGCTGGACGCTTACCGCAACAAGCACTACACCGAAGCCCAGCGCCTGCTGGAGCAGAGCATGACGCCCGCCTGGGCCGAAGGCCGCAAGCACCTGAACGACGTGATCGAGGTCAACCGGGAGTCCGCCCAGCAGGCCACCGACGCCATCGTCAGCGCGGTGACCACCGCCAAGGTCAGCATGATGCTCTCGCTGGTGCTGGCCATCGTGGCGGCAGGTATCTGCGGCCTGATGCTGATGCGCGCCATCACCGCCCCCATGCACCTGATCGTGCGGGCCCTGGACAAGCTGCGTGGCGGTGACCTCAGCGTGCGCCTGAACCTTGACCGCAACGACGAGTTTGGTGCGGTGCAGACCGGCTTCAACGACATGATGGGCGAACTGACCACGCTGGTGTCCCAGGCCCAGCGCTCGTCGGTGCAGGTCACCACCTCGGTGACCGAGATTGCCGCCACCTCCAAGCAGCAGCAGGCCACCGCCACCGAAACGGCCGCCACCACCACCGAGATCGGCGCCACCTCGCGGGAGATCGCTGCCACCTCCCGCGACCTGGTGCGTACCATGACCGAAGTGACCAGCGCCGCCGACCAGGCCTCGGTACTGGCAGGCTCCGGCCAGCAGGGCCTGGCACGCATGGAAGAGACCATGCACCAGGTGATGGGCGCGGCGGACCTGGTGAACAACAAGCTGGCGATCCTCAACGAAAAGGCCGGCAACATCAACCAGGTGGTGGTGACCATCGTCAAGGTCGCCGACCAGACCAACCTGCTGTCGCTCAACGCCGCCATCGAGGCCGAAAAGGCCGGTGAGTACGGCCGCGGCTTTGCCGTGGTCGCCACCGAGGTGCGCCGCCTGGCCGACCAGACGGCCGTGGCCACCTATGACATCGAGCAGATGGTGCGCGAGATCCAGTCGGCGGTGTCGGCCGGGGTGATGGGCATGGACAAGTTCTCCGAAGAAGTGCGCCGCGGCATGTTCGAGGTGCAGCAGGTGGGTGAGCAACTGACCCAGATCATTCACCAGGTGCAGGCGCTGGCGCCGCGCGTGCTGATGGTCAACGAAGGCATGCAGGCCCAGGCCACGGGTGCCGAGCAGATAAACCATGCGCTGGCGCAATTGGGCGATGCCAGCAGCCAGACGGTCGAGTCGTTGCGCCAGGCCAGCTTTGCCATCGACGAGTTGAGCCAGGTCGCCGTCGGCCTGCGCGGTGGCGTGTCGCGGTTCAAAGTCTGACACGCCGATGAACGACCTTCAGCCACGCCGCAGCACGGAGGCGGCCAGCCAGGGGCGCTTGTTCCTGGTGTTTCGCATCGGCGGCGAGCGCTTTGCCCTGGACACCCACGAGGTGGTCGAGGTATTGCCGCGCCTGCCGCTCAAACCCATTGCCCATACGCCGGAGTGGGTGGCGGGCGTGCTGGCACACCGCGGTGCGCTGGTGCCGGTGATCGATGTTGGCGCCTTGAGCTTTGGCAAGCCTGCGCCGCTGCGCACCAGCACACGCCTGGTGCTGGTGCATTATCGCGTGGCCCACAAGGACGCGCCGCAGTTGCTGGGGTTGATCCTTGAACAGGCCAGCGACACGCTGCGCTGCAACCCCGCCGATTTTCGCCCTTATGGGGTCGATAACCGCCAGGCCCCGTACCTGGGCCCGGTTCGTGAAGACGAACAGGGCCTCATGCAGTGGCTCAGCGTGCCCCACCTGCTGTCCGACGAGGTGCGCGCGTTGCTGTTCCCTTCGGCCGGGGAGCAGCCATGAGCAGCGGGCAGCGATTCTTCCGGTTCCTGCAGGAGCGTATCGGGCTGGACGTGGCGTCGGTCGGCACCCCCATGGTTGAGCGCGCCCTGCGCCAGCGCAGCGCTGCCTTGCAGGCCCGCGACCTGGATGACTACTGGCTGCATCTGCAGCAGTCGACCCAGGAGCAGCAGGCGCTGATCGAAGCGGTAATCGTGCCGGAAACCTGGTTTTTCCGTTACCCCGAATCGTTCGCTGCGTTGAGCACGCTGGCCCTCAAGTGCCTGGCGGAACTGGGCGGCGCACGCCCGTTGCGCATCCTCAGCCTGCCGTGTTCGACTGGCGAAGAGCCCTATTCGATCGCCATGGCGCTGCTGGACGCCGGCATCGCCGGGCATGCCTTTCGCGTCGATGGTATCGACATCAGCCCCAACTCGATCGCCCGCGCCGACCAGGCTGTGTATGGGCGCAATTCGTTTCGCGGTGCCCAGAACGACTTCCGCACGCGTCATTTCACCGCGGTGGACGATGGCCAGCGCCTGAATGAGCGGGTGCGCCAGCAGGTCAACCTGCAGGTGGGCAATGTGCTGGACCCGGCGCTGCGCGCCCGCGAGGGCAGCTACGATTTCGTGTTCTGCCGCAACCTGCTGATCTATTTCGATGTCCCGACCCAACAGCGCGTGTTCGAAGTGCTCAAAAGCCTGACCCATGAAGACGGCGTGCTGTTCATCGGCCCTGCCGAAGGCAGCCTGCTGGCGCGGCTGGGCATGCGCCCGCTGGGGATCGCGCAGTCGTTCGCCTATGTGCGCCACACCCCGGTACAGGCACCCATCCCCCCGGTGGCGCCGCCGGTGCGTAGGGCGCCGCCTGTGCGGCCCCTGCCCGAGCCCGCGCGCCGTGTGCTGCCTGCTTCGTCGCAGCGGCCGCAGCCTGTGGGGCGCGACGAGGAGGCGCCAGCCTTGCTGGCGCAGATCGCCACATTGGCCAATGCCGGCAGCAGCGAAGCAGCCCGTGCGGCCTGCGAGCGCTACCTGCAGCAGTTCGAACCCCATGCGCAGGTGTTCTACTGGCTGGGTTTGCTGAGCGATACCGCCGGTCAAAGCGCGCAGGCGCTCAACCATTACCGCAAGGCCCTGTACCTGCAGCCGCAGCATCCCGAAGCCCTGGCCCACCTGGCGGCATTGCTGGCCTCCCAGGGCGATGTGGTCGGTGCGCGGCGCCTGCAGGAGCGCGCGGCGCGACGTGAACGCAGTGATCGGGAGCCTGAACAATGAGCGGCCAGGGAGAGTTGGGCGTGATGGCCAGCGAGGTCGAGTCCATCGACGATTGCTGGAACCGCATCGGCGTGCACGGCGACAAAAGTTGCCCGCTGCTGGCCGGGCATATCCATTGCCGCAATTGCCAGGTGTATGCCGCTGCCGCCACGCGCCTGCTCGATCGTTATGCGCTGGCCCAGGATGCGCACGATCAGGCCCAGGCGCAGGCGCCTGTGTGCGCCGGGCGTTCGCTGCTGCTGTTCCGTCTGGGCGAGGAGTGGCTGGCACTGGCCACCCGCTGCCTGGTCGAGGTGGCGCCACTGCAGCCGGTGCATTCGCTGCCGCATCAGCGCTCACGGGTGCTGCAGGGTGTGGCCAACGTGCGCGGTGCGCTGGTGCCGTGCCTGTCGCTGCCCGACTTGCTGGGGCTTGAGGCCGGCAGCCCGGTGGTAGCCTCGGCGCGGGTGATGCCGCGCATGCTGATTCTGGCGGCCAGCGGTGGCGCGGTGGTGCTGCCGGTGGATGAGGTGGATGGCATCCATGCACTCGATCCGCAACAGTTGAACAATGAGTCGACGACCGACACGCGCTTTACCGAAACCGTCCTGCAGTGGCGTGGGCGCAGCGTGCGCGTGCTCGATGAAGAACAAGTGGTGTCTGCCGTGAACCGGAGCCTGTCATGACCCCAGAGCAAATGCGCGACGCTTCGTTGCTCGAGCTGTTCAGCCTGGAGGCCGAGGCGCAGACCCAGGTGCTGAGTGCCGGGCTCTTGGCGCTGGAACGCAACCCGACCCAGGCCGACCAGCTTGAGGCCTGCATGCGCGCGGCCCACTCGCTGAAGGGGGCCGCGCGTATCGTTGGTGTCGATGCCGGCGTCAGCGTTGCCCACGTGATGGAGGACTGCCTGGTGGGGGCCCAGGAAGGGCGGCTGCGCCTGCGTGCGGAGCATATCGATGCGCTGCTGCAAGGCACCGACCTGCTGATGCGCATCGCGACGCCGGGGGACGCTTCGACCGAGGCCGCCGTGCAGGCGTTCCTGGTGCAGATGGCAGCCTTGCTCGACCCTGCCACCGCCGTCACGCGCACTGTTGCGCCGCCCCCGAGCGCACCGGCCCACGCCGTGGCTGCGCCGCTGCTGGAGACGGAACCTGAAGCCGAACCGCTTGCCGAAGCTGCGCCCGCTCGTCGCGGCAAGCGCACCGAAGGCGGTGAGCGGGTGCTGCGGGTCACCGCCGAGCGGCTTAACAGCCTGCTCGACCTGTCCAGCAAGTCGCTGGTGGAAACCCAGCGCCTGAAGCCTTACCTGGCCACGTTGCAGCGCCTCAAACGCATGCACGGGCAGAGCATTCGCGCCCTCGACACGCTCAAGGCCGAACTCGATGGCGGCGACCAGCGCCCCGAGGTGCGGGACGCATTGGCGCAAGCTCAGCGCCTGCTGGTTGAAACCCGCGAGATGCTGCAGCAGCAGGCCGCCGACCTCGACGAGTTCGGTTGGCAGGCCAGCCAGCGTGCGCAGTTGCTGTACGACACCGCGCTGGCCTGTCGCATGCGGCCGTTTGCCGATGTGCTGACCGGGCAGAGCCGCATGGTTCGCGATCTGGGTCGTTCGCTGGGCAAGCAGGTGCGCCTGGAGATCGAGGGCGACAAGACTCAGGTGGACCGCGATGTGCTGGAAAAGCTCGAGGCGCCGTTGACGCACCTGCTGCGCAACGCCGTCGACCATGGTATCGAACTGCCCGAACAGCGCCTGTTGGCGGGCAAGCCGGCCGAGGGCCTGATTCGCCTGCGTGCCTCGCACCAGGCCGGTCTGCTGGTGCTGGAGCTGAGCGATGACGGCGCCGGTGTGGACCTTGAGCGCGTGCGCCGCAGCATCGTCGAGCGCCAGTTGTCGCCGGCCGAAACCGTGGCGCAGATGAGCGAAGACGAACTGCTGACGTTCCTGTTCCTGCCCGGCTTCAGCCTGCGCGACACGGTCACCGAGGTGTCCGGGCGTGGTGTGGGGCTCGATGCGGTGCAGCACAGCGTGCGTCAGTTGCGTGGCTTCATCGAGATGCGCCAGGGCGGCGGGCAGGGCAGTGGTTTCTACCTGGAAGTACCGCTGACCCTGTCGGTGGTGCGCAGCCTGGTGGTCGAGGTGGGCGCCGAGGCCTACGCCTTTCCGCTCGCGCATATCGAGCGCACCCTGGAACTGCCGGCAGACGCCATTGTGCAGATCGAGGGGCGTCAGCATTTCTGGCACGAAGGCCGGCATATCGGCCTGGTGGCAGCCACCCAGTTGCTCAATCGCCCGGCCAGCCATGCCGACGCGTCGAGCATCAAGGTGGTGGTCATCCGTGAGCGCGATACCCTGTATGGCGTGGCGGTGGAGCGCCTGATCGGCGAGCGCGTACTGGTGGTGATGCCGCTCGATGCTAGGCTGGGCAAGGTCCAGGACATCTCTGCCGGGGCGCTGCTCGACGATGGTTCGGTGGTCTTGATCGTGGACGTCGAAGACCTGCTGCGCTCGGTCGAGAAGCTGCTCAGCACCGGGCGCCTGGAACGTATCGAGCGTGGCCAGCGCGCTGCGCGCGAGGCCGTGCGCAAGCGCGTGCTGGTGGTGGACGACTCGTTGACCGTGCGCGAGCTGCAGCGCAAGCTGCTGAGCAATCGCGGCTACGAGGTGGCGGTGGCCGTCGACGGCATGGACGGCTGGAACGCCTTGCGCAGCGAAGACTTCGACCTGCTGATCACCGATATCGACATGCCGCGCATGGACGGTATCGAGCTGGTCACCCTGCTGCGTCGCGACAACCGTCTACAGTCTCTACCGGTCATGGTGGTGTCGTACAAGGACCGGGAAGAAGACCGTCGACGTGGACTGGACGCCGGAGCCGACTACTATTTGGCCAAGGCCAGTTTTCATGATGATGCCTTGCTGGATGCAGTGGTCGAGCTGATCGGGGGAGCCCAGGGATGAAAATCGCCATCGTCAACGACATGCCCATGGCCGTTGAGGCGCTGCGTCGGGCCTTGGCCTTCGAACCGGCGCACGAGGTGGTGTGGGTCGCCGGCAACGGTGCCGAGGCGGTGCAGTGTTGCGCTGCGCACACCCCCGACCTGATTCTCATGGACCTGATCATGCCGGTGATGGATGGCGTCGAGGCCACGCGCCGGATCATGGCCGAAACCCCGTGCGCGATTGTGATTGTCACGGTCGATCGCCAGCAGAACGTGCACCGCGTGTTCGAGGCCATGGGCCACGGTGCCCTGGATGTGGTCGACACCCCCGCGCTTGGTGCTGGCGACCCGCGCGAGGCGGCCGCGCCGCTGCTGCGCAAGATCCTCAATATCAGCTGGCTGATCGGCCAGCAGAGCAGCAGCCGCGTGCGCCCGGTGGTTGCACCGCCGCGCCAGGCCGCGCAGTGCCAGGGCCTGGTGGCGATCGGTTCCTCCGCCGGTGGCCCGGCGGCGCTGGAGGTGTTGCTCAAGGGCCTGCCCCGTGACTTTACCGCCGCCATCGTGTTGGTGCAGCACGTCGATCAGGTGTTCGCCGCCGGCATGGCCGAGTGGCTCGCCGGTGCGTGCGGGCTCCCCGTGCGCCTGGCCCGCGAAGGCGAGCGGCCCCAGGCCGGGCAAGTGCTGCTGGCCGGCACCAACCACCATATCCGCTTGTTGAAGGAGGGCACCCTGGCCTACACCGCCGAGCCGGTCAACGAGATCTACCGGCCGTCCATCGATGTGTTTTTCGAGAGTGTGGCGCGCTTCTGGGGGGGCGACGCCGTGGGCGTGCTGCTCACCGGCATGGGCCGCGATGGTGCCCAGGGCCTCAAACTGATGCGTGAGCATGGGTTTCTGACCCTCGCCCAGGATCAGCACAGCAGCGCGGTGTACGGCATGCCCAAGGCAGCCGCGGCAATCGATGCCGCCGTCGAGATACTGGCGCTGGAGCGCATTGCGCCGCGCCTGAAGGAGATTTGTTCGAAATGATGATGTGTACCGGGCCAAGCCGATTGGCCGCCAGCGACCAGGTGAACGCGCATGGATGATTTACCCCTCGACGGTTTTGCGACCGCCCATGAAAACTCGGCGATGGTGCTGTTGGTCGACGATCAGGCAATGATCGGCGAGGCGGTACGTCGTGGCCTGGCCAGTGAGTCCAATATCGACTTTCATTTCTGCGCCGACCCGCACCAGGCGGTGGCGCAGGCGATGCGCATCAAGCCGACGGTGATCCTGCAGGACCTGATCATGCCGGGGCTCGATGGCCTGAGCCTGGTGCGCGAGTACCGCAGCCACCCCGAGACCCAGGATATCCCCATCATCGTGCTGTCGACCAAGGAAGATCCGCTGGTCAAGAGTGCGGCATTCGCCGCCGGGGCCAACGATTACCTGGTCAAGCTGCCGGACACCATCGAGTTGGTGGCGCGCATCCTGTATCACTCGCGTTCCTACCTGACCCTGCTACAGCGTGACGAGGCGTATCGGGCGCTGCGGGTCAGCCAGCAGCAGTTGCTCGACACCAACCTGGTGCTGCAGCGCCTGATGAACTCGGACGGCCTGACCGGCTTGTCCAACCGTCGACACTTCGACGAATACCTGGAACTGGAGTGGCGCCGGGCGATGCGCGACCAGTCGCAGTTGTCGTTGCTGATGATCGATGTGGACTACTTCAAGGCGTTCAACGACTCGTTCGGCCACCTGGCCGGGGACGAGGCGCTGCGCCAGGTGGCCGAGGCCATTCGCAGCTCGTGCAGCCGGCCCAGCGATTTGCCGGCGCGTTACGGTGGCGAGGAGTTCGCGCTGGTGTTGCCCAACACCTCGCCGGGCGGGGCGCGGCTGGTGGCCGAGAAGCTGCGCCAGACCGTGGCGAGCCTGCAGATTGGCCACAACATGCCGCAGGAGGGCAGTGTGCTGACCATCAGTATCGGTCTGGCGACCCACACCCCGGTGCTCGGCAGCCCTTGCCGGCAACTGATCTTGGCCGCGGACAAGGGGCTGTACCAGGCCAAGAACGGCGGGCGCAACCAGGTCGGCGTAGCCTGACCTGACCGGCCCCCTTCGCCGGCCTTGCCGGCGAAGGGGCGCCACTGGCCAAAGCCGCCCGACGGGCTGCCGCCCAACCCCAGACTCGTTTATACTCTCCGGCTTTTCACAGAATACGCACGAGAGCCGCCCGCCCATGGAAATCCAACCGATCCTCAATACCATCAAGGACCTCACCGAGCGTTCTGAATCTATTCGGGGGTATCTTTGACTACGATCAAAAGCATGAGCGCCTGATCGAAGTCAACCGCGAACTCGAAGACCCCGCCGTCTGGAACAAGCCTGAATACGCCCAGGAACTGGGCCGCGAGCGCGCAGCGCTGGCGCAGATCGTCGAGACCCTGGACGAGCTGTCCGGCGGCCTGGGCGACTGCCGCGACCTGCTCGACATGGCGGTCGAGGAAAACGACGAAGGCGCGGTAGGTGACGTGGTCGCCGAACTGCAACGCCTCGACGAGAACCTGGCCAAGCTGGAGTTCCGTCGCATGTTCAGCGGCGAGATGGACATGAACAACGCCTACCTGGACATCCAGGCCGGCTCCGGTGGTACCGAGGCCCAGGACTGGGCCAACATCCTGCTGCGCATGTACCTGCGTTGGGCCTCCAAGCGTGGCTTTGACGCCACCATCATGGAGCTGTCCGAAGGCGACGTGGCCGGCATCAAGGGCGCTACCGTGCACATCAAGGGCGAGTACGCGTTTGGCTGGCTGCGCACCGAGATCGGCGTGCACCGCCTGGTGCGCAAGAGCCCGTTCGACTCCGGCGCCCGCCGCCACACCTCGTTCTCGGCCGTGTTCGTCTCGCCCGAGATCGACGACAAGGTGGAAATCGAGATCAACCCGTCGGACCTGCGCATCGACACCTACCGCTCTTCCGGCGCCGGTGGTCAGCACGTCAACACCACCGACTCGGCGGTACGGATCACCCACGTGCCGACCAACACCGTGGTCAGTTGCCAGAACGAGCGTTCCCAGCACGCCAACAAGGACACCGCCATGAAAATGCTGCGGGCCAAGTTGTACGAGCTGGAGATGCAGAAGCGCAGCGCTGCGTCCCAGGCCCTGGAAGACAGCAAGTCGGATATCGGCTGGGGTCACCAGATCCGTTCGTACGTGCTCGACGCCTCGCGGATCAAGGACCTGCGCACCAACATTGAACGCAGCGACTGCGACAAGGTGCTCGACGGCGACATCGACGAATACCTGGAAGCCAGCCTCAAGCAGGGGCTGTAAGTTTCCCGACCCGCTACAAGACCCTCGCCTGCGGGCGGGGGCAATGAACCCGTGATGGAAGATGTGACGACATGAGCGACCTCAAACTCGACCCGCAAGACCTGCAACAGGAAGAAAACACCCTGATCGCCCTGCGCAAGGAAAAGCTTGCTGCAGAGCGTGCCAAGGGTCAGGCCTTCCCCAACGACTTCCGCCGTGACAGCTACTGCAGCGACCTGCAGAAACAGTATGTCGACAAGACCAAGGAAGAGCTGGAAGCTGCAGCGATCCCGGTCAAGGTTGCCGGTCGCATCATGCTCAACCGTGGCTCGTTCATGGTGATCCAGGACATGACCGGGCGCATCCAGGTCTATGTCAACCGCAAGACCCTGCCCGAAGAGACCCTGGCCGCGGTCAAGACCTGGGACCTGGGCGACATCATCGCCGCCGAAGGTACCCTGGCGCGTTCCGGCAAGGGTGACCTGTACGTCGAGATGACCAGCGTACGCCTGCTGACCAAGTCGCTGCGCCCGCTGCCGGACAAGCACCACGGCCTGACCGACACCGAGCAGCGCTATCGCCAGCGCTATGTCGACCTGATGGTCAACGAAGAGGTGCGCGACACCTTCCGCGTGCGCTCGCAGGTGATCAACCACATCCGCAACTTCCTGATCCAGCGCGACTTCCTCGAAGTCGAGACGCCGATGCTGCAGACCATCCCGGGCGGCGCGGCGGCCAAGCCCTTCGAAACCCACCACAACGCGCTGGACATGGCCATGTTCCTGCGCATCGCGCCGGAGCTGTACCTCAAGCGCCTGGTGGTCGGTGGTTTCGAGAAAGTCTTCGAGATCAACCGCAACTTCCGTAACGAAGGTGTTTCGACCCGGCACAACCCCGAGTTCACCATGCTCGAGTTCTACCAGGCCTACGCCGACTACGAAGACAACATGGACCTCACCGAAGAGCTGTTCCGCGAGCTCGCGCAGCTGGTGCTGGGCAGCACCGACGTGCCGTACGGCGACAAGGTGTTCCACTTCGGCGAACCCTTCGTGCGCCTGTCGGTATTCGACTCGATCCTCAAGTACAACCCCGAGCTGACCGCCGACGACCTCAACGACCTCGACAAGGCCCGCGCGATCGCCAAGAAGGCCGGTGCCAAGGTGCTGGGCTTCGAAGGCCTGGGCAAGCTGCAGGTGATGATTTTCGAAGAGCTGGTCGAGCACAAGCTGGAGCAGCCGCACTTCATCACCCAGTACCCGTTCGAAGTGTCGCCGCTGGCGCGCCGCAACGACCAGAACCCGAACGTCACCGACCGCTTCGAGCTGTTCATCGGCGGGCGCGAAATCGCCAACGCCTATTCCGAGCTCAACGATGCCGAAGACCAGGCCGAGCGCTTCATGGCGCAGGTGGCCGACAAGGACGCCGGTGACGACGAGGCCATGCACTACGACGCCGACTTCGTGCGTGCGCTGGAGTACGGCATGCCGCCCACCGCCGGTGAAGGCATCGGTATCGACCGCCTGGTGATGCTGCTGACCAACTCGCCGTCGATCCGTGATGTGATCCTGTTCCCGCACATGCGCCCGCAGGCCTGAGTGATGTGAACAAGCCGCCTCTAGGGGCGGCTTTTTCATGCCCGTAATAAGCTGATCGATCAGACAGTAATCAGAGAGGTAATCGCCTAGTGACTCCCGCAATGGCTCAACAAGGTGCTGCTGGCGTTGCCACAGCGGTGGCAGAAAGCGTCCAGTACCAGGGACGCAAGGCCAGCCGCCAGGGCAGTGAACAGCGACGCCAGCAGATCCTCGATGCGGCCATGCGCATCATCGTGCGTGACGGCGTGCGGGGCGTGCGCCACCGCGCCGTGGCGGCCGAGGCCCAGGTGCCGCTGTCGGCCACCACCTACTACTTCAAGGACATCGAAGACCTGCTCACCGACACCTTTGCCCAGTATGTCGAGCGCAGCGCCGCGTACATGGCCAAGCTGTGGGAGAACACCGAGGGGGTCTTGCGCGAGCTGGTGGCCCGTGGCGATGGCAGCCCGGCGGCGCGTGCGCAACTGGCCGACGAAGTGGCGAAGATGGGCAGCGAGTACGTGCAGCGTCAATTGAACAACCGCCGCGACTTCCTGATGGCCGAGCAGGCCTTTCGCCAGGAGGCGCTGTTGTGCCCGCGCCTGGCGCAGCTGGTGCGTCTGCATGAGCAGATTCTGCTGCGTGGCACCTGCCAGTTGTTGCAGGTGGTGGGTTCGCGCCAGCCGCAGCAAGATGCCATAGTGTTGACGGCCATCATCGAGCAGATGGAATATCAGGGCCTGCTGGAGGCTGCACAGCCGCAGGCCGAAGCGCAGATGCTCGCTATCCTTACCCGATATTTGCATCTGGTGCTGGCATCGGCCTGAGGCTCTACCTAATTCAAGGAGTATCGGATGAAAGCCTGGCGTGTGCTGTTGGCCCTGTCGTTTGTGCTGTTGAGTGGTTGCCTGGTGACGTTCAACGAGCCGATACCGGCCAACCAGGCGGCGCCCAAGGCGCTGCTGGGCAAATGGACCAGCAAGGACGCCTGGGGCGAGCCGCTGAACCTGCAGATCAGCCGCGCCGGCGGCAACGCCTACAAGGCGGTGGCCACCGCCAAGGGCAAGCCTCGCCAGGAGTACGCGTTCACCGTGTCGCGCCATGGCAACCGCTGGTACCTGTCGGCCGGCGTGCCCAAGCGCCTGGGCGGCAACTTCCTGATCGGCGGCTTCGAAGTGCTCGATAACAAGGAGCTGGTGGTCTACAACCTGGACGTCGAGCAGGTCAACCAGGCGTTGGAGAAGAAGGAGCTGAGCGGGCGTACCGTCGAGGTGCCGGAAGAAAACGGCGAGGGGATCCTCATCGACAGCCCGGCGGCGCGGGTACTGGCCTACCTGGACGATCCGGCCAATTCCGACCTGTTCATCGAAGTTGCACGTTTTCAGCGGGCCGGCAAGTAAGCGGGTCAACACAAGGAGTTTCGGGTGGACGATTACCAGCAGACGATACGCACCCTGTCTGATCGCATTGTGCTGGCGCAAACGCCTATTCGCGTACTCGATGCGGTGAAGTGGGACGACAGTATTCGCCAGGGTTTCCTCAAGGCCAGGGGCAAGGAAATGCCGGCGGTGGACCGCGCCTATTACCAGGGCCGGCCATTGTCCTTCGACTCCAGCGCGGTGAAGCTGGAGTTCCAGAACATCGAGCGCGACATCACCCGCCAACTGGGCCAGTTCAACCCGGTCGGGCAGATCATGCGGCGCATGTGCAAGGAGTACCGCATGGTGGTGCGCATGCTTGAGGCGCGCGGCACCGAGGACTTCGGCCTGATCTCCCAGGAGTTGTATGGCGCGGCGTCCGACGCCTTCCATGCCGGTGACCCGACCCTGGCCGACCTGGGCCTGATGCTCTCCGATTACCTGAACAACATCGACGGGCGCGGCGACCTCAAGGACGAACCCAAGAACCTGACCGCCAAGCAGGCTGTTGAGCTGCTGCAGGGGCGGCTGAACAAGGTGTTCGGCGAGGCCGAGGAAACCATCCGGGTATTCGAGTCCGACGGCATCGTGGCCGATGCGGCGGCCGGCGCCGACTACATCAAGATCCGCGCCGACGCGATGTTCAACAGCCGCGACGTGCGTGCGCTGGAGGTGCACGAGGGGCTGGTGCACGTGGGCACCACGCTCAACGGCCTCAACCAGCCGATCTGCACCTTCCTGGCCAAGGGGCCGCCGTCCTCCACCGTGACCCAGGAGGGCCTGGCGATCCTGATGGAAGTGATCGCCTTCGCCTCCTACCCCAGCCGCCTGCGCAAGCTCACCAACCGCACCCGGGCCATTCACATGGTCGAGGAGGGCGCGGACTTCATGCAGGTCTACGAATTCTTCCGTGCCCAGGGCTTTGAAATGGCCGAGAGCTATGGCAATGCCAGCCGCGTGTTCCGCGGCTCTGTGCCCAATGGCCTGCCATTTACCAAAGACTTGTCCTACCTCAAGGGCTTCATCATGGTTTACAACTACATTCAGTTGGCCGTGCGCAAAGGCAAGCTCGAGCAGATACCGCTGCTGTTCTGTGGCAAGACCACCCTGGAAGACATGCGTACCCTGCGCCAACTGGTCGATGAGGGCTTGGTGGAACCGCCCAAGTACCTGCCCGAGCAGTTCCGCGACCTGAATGCATTGTCGGCGTGGATGTGTTTCTCCAACTTCCTCAACCACCTGAGCCTGGACCGGATTGAAGCCGACTACTCGAACATTCTCTAGGCACTGGCGGCTGGGCCTGATGGCCCTGCTGCTGAGCCTGGGTGGCTGCAGCTCACTGCTGTTCTACCCCGAGCCCGGCCAGCCGTTCACTCCCGAGAAAGCCAGGCTGCAGTACCGCGACGTGAGCCTGACCGCTGCGGACGGCACGCGCCTGCACGGTTGGTGGCTGCCGGCCAAGGAGGGTGTGGCGGTCAAGGGCACGGTGCTGCACCTGCACGGCAATGGCGGCAACCTGGCCTGGCACCTGGGGGGCAGCTGGTGGCTGCCCGAGCAGGGCTACCAGGTGCTGTTGCTCGACTACCGCGGCTACGGGCTGTCGGCAGGCGAGCCCAGCTTGCCGGCGGTGTACCAGGACATCCAGGCGGCCCTGGACTGGTTGCAGCAGGCCCCCCAAGTGCAGGGCAGGCCGCTGGTGCTGCTGGGGCAGAGCCTGGGTGGCGCGATGGGCATCCACTACCTGGCGCAACACCCCGAACAGCGTGAGCGTTTTTCGGCGATGGTATTCGACGGAGTGCCAGCCAGTTACCGCAAGGTGGGGCAGTTCGCCTTGAGCACCTCGTGGCTGACCTGGCCGTTCCAGGTGCCACTGTCGTGGCTGGTGCCCGATGGCGACAGCGCGATCCGCTCGATCGGCCGGTTGAGTACACCACCGAAGCTGTTCTTTCACAGCATCGACGACCCGATCGTGCCGTTGACCAACGGCCTGGCCCTGTACCAGGCGGCGCCACCGCCGCGGGTGCTGCAACTGACGCGTGGCGGCCACGTGCAGACGTTCGCCGACAAGACCTGGCGTCAGGTGATGCTGCGTTTTCTGGATGATCCTTCCCATTTCAACGGGCTGCGGCGATTGGCCGAAGTCCCCAATTACCCTGACGAGAAGTCGCAATGAGTGAAGAACGCAACGCCATCCCGCTGATCCTTACCGGTATCGGCACCATCATCGGTACGGTGGGTGTGCTGTGGTACTACGGCTACCTGCATTTTGCCAAACCGCAGGATGCGTTGCTGCTGTCGGAGTTCACCATGCTCAAGACGGTACCGGGCGAGGACTACAAGATCTCGCTCAAGCCGGCGGCGCAGGTGGCGCAGTGCATCGATGGCGTGCTGGTGCTGTTCGATACCGAGCAAAAAGGCCTGACCGGGGTGCTGGTGGACAATCGCAAGCAGGCGGTGCGCTGCATGGGCCAGGAGACGCCGCAGCAGGTCCAGCAGTAATCGATTGGCGCTGCACGCCGGCCTGTCCTGAGGTACGGCGTGCAGCGGCGCTTATCAGCTACGTGACGACGGGCCTGGGCGCGGCTCGCGCAGTATGGTCCTGGTCAGTTCCATGCGGGCCTGCTCGACCCTGTTCATCAACGCCGCGTAAGCCGCACGGTACTCGCTGCTGTTGAGCGACAGCACCGCCGGCAACGCCTCGTGCAGGCCGAGCCGTCCACTCTGGTGCAGGATGTCGCGCAGGCGCGCCTGCTCGTCCTCGCTCAGTTGCGGCGCCAGTTCATCATTGCTGACGGCGTCCAGGTATTCGGCGATTCGGTCTCTCCAGCGATAGACCTGCACCAGCTGTGGCGACGCGGCGAAATCCAGGTAACGCTGCCAGTACGCCTGGGCGTAGAGATAGTCGGGCATCTGGCTGAGCTGGGAGCGCAGCACGGCCTCGCAGGCTTCATCCAGCATGGCCTGGGTGACCCAGTTGGTGTAGCTGGTGAAGGCCTGTTCGGTGGGCTGGTCGCGCAGCCCCAGGCGTTGGGTCAGGGCAATTCTGAAGTACAGCTCGATTTCGCTGTAGTCGATTGTATGCCCCAGCCTGCGCCAGCCGGGGATGCTGGCTGTCACCTGCTCGCGCAGGCGCAGCGCGCGCCAATGGCTGATCGCCATATCGATCAGTTCGCCCTCGGCTGCCGCATGGTCCACGCTGGCCAGCGCCAGGTCGGCGTGCAGCAGGTTTTCCAGTTGCGAGAACACGACCGCGTCACGGTCGATGCAGCTCACCGCTTCGCGTGCCAGTTCATACAGGGCCCTGCGCAGATCCTGGCCGAAAGCACCACGGACCAGCGCCTGGATTCGCTTGCGCATCGCCGCCTTCTGCGCCGCCTCGGGATACAGCTGGTCCCGCCTGAGCAGCAGGGCGAAGAACTCGACCACCGATTCGCCCTGGTCTTCAAGCAATTGCCGGGCTCGTGCCTGGTCCTCGTCGGACATGCCTTCGAACAGACCGGGAGCATCGCGCAATGCCGCAGCATGCCGTACCGACGCCGGCTCGAGGTCGGTCGAACCTTCGGAGTCGGAGTGCGAATTGCTCGACTCATCGGAATCTTCCAGGTAGTTGCCGACGGCGGTCATGTCGTCCTCGAAGCGTTCGCGCATCGGCTCGGGCAGGTAATCGGTGGCCATCCGTACCCCACGGGTACGCCCGGCCCCGTCGGGTACGCTGGCAATGGCCAGCCCGCGCAGATCGGCGCTTTGTATCCGTGGCAGCCGTTCCAGGCCCATCGGCCATTGGGTCACCGGCTCGCTCAGGTAGGACAGGTCGACCTCTTCGAGTGCGAGCATGCGGGTCAGGTCCGGCATGCGCGAGAGCGGATTGGCCGACAGGTCCAGGCTTACCAGCTGTCGCAGGCCACCCAGGTCGGCGACATCCTGCTCGGTCAGGTTGATGTGATTCTGTCCAAGGTTCAGAGCACGCAGTGGCTGCAGGTTTTGCAGCACGGCAAACACGCCCTGGCTGAAGGTGGCGCTCGAGCCTTGTATCGTCAGTGTGCGCAACGAGCCATTGGCGATGAGCCGGGTCATGTCGCGCACGCTCCAGTTGAACTCTGGCAGATCGATGTCATTGAGGATCAGGATCTGCAGGTTGCGCAGGTCGCCCAGGCCCGACAGGCGAGAGGGCGCCAACTGCGTGCGCGACAGGTTCAGGTGGGTGAGCTGGCGCAGGTTCTCCAGGCCCTGGGGAAGTTCCGTCAGGGGCACACTGACCAGCTCGAGACGGTGCAGGTTTGGAAAAAGTTGCAACCAGGCCGACAGGTTGGCGGTTTGCCTGATGTTCAGCACCCTCAGCGAGATGACCGCCGGCAGCGCCATCGGCAACACTGGCAGTTCGCTGTCGAAGGGGCTTTCGATGCACACGTCACCCTGGCCCAGGGTCAGGCGACATTCCCAGGCGTGCAGCAGCTGATTGGTTGCGTCCACGCGCTGAAGGCGCACGTCGGCATTGCTGCTCTGCCCGATCCAGCGGGTCAGGGTGGCGTCGAGCACCAGGCGTTCCTGCTCCAGCCGCGTCACATGTGCACCGAGCGGCTCGTTCTGGTGCAGCAGGTGAGTGATGTAACGGTTGACGGTGCGGCGGGGTATGGACAGTTGATGGTGCGTGATCAGTCGCTCCAGGCGCGTGTGCAATGGTTCGCGGTTGAACAGGCTCTGGTCCTGGCTCGGGGCGCGCAGCGTCGGGGTGATGGCTGTACGGCTCAGCCAGCTTCTGTTGACCGGCATGCCCAGCAGCAGGCGTGCTCGGGTGGGGCGTGCCAGTGCCATTTCCATCAGGCGCTGGTGCAACCGTTGCGGTTCGTTCAGGCCAAAGCCCAGCCGCGTGCTGAGCGCTTCACCCAGCGCGTACAGCAGCGCGCGATAGAAGCCGAACTCGGTGTTGTCCTGGGCCAGCAGTACCTGGTCTGAACTGACCGTGTGCCAGCCCTCGTCCTCATCCAGGTACACCGAGGTGGTGTCGACATCGGTCTGCCCCAGCTCGGCCAGCGGCGTGCCGAACCGCTCGCCGCCACGCAGCAACAGCGCGGTGCCGGCTGGCCAGCGGTCGAGGTACTCGAGCAGGCGCACCGCCAGTACCAAGGTGTCCTGGTTGATCGAGGTCGGCTGGGTAAAGCCCTCCAGCGCATGGCTCAGGCGCGCGTCGTAGTCGAGCTCGCGGGCCTGTTCGGCCAGGTCCAGGGGCAGTGGCAGGGGCGGCGATGCCTGCAGTGGTGCGTACACGCGTGCCTGATTATCGTCCAGCAGGCGCTGTGCGACGCTCAGCGGCAGATGCGGGTAACGCTGTTGAAGCTCCTGCACGGCCGCATCGGTCGACAATTGCGCCAGTTCGAAACGGTGGAATGCTATCGCCCGGTTTAGCCGTGCCGCCCACGCAGCGTACAGATCGGCCGGCGGCGGGGTGCAGTTGGCGTCGCACGTATTGGCGGTGTCCCCTGGCGCAGGGGTCTGCTCACCGTTGCGGCGCGTGCGTTGCGGTGCCGGGTCCTTGCCAAGATAGGTCGCCACGGCCCGGTAGAATGCCAGGAGCTGGGGGACTTCATCGATCTTGGGTACCGGCAGCCCCTTGGCAATCCGGGCCATGCTGCCAGCCACCGCCTCGCACAGCCGGGCACGTTGCAGCACATGCTGGAGCTGGGCGGGCACCGGCTTGTCGCGCAGGTAGACCTGGCGCAGTTGCGCGTTGCTCGTCCCGCTGACGCGGCCAAGGCGCATCAGGCTCTCATCGTCAAAGCCGGCCGCCAGCGGGCCCAGGCGGCGCAGCAGTGACAGGCGCTCCCAGCGCTGTGGCTGTTCCAGGTGGTGGTGCCAGGCGCCGCTACCGTTGTGGTGCAAGAGCGGGCAGTAGGCGGTCTTGTCGCTGGGGTGCAGGATGCGCCAGTCGCCCTGTGGCGTCTGTTGCACGGCGTAGAACGCCTGGTTGATGCAGATCGCCTTTTGCGTACCGAGGGTATGCAGCCCCTGGGTATCCGGCTGCCCGGCTGCGGCGCTGTCGACCTCCAGCTGGTAGGCGCTCAGGTCCGGCAGCCAGTGTCGATAGTTGGCAGACTCAGGCTTGATCACCCGCAACGGTGCGATCCAGTCCGAAGGGGCGCGGCCCTCGTCTTCCTCGCTGCAACCCAGGCCTGGGCCAAGGCCGATCAGCACATGCGATTCGATCGCGTCGACGAAGGCCGGGCCCAGCTTGCCCAGTTGCACGGCCTGTTGCGCAGTGGTGGGGATCAGGTAGCGCGCATCGTCGAGCAGGCGCGCGCTCATGCTGGTCTGCACGAACGTGCGCAGCCCCTGTTGCAAAGGCACGGCGGCCATCGGCAAATCCACCAGCGCGTCGCTGGCGAGCCAGCGTGGCAGTACCTGCGGTTGCTGGCGTAGCGCAATGAAACGCATGAAGTAGCGTTGGAACTCGATGCTGTTCAGTGCGCTGCGCAGTTCGGCAAAAAAACGGGTGCGGGCGCTGTACTGCTTGAGTGGATGCTCCGGGTGGCCCGGCATATAGACGACGCAGGGCGCATCGTCGGTGTCGGGGCCCAACAGCAGGACATCGGGCAGCGTCAGTTCATCGAACAGGCTGAGCGCAGCGCACAGGCTCACGTCCGGGCCGAAGTACGGGCCCAGCTGTGCGAACTCCGGCGAGCCGTCCGGGTAGGCGTCGATGGCCCAGTCGAGCAGACGCTTGCCGTCCTTGCCCAGGTCGCCCTTGATCGCGGCGATGGTGTATTCCTCGCGCAGCGTGGCCAGGTAGGCCTGTTGCTTGGCGGTGTGCAGCGTTTGCTGTTCGAGCCTGGCACTCAGATAGGCGGGGTAGTGCTGGTCCAGGCGCAAGCGTGCCTGCAACTGATGGAGCCGCTCGGGGGTGACGGTTGCCGAGTCGAGCGCAGCCAGGTCTGCGAGGTTGTAGGTATACAGGCTGTGGATCCCGGCGCAGGCCTGCATGGCCTGCCGGCGCGCTTGACGACCCAGCGTGCGCCGGGTGTGCAATTCGCGTCGCTGCTGTGCATCGGCGCGCTGCAGCCATCGCGGTTGCTCGGCGGTCTCGAGGGGGGAGAACAGCGTATCGAAGTGTCGAACCAGAGGGGGCGTGGGGGTGTCGGGCATGGTGCACATTCCTTGTTGAGGGGGGAACGTGCCATTGATTCAGGTGCTGATCGTGCGACGGTGGTAGTTATTGCGCGGACCCCGGGCAAAAAAAATCCCGCCCGGTCATGGGCGGGATTGTGCTTGCGGCTCAGCGGTTCAGTAGGCCTTGCTTAACGAGCGTGGTGCCACAGGCTGGTTGTCGTTGGAAATGGTCACTTCCACGCGACGGTTCTGCGCACGGCCCGAATTGCTGGTGTTGTCGGCTACCGGGAACTCCTTGCCGTAGCCCTGTGCGACGATGCGGGCCGGGTCCACGCCGGCACGTACCAGAGCGGTGCGCACAGCGCCTGCACGGCGTTCGGACAACGACTGGTTATAGTTGGCGGTGCCCTTGCTGTCGGTGTAGCCCTCGACGATCACCTTGCGGTCAGGGTTTTCCTGAAGGAAGCGTGCCAGGGTGGTGATATTCGGCAGCGCGCTGCTTTTGAGGGTGGCCTTGTCGAAGTCGAACAGCACGTCACCGAAGGTCACCAGGGTGCCGCGTTCGGTCTGCTTGGCGTTGAGGCTGTCCTGCAGTTGCTTGATCTGTGCGTCACGGGCATCCAGGCGGGCCTGGGCGCGTTTGGCTGCAGCGTTCTTCAGGTTGCCTTCGGCGTCACGCAGCGCGATGGTCTGCTTGGCCACTTCGACGCGCTGGTTGGTCAGGTAGGCGAGTTGGTCGACTTTCTTCTCGTCTTCCTTGTTCATGTAGGCCTGGTCGGCCTTGTTCAGCCAGTCTTGTGCGTCCTTGGTTTCAAGGGCGGCGACCTTGCTGGCCTGCGGGTTGCTCTGCAGCGCAGAGAAGTTGGTCCGAGCGGATTCCAGGTTGGCGTTAGGCGGGGTGGAGCAGGCGGCCAGGCCAACGCTGAGTGCCAGGAGGGCGGGGATCATCACGTGTTTACGCATAATGGTTCATCCTTTGATCGATTACGAATGCACGGGTCGGCAATGCGAGCGGCTTACTGCGCGCTGCGCATGCCTTCCTCACGCAGGTCCTGCACGCCCTGGTTGGCGTCTTGCACGGCTTTTTCAGCCTTGGCCGCCTGGGCTTTGCGTTCGGCAACGCGAGCGTCCCATTCGGCCTGCTCGGCCAGGCGCTTGGCGTCGTCGTACTTCTTGTCGTGCATGGCGATTTCGGCTTGTTTGAGCTTGTCCTGGGCCGACTTCATTTCGACGGCGGCGAACTCGGTGCCGCCGGCGCTGACGGCGGAGTTCACGGCAGACTGGGTCACGGCGTACTGCTCGGTGGGCGGGTTGCCGGCGCAGCCGGCCAGGACCAGGCTGCTGCCCACTGCCAGCGCAGCCAGCTTGAGCCCGCGCAGGTGGTTGGAGGGGGTGTTTTCGGTGCGGGTCTTCATGGTGGTCAACTCCATTGGATCACTCCTGATGAACAACGAATTCCGTAACAGTCCATCGGCGTAGCCCGTCAGGCTGGGGAACACGATAAGCCCGGTGCTGAAGGGTTTTGCCGTAATGGCTATTGGCTGTGACCGAAGCGTTTTTTTGAATAGTTCAGAAAAAAATCGGTGGTTTTCAGATTTTTTACCTGACTGATCGGTCAGTGGGTTTTTGTGGAACTTTGGGGTGTTGGCGGGGTACGTGGGCGTGCGTAGATGGGGTGATGCGTGGTGTTGTTGCGGTGTCGGGAAGAGTGCTGAAGCGAACGCACAAGGCTGACAACTCCGACCTGTCAGGCCATGGTGCGTTGCAGCAAATGTGCCATAGCCTGTGATATTGGCGTTGTCAGCCTTGATGGCTTGGCATCAAATTGAGGGGCGCCATGAGGCTCCTGTCTCAATGCGTCGACCCATCCTTGCGCTCGCTCATGTCCCGCAAATACCGCCGCGATAACGCCAGAAACCGAGGCGTTGGCCCAATATCCTCATACAAGGGATTGTCCTCTTCATCGGTCGCAATCACCTTCTGACCCCGCACATACGGAAAACTCGCCTCCAACTCCTCCAGCGCCGCCCCCAGCAACTCGCCCAGCAGCTCTTCCGGCCGCCGCTTGGGATACATCTCGGCCAACGCCGACAACCGCGCCGCCGCTTCCACATCCAGGTGCAGGGCATAACCCATCGCAGTCAAACGTCCCTTGGCACTCTGTTCCCAATGCTCGGCAAGATCACGGATCTTCATGGTGGCCTCTTCAATTGCAGATGTATCTGATTAGAGCGTAGCCACTGCAGATAGTTTGGTCGCCACCACATGTCCCGGCTTGAAAGCACGCCCTCTACTGGGGCACTCTGGCCCCAGAGCTGTTTTCCCAGGGTCTGGAGACAAGGCTGATGACCGATATCGATGTGCGCTTGCGTGAAGATGTTCATCTGTTGGGCGAATTGTTGGGCGACACCGTACGCGAACAGTACGGCGAAGCCTTCCTGCAAAAGATCGAAGACATCCGCCGCAGCGCCAAGGCCGACCGCAGCGGCAGCGCCGAACAGTTGAGTTCGACCCTCAATGACCTCGCCGAAGACGAACTGCTGCCCGTGGCCCGGGCCTTCAACCAGTTTCTCAACCTGGCCAACATCGCCGAGCAGTATCAACTGATCCGCCGCCGCGATGCCGACCAGCCCGCGCCCTTCGAAGCCCGCGTGCTGCCCGAGCTGCTGGCGCGCCTGCAAGCTGCCGGGCACAGCAACGACGCGCTGGCGCGCCAGCTCGGCAAACTGAGCATCGAGCTGGTGCTCACCGCCCACCCCACCGAAGTCGCGCGCCGTACCCTGATCCAGAAGTACGATGCAATCGCCGCGCAACTGGCCACCCAGGATCACCGCGACCTGACCCCCGCCGAACGCGAACAGGTCCGCGAGCGCCTGCAACGCCTGATCGCCGAGGCCTGGCACACCGAGGAAATCCGGCGTACCCGGCCTACGCCGGTAGACGAAGCCAAGTGGGGCTTCGCGGTCATCGAACACTCGCTGTGGCACGCCATCCCGCACCACCTGCGCAAGGTCGACAAGGCGCTGCATGACGCCACCGGCCTGCGCCTGCCGCTGGAGGCCGCGCCGATTCGCTTCGCTTCGTGGATGGGCGGCGACCGTGATGGCAACCCCAACGTCACCGCCAAGGTCACCCGTGAAGTGCTGCTGCTGGCGCGCTGGATGGCCGCCGACCTGTTCCTGCGCGACATCGATTCGCTGGCCGCCGAGCTTTCCATGCAGCAGGCCAGCGAGGCGCTGCGGGCCAAGGTCGGCGACTCTGCCGAGCCCTACCGCGCGCTGCTCAAGCAACTGCGCGAACGCCTGCGCGTTACCCGTGCCTGGGCCCAGAGCGCGCTGGCCAGCCCGCAACCGGCACCCGCCCAGGTACTGCACGACAACCACGAACTGTTTGCGCCGCTGCTGCTGTGCTTCGAGTCGCTGCACGCCTGCGGCATGGGCGTGATCGCCGATGGCCCGCTGCTCGATTGCCTGCGCCGGGCAGTGACGTTCGGGTTGTTCCTGGTGCGCCTGGATGTACGCCAGGACGCCAGCCGGCATGCCGACGCGCTCAGCGAGATTACCGAGTACCTGGGCCTGGGGCGCTACGCCGAGTGGAGCGAAGACACGCGCATTCAGTTCCTCCAGCAGGAACTGGGCAATCGCCGCCCACTGCTGCCCAGTGACTTCACGCCCCAGGCCGACACTGCCGAAGTGCTGGCTACCTGCCGTGAGGTGGCCGCGGCGCCCGCCGCGTCGCTGGGCTCCTATGTCATTTCCATGGCTGGCGCCGCCTCGGATGTACTGGCGGTGCAACTGCTGCTCAAGGAGGCCGGCGTGCGTCGGCCGATGCGCGTGGTGCCTTTGTTCGAAACCCTCGCCGACCTCGATAACGCCGGCCCGGTAATGGAGCGCCTGCTCGGCCTGCCGGGCTATCGCGCCGGCCTGCACGGGCCACAGGAGGTGATGATCGGTTACTCCGACTCGGCCAAGGACGCCGGCACCACCGCCGCCGCCTGGGCCCAGTACCGGGCCCAGGAAACCCTGGTGCGCATCTGCCGCGAGGAGCAGGTCGAACTGCTGCTGTTCCACGGCCGCGGCGGTACTGTGGGGCGTGGCGGCGGCCCGGCGCATGCGGCGATCCTCTCGCAACCACCAGGCTCGGTGGCCGGGCGCTTCCGTACCACCGAACAGGGCGAGATGATCCGCTTCAAGTTCGGCCTGCCGGACATCGCCGAGCAGAATCTCAACCTGTATCTGGCTGCGGTGCTGGAGGCGACCCTGTTGCCGCCCCCACCCCCGCAACCTGCCTGGCGCGAGCTGATGGACCAACTGGCGGCCGATGGCGTCAAGGCCTACCGCGCAGTGGTGCGCGACAACCCGCAGTTCGTCGAGTACTTCCGCCAGTCCACCCCCGAGCAGGAACTGGGGCGCCTGCCGCTGGGCAGCCGGCCGGCCAAGCGCCGTGCCGGCGGGATCGAGAGCCTGCGCGCCATCCCGTGGATCTTTGGCTGGACCCAGACGCGCCTGATGCTGCCGGCCTGGCTCGGCTGGGAAGCCGCACTGAACAACGCGCTGGCGCGCGGGCAGGGCGAACTGCTGGCCGAGATGCGCGAGCACTGGCCGTTCTTCCGTACGCGCATCGACATGCTCGAAATGGTATTGGCCAAGGCCGATGCAGAGATCGCACGCTCCTACGACGAACGTCTGGTGCAACCGCAACTGCGACCTTTGGGGGCACATTTGCGCGACCTATTGTCGCAGGCGTGCCAGGTGGTGCTGGGCCTGACGGGCCAGCCGGTGCTACTGGCGCACAGCCCCGAGACCCTCGAATTCATCCGCCTGCGCAATACCTACCTGGACCCGCTACATCTATTGCAGGCCGAGCTGCTGGCACGTTCGCGCGGGCGTGAAGCCGCTCTGGACAGCCCTTTGGAACAGGCCCTGCTGGTGACTGTGGCGGGTATTGCAGCCGGTTTGCGCAACACAGGTTAAGCGGGCGGACAGGGCAAGGTGTCCATACACGGCGCCTTGCCAACGGGGTTGTCGGTCAGCGATTGGCACCTGGTTGCGCCCGGCGCAACCCGAGCCTGACCGGGCCCCTCGCAGCAGTTTTTTCCGACTTTCGACCGCTTGTGTGGTCTGGGTGCGCTGTGTATCTTGAGCAGCCTTTTGACCGATTTGCGGTCATCACCCGATTCTTGGGATTGGCCCTGAGTGGCGAATCCATTGATTTGCTTATAAAAAATTGAGGAGCACAAGATGCGCGTAATTCTGCTGGGAGCTCCCGGGGCCGGTAAAGGTACTCAGGCAAAGTTCATCACCGAAAAATTCGGCATTCCACAGATCTCCACCGGCGACATGCTGCGTGCCGCGGTCAAGGCCGGCACCCCGCTGGGCCTGGAAGCCAAGGCGATCATGGACGCCGGCAAGCTGGTCTCCGACGAGCTGATCATCAACCTGGTCAAGGACCGCATTGCCCAGGCCGACTGCGCCAACGGTTTTCTGTTCGACGGTTTCCCACGCACCATTCCCCAGGCTGAAGCCCTGGTAACCGCTGGCGTCGAGCTGGACGCCGTGGTCGAGATCGCGGTTGCCGACGAAGAAATTGTCCAGCGTATCGCCGGTCGCCGTGTGCACGAGGGCTCGGGCCGCGTCTACCACGTGGTCTACAACCCGCCAAAAGTGGAAGGCAAGGACGACGAGACCGGCGAACCGCTGGTGCAGCGCAAGGACGACACCGAAGAAACCGTGCGTCATCGCCTCTCGGTCTACCATGACCAGACCAAGCCGCTGGTGGACTTCTACCAGAAGCTGTCGGCTGCCAATGGCGGCAAGCCGAAGTACAGCCACATCGAAGGTGTGGGCTCGGTTGTCGACATCACCGCCAAGGTGCTGGCCGCCCTGAGCTGATCACCCGGCCCGGATGTGCATACAACGGCCCGCTTGCGGGCCGTTGTTGTTTATAATGCCGCTCTTTTTTCTCGCGCCTGGAACCCCCGATGACCACCTTGCTGGCCCTGGATACCGCCACTGAAGCCTGCTCCGTTGCCTTGCTGCATGACGGCAAGGTGCTTAGCCACTATGAGGTGATCCCGCGGCTGCACGCGCAAAAGCTGCTACCGATGATCCAGGCCCTGCTGGCCGAGGCCGGTATCGCGCTGTCGGCGGTGGACGCCATCGCCTTCGGTCGCGGGCCGGGTGCCTTCACCGGGGTGCGGATCGCCATCGGTGTGGTACAGGGCCTGGCCTTCGCCCTTGAGCGCCCGGTACTGCCGGTGTCGAACCTGGCCTTGCTGGCCCAGCGCGCACTGCGTGAGCATGGCGCCGAGCAGGTGGCGGCCGCGATCGACGCGCGCATGGACGAGGTGTACTGGGGCTGCTACCAGCAGAGTGCCGGCGAGATGCGCTTGCTGGGCAACGAAGCCGTACTGGCCCCCGAGCAGGTCAGCCTGCCCGCCGGCGCGGGCGGCGACTGGTTCGGCGCCGGCACCGGCTGGGGCTACGCAGACCGCTTGCCGGTCGCGGTCACGGGCCAGGACGCTGGCATGCTGCCGCATGCGCTGGACCTGCTGACGCTGGCACAGTTCGCCTGGGCCCGCGACGAAGGCATTGCGGCCGATCTGGCACAGCCGGTGTACCTGCGCGACAAGGTGGCGACGCCCAAGGCGCGCTGAGCGCCGTTGGTCGTCTATCGCCATTGCACATAAACCTTTTGCTCGATATGTGGTCCAGTTATCAGTCGGGCATTTGCGAAGTCTCTCAGGTGCCGCTAAATTGCCATCATTGGTCCTGAGTAAGTGTTCATGCGCGTCGACGGCTTTTCTTCCCAGTCCTACCCGATCAAGCGCCCGCTGCGTAAGCCGCTGGTGCGCGATGAGGATGTGGACGAAGACCTGCCAGGCGAGTTCGAGGCGCAGCCGTCCCAGGCCGGCAATGCCGGTGCTGCCGGGCGCAGCAGCGGCGGCCTGCCGGTGCGCCAGCAGGACATGATCTTCCCGCGGGCGCGCAACAAGCGCACTGCCCAGGCCCTGACCAGCTACCTGACCACCGCAGGCTTCGTGGACTGGGAGATGGAAGTGCTGGGGCTGGACCTGTACATTTGAGGCATGACGCCTCTCCCTTACTTTCTCGGTTGCCCGTCCTGGAGTGAAAACGCCTGGCGCGAGTACCTGTACCCTGCCGACGCCAAAAGCAGCGAGTATCTGGGTCTCTACAGCCAGGTGTTCAACGCGGTGGAAGGCAACACCACCTTCTATGCGCGCCCCGCGCCCGCCACGATCGAGCGCTGGGCGCAGATCATGCCCGCGCATTTTCGCTTCACGGCCAAGTTCCCCGGTGACATCAGCCATGGCGGCGACCTGCGCCAGCAGTTGGTCGCCGCACAAACCTTCATCAACCTGCTTACGCCACTCGGTACGCGCGTGACGCCTTACTGGTTGCAGCTGCCGGCGAGCTTTGGCCCGGCGCGCCTGGGTGAGCTGATGGCGTTCATCGACGAGGTCGGTGTTCCCCTGGCGGTGGAGGTGCGCAGCCCAGCGTTCTTCGCCAAGGGCGACGACGAGCGTCTGCTCAATCGCCTGTTGCGCGAGCGCGGCGTCGAACGTATCTGCCTGGACCCGCGAGCGCTGTTCAGTTGCACCTCGCGCGAGCCTGGGGTGCTGCATGCGCAGTCCAAGAAGCCGCGTGTACCGCCACGGCCCACCGCGTTCAGCCAGAGTCCGCAGGTGCGCTTCATCGGCCACCCGGAGCTGGCGGCCAACGAGCCCTTTCTGCTGCCGTGGCTGGACAAGGTGGCGGGCTGGATCGAGGAAGGCCGTAGCCCCTATGTTTTCCTGCATACTGCTGACAATCGCCTGGCCGCCGCGCTGGCGCAGCGTTTTCATCGAGGCCTGATGGAGCGTCTGCCCGGCTTGCCGGCCTTGCCTGAACTGCACAGGGCGCCACAGGCCGAACAGCTCGGCCTGCTGTGAGCGGCCCTGGCGCCTCTGCCTGGGAGTTGTGACCATGGATGTACAAACCCTGCGTGCCGAAGCCTTCAAGGCTTTGCATGAGCGTGATGGCGCGTTCGTCATACCCAATCCCTGGGATGCAGGGTCTGCCAAACTGTTGGCCAGCCTGGGTTTCGAGGCACTGGCCACCACCAGCGCCGGCCTGGCGTTTTCACTGGGGCGTCCCGACGCCGAAGGCGCCATGACCCTCGATGAAACCCTGGGCAATGCGCGCAGCATCGTCGATGCCACCGCGCTGCCGGTGGCAGCGGATCTGGAGAACGGTTTCAGCGATGATCCCAAAGGCTGCGCCGATGCCATCCTGCAAGCCGCTGCAGCGGGCCTTGTAGGCGGTTCCATCGAAGATGCCAGTGGTAACGCGGATGAACCCATCTACAGCTTCCACCACGCGGTAGAGCGCGTTGAAGCGGCCGTGGCGGCCGCACGCAGCCTGGCGTTTCCGTTCATGCTGTGTGCCCGCGCCGAAAACCTGCTGCATGGGCGCCAGGACCTGGATGACACGATTGCCCGTCTGCAGGCGTTCGCCGAGGCCGGCGCCGATGTGCTGTATGCCCCGGGCCTGCGCAGCGCCGAGGAGATCCGGCGGGTGGTGCAGGCGGTGGCACCGCGGCCGGTCAACGTGCTGATGGGCCTGAGCGGGGTGAACCTGAGCCTGGCCGATGTGCAGGCGCTGGGCGTCAAGCGCATCAGTGTCGGTTCATCGCTGGCCCGCGCGGCCTATGGCGCGTTCTTCCACGCCGCCGAGCGCATCCGGGAGGAGGGCCGCTTCGACTATGCCGACCAGGCACTTTCGTTCGACCAGCTCAACCAGCTGTTCAGGCGCTGATCGACCATGCGACGAGGGATAGTCGGTGGTCTGCTGATAGGGGTTATTGCGGCGGGCCTGGTGGCCTGGCAGCAGGGCTGGCGCGTGCCTGCGGCCTGGAACCCGTGGGCGGTACTGGACGTGAAGGCGCCGCCGAACCTGCTCACGCCCTACAAGCTGGGGCGCCTGCAGGATGACCCGCAGTTGTGTGCGCAGGCGTTGCAAACCTCCACCTTGCGCTACAGCAAACAGGCCGACAGCGCGACCACGGTGCCGTGCCCGCTGGAGAACGTGGTGCGTGTGCAGGGTTCCGGGGTGCGCCTGAGCAGCAGTTTCCTGGCCAGTTGCCCGGTGGCGGTGGCCTTCGCCCTGTTCGAGCGTCATGGCCTGCAGCCTGCGGCGCAACGTGCCTTTGGCCAGCCGGTAGTGCAGGTCGACCACCTGGGCAGCTTTGCCTGCCGCAATGTCTACGGGCGCAAGGAAGGCCGGCGCAGTCAGCATGCCAGCGCCAATGCGCTGGATATCGCAGGCTTTCGGCTGGCGGACGGGCAGCGTATCGATCTGTTGCGCGACTGGAAGGGCGACGGCGCCAAGGCGAGGTTCCTGCGCGATGTGCACGCGGGGGCCTGTGACAGCTTCAATACCGTGCTGGGGCCCGACTACAACGCCGCGCACCGCAACCACTTTCACCTGGACATGGGCTTCTGGCAGATCTGCCGTTAGGCGGCGATACGCACGTTGTTCAGTACGACAGGGCGCGCCCAGCGCAGGTCGAAGTCCAGCGCCGACTGCTGCTGAACCAGGGTCGCTTCGTCGAACGGCTCGGGGGCCGGGTCGAGCAGCCTGGCTTCCAGTTCGGCGATCGGCAGGTGCAGCGGGTAAGGCTGTGGCGCCGGGCCAGGCTCTGGCAGCGGGTGGCCCTGGCCCATCACCACCGGGCGAACCCAAGTGTTGCTGATGTCCAGCTGGCGTTGCTGTTCGATCAGTTCCAGCGCGCTGAAGGGCGGCGCCGGCTTGTCCAGCAGGTCCAGCTCGAATTCGGCGATCGGCAGGAACAGCGGCTCGGGCGGGGCCACGACGGTGTCGTGCACGTCGCACAGGCGCTGGCTGTGGATCTGCGCCAGGGTCTGGCTGCCGGCGATCGGCTCACCGGTAGCGGCGTCGACCTCGGGCACTGCGAGTTGGCCAACTTCAGTCCCTTCACCCTGCTGCTCTGCCAACGCCTGGGCAAAGAAGTCCTGCCACAGGTGGCTGACGCCCCCGAGGGTCTGGGTGTTGTGCCGGGCAAAGTCGCCGACGGGCGACAAATAACCGGAAGGAAGCTGAAGAATGTCTGACATGGCAGTCGTTGGCTGTCCGGGTCTGGCAAAATAGCGATTACTGCGGTTATCGGCACAGTCCGGCAATCATTTAATTTTTTTGCATGGGGTAGGTGAGCGGTGGAGCAACTGGCGGACGGCGGTATCCGGGTCGAGGCGTTGGCGGGCGAGTACCAGGCGCAGGCCGAGCAGTGGGCGGTGCGTCTTGGCTTGCCGCTGCAGGACGATTCGGCGGCGTTTGCCGTGCAGGTGGGCGAGGCGGGCCTGCAGATCCAGCAGCTCGGTCCCCAGGCCCCCGGCCCGGTACGGGTCGACTTCGTCGAAGGTGCGGCGGCGCATCGGCGGGTGTTTGGCGGTGGCAGCGGGCAGATGATCGCCAAGGCCGTGGGCATCGCCCAGGGCGTACGCCCGCACGTACTGGACGCCACGGCCGGGCTGGGCAAGGACGCGTTCGTGCTGGCTGGCCTGGGCTGCCAGATGCAATTGATCGAGCGCCAGCCGCTGGTGGCGGCCTTGCTCGAGGATGGCCTGGCACGTGCAGCCGGCGACGCCGAGGTCGGCCCGATCGTGGCGCGCATGCAGTTGCTGCCGGGCAATTCCATCGAGCGCATGCGCGATTGGCAGGGCGAGCCACCGCAGGTGATCTACCTGGACCCGATGTTCCCGCACCGCGACAAGAGCGCCCTGGTGAAAAAGGAAATGCGCGTGTTCCGCCCGCTGGTGGGCGATGACCTGGATGCCCCGGCGTTGCTGGAGGCCGCGCTGGCCCTGGCCAGCCACCGGGTGGTGGTCAAGCGCCCGCGCAAGGCGCCGATCATCGACGGGCCCAAGCCCAGCCACAGCCTGGAAGGCAAGTCGAGCCGCTACGACATTTATCCAAAGAAGGCGCTCAAGCCCTGACTCAGGGCTGGTAGGCGCGGATGAACAGCGCCACCACGTCCTGCACGTGGCGTTCGGCGGCCTCGGCGTCCAGTGCCGGGGCATAGCCCAGCAGCAGGCGGTAGTTGGCTGCGCCCTTTAGCAGGCAGAAGAAATGCTCGGCGGCCTTGGCCGGGTGATCAATGCCCAGCAGGCCACGCTGATCGATGCGCTGCAGCAGGACTTCCATTTCGTGCAGCACCAGCAACGGGCCGGCCTCGAAGAAGATCTGGCTGAGCTTGGGGTCCTGCGGGCCCAGCGCCATGATCAGGCGGCTCAGTTTCACCGACTGGTCACTGCTGATCAGCGCCTGAAAGCCACGCCCGATGTTCAGCAGCACCTGCTCCACCGAGGCGCCTTCGGCCAGCTCGAAGATCACCTCGGGCAACTGCGCCGTACAGGTCGCCACCACGGCCGAGGAGAACAGTGTCTCCTTGTCGGTGAAGTGGCTGTAGACGGTGAGCTTCGACACACCTGCCGCTGTGGCGACCGCATCCATGCTGGTGTTGGCGTAACCGTGGGTGAGAAACAGGGCTTTGGCCGCCTCCAGGATGGCCTGGCGTTTGGCGAGGTCCTTCGGGCGGCCGGGGCCGGCGGGGACGCTGGGATCTTTTGGCATGGATGACACGTGCAAGTTTGACAAGAGGACAGGGTACACCGTGGTTGGCGCTACGGCGTTGCAATTTCTGTCCGACAATCGCTTCCCGGCATCGTTTCGCTGATTTACTATACCCGCCAGTATAAATATTCGAAGCGCTGTTCACGGAAGGTTTTCGATCATGTTGCGCCATGCCTTGCCCTTCGCACTCCCGTTCACTGTTGCCCTGCTGCTCGGCGGCTGCGGGCAGGAGACCCCGCCCCCCACCGCGCTGCGCCCGGCCATGGTGGTGCAGCCGCAACTGTCCACGGCGGCGGTCGACAGCTACCCCGGCGAGGTGCACGCGCGCCTGGAACCGGAGCTGGCGTTTCGCATTGCCGGCAAGGTCAGCAAGCGCCTGGTGGAGGAGGGCCAACGGGTCAAGGCCGACCAGCCGCTGGCCGAACTCGATCCGCAGGACGTGCGCCTGCAACTGGAGGCCAGCCGCGCGCAGATGGCCGCAGCGCAGGCCAACCTGAGCCTGGTCAAGGCCGAGCGTGATCGCTACCAGACCCTGCTGGCCAGGCAGATGGTCAGTCGTTCGCAGTACGACAATGCCGAAAACCTCTACCGCGCCGGCCTGGCACGGGTCAATCAGGTGCGCGCCGAGTTCGACGTGGCGGGCAATCAGGCAGGCTACTCGGTGCTGCGTGCACCGCAGGACGGTGTGGTGGCCAAGCGGCTGGTCGAGGTCGGCCAGGTGGTGGCGGCCGGGCAGACGGTGTTCACCCTCCGCCGATGGCGAGCGCGAGGTGCTGATCAGCCTGCCCGAGCAGAACTTTGGTCGTTTCAAGGTGGGCCAGCCAGTGGCCGTTGAGCTCTGGTCGCAACCCGATACCCGTTTCCAGGGGCGTATTCGCGAGCTGTCGCCGGCCGCCGACCCGCGCTCGCGCACCTTTGCCGCACGCATTGCGTTCAGTGCCGGCAAGGTGCCGGCGCAACTGGGGCAGAGTGCCCGTGTATTCATCCAGCATGCCGAGCAGGTGCCGCTGGCGGTGCCGTTGTCGGCCGTGACGGCCGAGAATGGCCAGGCCTATGTATGGCGTGTCGGGGCCGACAACCAGTTGCAGCGTACCGTGGTACGCGTGGGGGCCTATGGCGAGACCAGCGTTCCAGTGCTCGAGGGCCTGAGCGCCAGCGATTGGGTGGTTGCCGCCGGCGGCCACGTGCTGCACGAAGGGCAACAGATACGACCGGTGGACCAGTCCAACCGTGTGGTGAATCTGGCGGCCAAGGAGTAAGTCCCGATGGGTTTCAACCTTTCCGTCTGGGCGCTGCGCAATCGCCAGATCGTACTGTTCCTGATGGTATTGCTGGCGCTGGTCGGCACGCTGTCCTACACCAAGCTGGGTCAGAGCGAAGATCCCCCCTTTACCTTCAAGGCCATGGTGATCAAGACCAACTGGCCGGGCGCAAGTGCCGAAGAGGTTTCGCGCCAGGTCACCGAGCGCATCGAGAAGAAGCTGATGGAGACGGGCGAGTACGACAGGATCGTCTCGTTCTCGCGCCCCGGCGAGTCCCAGGTCACGTTCATGGCCCGTGACTCGATGCATTCCGATCAGATACCCGAGCTGTGGTACCAGTTGCGCAAGAAAGTCGCGGATATCCGGCATACCTTGCCGTCGGGCATCCAGGGGCCGTTCTTCAACGACGAGTTCGGCACCACCTTCGGCAATATCTATGCACTGACCGGCGCCGGGTTCGACTATGCCGTGCTCAAGGACTACGCCGACCGCGTGCAGATCCGCCTGCAACGGGTCAAGGACGTGGGCAAGGTCGAGCTGCTCGGCCTGCAGGACGAAAAGATCTGGATCGAGCTGTCCAACCTCAAGCTGGCGACCCTCGGCCTGCCGTTGGCAGCCGTGCAGCAGGCGCTCGAAGAACAGAACGCGGTGAGCACCGCAGGTTTCTTCGAAACCCCCAGCGAGCGCCTGCAACTGCGCGTGAGCGGGCGTTTTGAAACCGTCGAGCAGATCGAGCAGTTCCCGATCCGGGTGGGCGAGCGTACGTTTCGGATCGGTGACGTGGCCGACGTGCGCCGGGGCTTCAACGACCCGCCCGCGCCGCGCATGCGGTTCATGGGCGAGGATGCGCTGGGGTTGGCGGTGTCGATGAAGGAGGGCGGCGACATCCTGGTGCTGGGCAAGGCGCTGGAGAGCGAGTTTGCGAAGATTTCGGCGACCCTGCCGGCGGGCATGCAGTTGCGCAAGGTGTCCGACCAGCCGGCGGCGGTGAAGACCGGTGTGGGCGAGTTCGTGCAGGTGCTGGTCGAGGCCCTGGCCATCGTGCTGCTGGTGAGCTTCTTCTCGCTGGGCATGCGCACCGGCCTGGTGGTAGCGCTGGCGATTCCGCTGGTGCTGGCGATGACCTTCGCGGCCATGTATTACCTGGGCATCGGTCTGCACAAGATTTCCCTCGGCGCGCTGGTGCTGGCGCTGGGGCTGCTGGTGGACGATGCGATCATTGCGGTGGAAATGATGGCGATCAAGATGGAGCAGGGCTTCGACCGCTTCAAGGCCGCCAGCTTTGCCTGGACCAGCACTGCGTTCCCGATGCTCACCGGTACCCTGATCACGGCAGCAGGCTTTTTGCCGATCGCCACGGCGCAGTCGGGCACTGGCGAGTACACCCGTTCGATCTTCCAGGTGGTGACCCTTGCGCTGATCGCCTCGTGGATCGCCGCGGTGGTGTTCGTGCCGTACCTGGGTGAGCGGCTGCTGCCGGACCTGGCGAAGTTGCATGCGGCCAGGCATGGCAGTACCGAGGGCGCCAGCGACCCTTATGGCACACCGTTCTATCAGCGCGTGCGGCGTCTGGTGGGCTGGTGCGTGGCGCATCGCAAGACGGTGATCGTGGCGACCCTGGGCCTGTTCGTGCTTGCCGTGGTGTCGTTTCGCTTCGTGCCGCAGCAGTTCTTTCCGGCATCGGGGCGCCTGGAGCTGATGGTCGACCTCAAGCTGGCCGAGGGCGCTTCGCTGAGTAGTACAGCCGATCAGGTCAAGCGTCTGGAGGCGTTGCTCAAGGACCGTGCCGGGGTCGACAACTACGTGGCCTACGTGGGCACCGGTTCGCCGCGCTATTACCTGCCGCTGGACCAGCAGTTGCCGGCGACCAGCTTTGCCCAGTTCGTGGTACTGGCCACCAGTATCGAAGCGCGCGAAACACTGCGCAGCTGGCTGATCGACACCTTGAACGAGCAGTTCCCCGACCTGCGCTCGCGCGTCACGCGCCTGGAAAACGGCCCGCCGGTGGGGTACCCGGTGCAGTTCCGGGTGACCGGCGAGCACATCGAGGAGGTGCGCGCGCTGGCGCGCAAGGTGTCGGCCAGGGTGCGCGAGAACCCACATGTGGTCAATGTGCACCTGGACTGGGAAGAGCCGAGCAAGGTGATCTACCTGAACATCGACCAGGACCGCGCGCGTGCGCTTGGGGTCAGCACCGCACACCTGGCGAAGTTTCTGCAGAGTTCGCTCACCGGGTCTTCGGTGAGCCAGTTCCGCGAGGACAACGAGCTGATCGAGATCCTGTTGCGTGGTACCCGCCAGGAGCGCACCGAGCTTGCCAGCCTGCCGAGCCTGGCGGTGCCCACCGACAACGGCCGCAGTGTGGCGCTGTCGCAGGTGGCCACGCTGGAATACGGCTTCGAGGAAGGCGTGATCTGGCACCGCAACCGCTTGCCGACGGTCACCGTGCGTGCCGACATCTATGGCAAGGAGCAGCCCGCCACCCTGGTTGCGCAGATCCTGCCGACCCTGGAGCCGCTGCGTGCCGAGTTGCCGGACGGTTACCTGCTTGAAGTGGGCGGTACGGTGGAGGATTCGACCCGTGGGCAGGACTCGGTGAATGCCGGGGTGCCGCTGTTCATCGTGGTGGTACTGACCTTGCTGATGCTGCAGTTGCGCAGTTTCTCGCGCACCGTGATGGTGTTCCTCACCGCGCCGCTGGGGTTGATCGGCGTGGTGCTGTTCCTGATGGTGTTCCGCCAGCCGTTCGGTTTCGTGGCGATGCTGGGGACCATTGCGCTATCGGGGATGATCATGCGCAACTCGGTGATCCTGGTGGACCAGATCGAGCAGGACATTGCGGCGGGGCTGGACCGTTGGCAGGCGATCATCGAGGCGACGGTGCGGCGTTTCCGGCCGATCGTGCTGACCGCGCTGGCGGCGGTGCTGGCCATGATCCCGTTGTCGCGCAGTGTGTTCTTCGGGCCGATGGCGGTGGCGATCATGGGCGGGCTGATCGTGGCCACGGCATTGACGCTGCTGTTCCTGCCGGCGTTGTATGCGGCGTGGTTCAGGGTCAGGAAGCCTTGAACTGACTGTTCCGGGCCCATTCGCTGGCAAGCC
>NZ_JAHTBI010000031.1 GCF_019168305.1 Pseudomonas aegrilactucae
ACTTCGGCGGACGCTTACTGCAGTTACGCTAGCAGCGTGGGTACGTAGAAAAAAAGGGGCTCAGCTGTGAGCGTGAATTGGCGGGGATCAAAGGGTCCGATTTCGCGAGACGATTGAGGGAAACATAGAGGCAGCATCATTTGAGCGGGCCACCCTTATAGGGGATCGGCGGCGGCGATCCGACGAGAAGAAAACCTCCCCTAATTTGACTAACCTTGGCTTGCGGGTATACCGCAAGCACCTTGCGTAACGCCGGAACGAATTTCTTCTTAAAATCCTTATCAGGGTCCTTTCCAGTGTATTCCTGCGCAAACTGCTCGCGCAGGGGCTTCCAGTATAGCTTTGTCCCCCTGCCCTCGATCCGATGCAACCGGTGAGCCAGCCAAGAATATATGTCCAAGGCCAGCGCTGAGCCCTTGAGGGCAATTAGAGCTCGGTTATCTAGAGGTACGGCGCTATCAATAAGGGAATTGAAATACCCCTCGGAAAGCACCATCTTGCCGGGCCATAGTAGCCGCTGTTTACTATTGCGGTTCGCTATCCAGGCGTCAAATTGCTCGATGGGCTGGCCATTGTAGGTACGCCCCTTGAATCCGAGTTGCAAGCGGCACGCTGCTAGTGCGTGCATCTGTTTACGGAGAGTGGAGTAACGGCGCCCGTCATCGCCCATCCCCATCAGACGCAGGAACTCGGCCGCACTATCGCCTATCCTGATTTCACGCTCTTTGTTGCGCACGGCGATGGTAGACACCCAAGCTAGCGCAAGGCGGGGCATAGCGCCATAAGGGATAGGCTGCAATATCGGACCGTTACCTTCGTCTAGGTAGCCAGACTGTATGTTGACCCATGCCGCGCCGCTCTGGCGCATGAAAACCTGTCCTTCCACCTTGGAGCGGGGCAAGCCAACTTGGCAAAGTACTGCATGGGTAAAGGCTATGTCTTCAGGCGGGAAAGCCGCAATGTTGGCTGCAATGTTCAATAAATCAGTCGCCACAACTCAAGCTCCCATTCCGGGACGCGTGGCCGGGCCGGATTGCCTGCACGTATCAATCCATGTCTCGACCTCTTCCAAATCCCAAACGACCTTCCGGCTGCTAACGGCAATACGACGAGGGAATTTCCCCTGCTTTTCGAAGTTATAAATCGTCCGCTCACACAAGGGGATCATTGCCAGCAATTGCTTTTTGCTAATGAGCACTTTGCTCGACTTCCTCGATTCTTTTTCCACACCGAACTCCTCGTTTTGTCGCATTTGAGGTTCGATTATTGCCCCATATTTCCAGAGCACTCCACCCATATTTATGAATTTATTCCTTTCAAAATCAGTATCTTACTGTCCGACAAACGTATAGTTCCGGACAAAAGAGACAACGCGATGTCATTGTTCTTTCAGGAGTTTTTTCCGCCAGAAACCTCAAAAAAAATGTGTCCCACAAACGGGTAGTTTCCGGACAGAAAAAAAAAACACGAATGTGGTTTTTTGATAGAGAAAAATAGATCAGCTTCCGCTTATCCCCTCACGAAAAACGGAATCAACTCTCTGAACGCGTTTTTTTCAGCGTCCACTCGTCAATCATATCCGCCCAATCCTGCAACATCGCCCGACGCTGATCGCGGTATTCAGCCTTGTTGTAAACGGCGCGTACGCCCTTCTGCTCGTGTGCAAGGCACTTCTCAATCCAGTCTGAGTTGTAACCCGCCTCATGCAGCAGCGTGCTTGCTGTGCGCCTCAAATCATGCGGTCCGAACTTACTCAGTGTCTGCCCTTCTTTTTGCGCAAGCCGATAGGTCAGCGTCAGCACCTGATTGATCGTCGCGGTGCTCATTGGCAAATCGGAATCGTACCGAGAGGGAAAGACGTAATCCGAACCACCGGCAAACGTCTTCAGAGCAATGAAAAAATCCAGCGCCTGCTGAGATAAGAACACCAAATGGGGATTGCGCCGCTTCATCCGCTCTTTCGGAATGGTCCACAAGGCTTCGCTGAAATTGATCTCGTTCCAGGTAGCGTTGGTCAACTCACTTTTGCGGACCATGGTCAGCAATAACAGCTTAGCGGCCACCCTAACGGAGGAGGCGGTGCCGATGCGGTCCAGGTACTGATACATCAACGCGATTTCGTCAGGCCCCAAAGCACGGTCACGTGGCTCGAATTTAGCGATGCTTGCAGGACGAACCAGATCAGCCGGATTCTCGACCTTCTGGCCACGCTCTATCGCCCATCGGAATACCTGCATCACAATCTCGCGGGAGTGAACGGCCGTGGCGGGAGCTCCACGCTCCACAATTGCATCAGTCAGCGTTCGCAGATCCTTATGATTAATTTCCACCAGTTTCTGATTACCGAAGTGCGGCTTTAGCTCGCGCTCGTAAACCGATCGGCGCATGTCGCGCGTCGAGTCAGCCATCTGATACCCACGCAGCCATTTCTCAGCCCACGCATCAAACGTCTCTGCCCCTTTGGTGCGTGCCTTGGCACGGGCTTTCTCTTTGGCAGGTGACTTACCCGCCGAAACCATCTTTTTAGCCTCGCCCAGGCGCTCTCTGGCTTCCGCAAGTGTGATGCCACCCACGCCATAACGACCGAACGTTATGGTCTCCTGACGGCCATTGATTGAGTAGTTGTAACGAAATGAGATGGAACCGGCAGCAGTGACGGCCACGTACAGCCCGTCGCGGTCGTTCACCTTGTAGAGTTTTTCTTGCGGTTTGAGGTTACGCAGCTTGGTATCGGTCAGCATGGCAGTTACGGATTCCATGGAAAAAATACCATGTTCAGAAAAGCACTCATGCACCACGATAAAACCCAATGAAACCGGGCTGATGATGAGATTTGATACCATGCCCTTCCCTACTAGGTCGACATGGTATCGAGCACCGAACATGGCATTTAGCTCAGTCAATGCCCCGTACCATGCCATACAAACACGGTGCTTGGCGATGCACAAAGCTGCCAGAATTTGCCAGACCCAAAAAGCTAAAAGCCCGCAATTACGCGGGCTCCAGGGCATTTCTTGCTAGTTGGTGCCGGACAATGCCGGACGCCCAATCATTCCCACTCGATCGTCGCAGGCGGCTTGCTCGACACGTCGTAGGTAACGCGCGAGATGCCTTCGATCTCGTTGATGATGCGGCCGCTTACCGTTTCCAGCAATTCGTACGGCAGGTGCGCCCAACGCGCCGTCATGAAGTCGATGGTCTCGACCGCACGCAGCGCCACGACCCACGCGTAACGACGGCCATCACCGACCACGCCCACCGATTTCACCGGCTGGAACACCACGAAGGCCTGGCTGACCTTGTGGTACCAGTCGGCCTTGCGCAGCTCTTCGATGAAGATGTGGTCGGCACGACGCAGCAGGTCGGCGTATTCCTTCTTCACTTCACCCAGGATGCGCACACCCAGGCCCGGGCCCGGGAACGGGTGACGGTAGACCATGTCGTACGGCAGGCCCAGCTCCAGGCCCAGGCGACGCACTTCATCCTTGAACAGCTCACGCAGCGGCTCGACCAGCTTGAGGTTCATCTCCTCCGGCAGGCCACCCACGTTGTGGTGCGACTTGATCACGTGGGCCTTGCCGCTCTTGGCACCAGCCGACTCGATCACGTCCGGGTAGATGGTGCCCTGGGCCAGGTACTTGATGTTGTGCAGCTTGGTCGACTCGGCATCGAACACGTCGATGAAGGTACGGCCAATGATCTTGCGCTTCTTCTCCGGGTCGGCTTCGCCGGCCAGGTTGTTCAGGAACTGGTCTTCGGCGTTGGCGCGGATGACCTTGACGCCCATGTTCTCGGCGAACATGGCCATCACTTGCTCACCTTCGTGCAGGCGCAGCAGGCCGTTGTCGACGAACACGCAGGTCAGCTGGTCGCCAATGGCCTTGTGCAGCAGCGCCGCAACCACCGAGGAGTCGACGCCGCCCGACAGGCCGAGCAGCACGTTGTCGGTACCGACCTGGGCACGTACCTGGGCAATCGCGTCTTCGGCGATTTTCGACGGGGTCCACAGCGCTTCGCAGCCGCAGATGTCGAGGATGAAGCGCGACAGGATGCGACCGCCCTGCTTGGTGTGGGTCACTTCCGGGTGGAACTGCACGCCATAGTAGCCGCGGGCATCGTTGAACATGCCGGCGATCGGGCAGCTCGGAGTGCTGGCCAGGATGTGGAAGTCTTCAGGGATGCGGGTGACCTTGTCACCGTGGCTCATCCATACGTCCAGGCCGAATACGCCGTCAGCGTCGACGTGGTCTTCGATGCCGTCGAGCAGGCGGCTCTTGCCGACCACGTCGACACGGGCGTAGCCGAACTCGCGCAGCTCGGAACCTTCAACCTTGCCGCCCAGCTGCTCGGCCATGGTCTGCATGCCGTAGCAGATACCGAATACCGGTACGCCCAGGTCCCATACGGCCTGTGGCGCGCGCGGGCTGTCGGCTTCGTGCACCGACTCGGGGCCGCCGGCCAGGATGATGCCACGCGGGGCGAATTCGCGAATCGCCTCGTCGTCCATGTCGAACGGGTGCAGCTCGCAGTACACGCCGATTTCGCGCACGCGGCGGGCGATCAGCTGGGTGTACTGGGAACCGAAGTCGAGGATCAGGATACGGTGAGCGTGAATGTCGAGGGCCATGACTCAATCTCGTCAGTGGTAATCGGAAACGACGCGGGGCTGTCGTGAACAGCCCCGCTTACAGGTATTGCCAGGAGCATCAACCTACGCGGTAGTTTGGCGCTTCCTTGGTGATCTGCACGTCATGCACGTGGGACTCGGCCATGCCGGCACCGGTGATGCGCACGAATTCAGGCTTAGTGCGCATCTCTTCGATGTTGGCGCTGCCGGTGTAACCCATCGAGGAACGCAGGCCGCCCATCAGCTGGTGAATGATCGCGGTCAGGGTGCCCTTGTACGGCACGCGGCCTTCGATACCTTCCGGTACCAGCTTCTCGGCACCGGCCGAGGAGTCCTGGAAGTAACGGTCGGACGAGCCCTGGGCCTGGGACATGGCGCCCAGCGAACCCATGCCGCGGTAAGCCTTGTACGAACGACCCTGGAACAGCTCGATCTCGCCCGGGGCCTCTTCGGTACCGGCGAACATCGAGCCCATCATCACGGCGCTGGCGCCGGCGACGATGGCCTTGGACAGGTCACCGGAGAAGCGGATGCCACCGTCGGCGATCAGCGGTACGCCGGTGCCTTCCAGCGCGGCGGCCACATTGGCGATGGCGCTGATCTGCGGCACGCCGACACCGGCAACGATACGCGTGGTGCAGATCGAGCCAGGGCCGATACCGACCTTGACCGCATCGGCGCCGGCTTCGGCCAGGGCCTTGGCGGCAGCGCCGGTGGCGATGTTGCCGCCGATCACCTGCACCTCAGGGAAGTTCTGCTTGACCCAGCGCACGCGGTCGATCACGCCCTTGGAGTGACCGTGGGCGGTGTCGACCACCACCACGTCGACGCCGGCTGCAACCAGTGCCGCCACGCGGTCACCGGTGTCCTTGCCGGTACCGACCGCAGCACCGACGCGCAGGCGACCCTGGTCGTCCTTGCTGGCCAGCGGGTAGGCCTTGGCTTTTTCGATGTCGTTGACGGTCATCATGCCCTTGAGGGCGAACTTTTCGTCGACGATCAGCACGCGCTCGATGCGGTGCTTGTGCAGCAGCTCGCGGGCGTCGTTCTTGTCGGCGCCTTCCATGACCGTGACCAGACGCTCTTTGGGCGTCATCACTTCACGCACGGTGGCGTCGAGGCGGTTTTCGAAACGTACGTCGCGGGAGGTGACGATGCCGACCAGGTCGCCATCGTGCAGAACCGGCACACCGGAGATGTTGTGCAGACGGGTCAGTTCGAACAGGTCACGTACGGTGGCGTCGGCCTCGATGGTGATCGGGTCCTTGACCACGCCGGCTTCGAACTTCTTGACCTTGCGCACTTCGCCAGCTTGCTGCTCGATGGTCATGTTCTTGTGGATGATGCCGATGCCGCCTTCCTGAGCCATGGCAATGGCCAGACGGGCTTCGGTGACGGTGTCCATGGCGGCGGAAACCAGTGGAATATTCAGCTCGATGCCACGGGTCAAACGGGTCTTGAGACTGACTTCGTTGGGTAGCACCTCGGAATAACCAGGTACTAGAAGAATGTCGTCGAAGGTCAGGGCTTCTTGGCTGATACGCAGCATCGCGGGGGCTCCCGGGCGGGAAAAATGGAAGCGCGCCATTATACTCATGCGCGCCGTTTGACTCAATGTAAAGATGGGCCTTCGGTCAGTTGCCTTGCAGCTTGACCTGCACCACGGCCACCGGCTGGTCGAGCCAGTCGGCAAAGGCGTCGATGAAGGACTGCCTGAAAACCGCCTCGCTCCAGTTATTGAAGATGAACCCCAGGTTGGAAAAGGCACAGGGCTGCAGGAACAGGAAGCCGTTGATGTCGTCTTCATGGCCGCAGCGCGGGCAGGTGAAGTTGTCGCTGATGCCGGGCATCCACTCTTCCAGGCTGGCGAACAGCTCCACCCCGACTTCCTTGCGACATTCCGAGCAGCCGGCTTCTTCAAGAAAGCCTTCGGTGGGCGTATAGATGCAGCGCTTGTAGATGACCTCCAGGCCATTGACCGGCTGGCCATAGGGCAGCCGCTCTGGCCGCTCGACGACCTTGCGCGCGCCTTCGGCGATGGCATAGGCCATTCGGTTGCCGGTGCGCCCGCAGGTGCTGAGCTGCTCTTCGATCACCTTCTCGCGTACCAGCCAGCGCAGGATGGCGCGGGCGCGGGGCTCGTGCACCGGTACGGTGGAGAGCTTGGGGACGATGATGCTCTGGGTAGTCATGGCGGCGGCCGAACAGGTTAAAGCTGCCAGTTTACCTCACTCAGGTAGCGCCCGATCAGTGCGATGCCGCTGGCCAGCACCAGCCAGGTGACCAGGCGCACGAAGGCTTCGCGGGACATGTTCAGGGTCAGCCGGCGGCCAGCCCACAGCCCGGCGCCCATCATCGGCAGCAGGCACAGAGCAAGCAGCAACAGCGGCAGGTCGGCATACACCCCGGCGACCAGGAACAGGCTCAGGCGCACCACCGTGCTGCAGCTGATCAGCGCGCTCTGGGTGGCGCGAGCCTGGTCCTTGGAGTCGAGCCGGGCATTCAGGTAGAGGGCGTACAGAAAGCCGCCGCTGCCGAACAGCGCACCGAACAAGCCGCCCACGGTGCCCATCGGCACTGACCAGCCAGCAGCCAGATGCGCCGGCTTGACCTTCACCGCCAGGCTGTAGAGCGCGTAGGCCGTGATGAACAGCCCCATCAGCAACAGCAGCAGGTCGGACTTCAGGTTCAGCAGGAACACCACCCCCAGGGTGCAGCCGATGGCCATGAACGGCAACAGCCGCAACAGCTCGCCACGCACCACGGCCTTGCGTGCCGGCAGCCAGTTGCCGAAGGCGGCGACGAAGTCCAGCAGCACCAGCAGCGGGATGATGCGAGACAGCGGCATGAAATTGATCAGGATCGGGCCGGCCACCAGCGCGGTGCCGAAGCCGGCGATGCCGAACACGATATACGCCGCACCCACGCCGAGCAGGATGGGCAGCCACTGGGTAGCGGTGAAGGGCAATGGGTCGAGCAGGGTAGAAAGCATGCACTTGCCTCTGACGTTGGTGACAGCTGAACTTTAGCCATGGGTGAGCCATGCCGACTAATATGTAATTCAGCCACCAGCCATCTCGAAAAGGCATGACAGATGATTTCTACCCGCCAGTTGCGCTACTTCGTGGAAATTGCCGATTCGGGCAGTTTCAGCGCCGCCGCCGAGCGCCTGTGCGTGGCGCAGTCGGCACTGAGCCGCCAGATAAAGGAACTGGAGGGACAGCTGGACACCCCTCTGTTCGAGCGCACGGCGCGCCAACCACGCCTGACTGCCGCCGGGCTGGCCTTTCTGCCGCGGGCTCGCACCTTGCTTGGCGATCTCGACAAGGCCAGCCGCCTGGCCACTGAAATCGGCCAGGGCCTGCTCGGCAGCCTGCGCCTGAGCCACTCCAGCACCGTACCGCTGACCGGCGCCCTGCTCACCCGCCTGAGCGGTTACCTGCAGGACAACCCCGGTGTGTCCATGGAAATCGCCCAGGCGTCCTCGGAGGCGCAACTGGAAGAGCTGGCTGACGGGCGCCTGGAACTTGGGCTGCTGCGTCTGCCGGTGCTGCGTCAGCACGAAGGGGTGTGCGTGGCGCCCCTGTTCGAGGAGCCGCTGTTGCTGGCGGTGGCCGCCGAGCATCCGCTGGCCGATCAGGAGCGTGTGTACTTGAAGGAACTGCGCGACGAAGCGTTCATTTCCATCCCGCATCGCCAGCGCGGCGGGCTGAGCTACCTGTCGGCGCAGCTGTGCATGCGCGAAGGGTTCTTTCCCAGCGCCGCGCGGGTGGTGTCGCGCAAGACCACGCAGTTGCAGTTGATCCAGGCCGGGTTCGGCGTGGCGCTGCTGCCGCAGTGCATGCGCGATATTGCACCAGCGGGGCTGCGCTGGGTGGCGTTGGCCGATGAGGGGTGCACGAGCACGGTGGCGCTGGCCTATCGGCGCGATGCCGGGCCGTTGGTGCAGCAGGTGCTGGCGCATCTGCAAGGCTGAGGGCCCTTTCGCTGGCAAGCCAGCTCCCACAGGTGTTGTGGACACTACAAAACCCTGTGGGAGCTGGCTTGCCAGCGAAGAGACCAGAGAGGCCAATACAAAGCCAGCCAAAATCCCTTTATGATGCCCGGCATGATCAAAGACCCCTTCGAAAGACTCGGCCTGGACCGCGAAGTCCTTACCGTCAGCCAGCTCAACGGCCGCGCCCGCGTGCTGCTCGAGGACGTGTTCAGCAATATCTGGGTCGAAGGCGAAATCTCCAACCTCGCCCGCCCCGCCTCCGGCCACGTCTATTTCACCCTCAAGGACAGCGGCGCCCAGGTGCGCTGCGCCCTGTTTCGCAACAACGCCGCCCGCGTACGCCAGGCGCTGCGCGACGGCCTGGCAGTCAAAGTACGCGGCAAGGTCTCGCTGTTCGAAGGCCGTGGCGACTACCAACTGATCCTCGACACGGTGGAACCCGCCGGCGACGGTGCGCTGCGCCTGGCCTTCGATGCGCTCAAGGAAAAGCTTGGCAATGAAGGCCTGTTCAGCAGCGAAGGCAAGCGCGCCCTGCCCGCCCACCCGCAACGCATCGGTATCATCAGCTCGCCCACGGGCGCGGTGATCCGCGACATCATCAGCGTGTTCCGCCGCCGTGCGCCGCAGGTCGAACTGACCCTGATCCCCACCGCCGTGCAAGGCCGCGAAGCCATCAACCAGATCGTACGTGCCCTGCAGCGCGCCGACGCGCAAGGCTTCGACGCGCTGATCCTGGCGCGCGGCGGCGGCTCGCTGGAAGACCTCTGGTGCTTCAACGAAGAGGCCGTGGCCCGCGCCATCGCCGCCTGCGTCACGCCGATCGTCAGCGCCGTGGGCCATGAGACCGACGTGTCGATCAGCGACTTCGTCGCCGATGTACGCGCCCCCACGCCCTCGGCCGCCGCCGAACTGCTGGCACCCGACAGCAGCGACCTGCAACGGCGCCTCGAAAGCCTGCAACGCCGCCTGCTGCTGCGCATCCAGCATCGCCTGGCGCATGACCGCCTGCGCCTGGACAGCCTGGCCCGGCGCCTGCGCCACCCAGGCGAACGCCTGCGCCAACAGGCCCAGCGCCTCGACGACCTGGACATGCGCCTGCGCCGGGCTTTCGAGCAACGCCTGAACCAGCGCCGCGAGCGCCTGGCGCGCCTCGACACGCGCCTGGCCGCGCAGCACCCCGGCCGCGCCCTGACGCTGCTCAAGCAACGTCTGGACAACCTCGCCGAGCGCCTGCCTCGGGCCATGCGCCACACCCTCACCACCCGCCGCCAGCAACTCCAGGCACAGGTACAGACCCTGCAGGTGGTCAGCCCGCTGGCAACCCTCAGCCGCGGCTACAGCATCCTGCTCGACGAGCGCGGCCAGGCCATTCGCAGCGCCGCCCAGACCCGCAACGGCCAGCGCCTGACCGCCCGCCTGGGCGAAGGCGAGTTGCAGGTGCGGGTCGAGGACAACCACCTGACCCCGGTCACGCTTTCCCTACTGGACTGACACATGCCCCGACTGTTTGCCCCTCTGCTTGCACTCTGCCTGCTGTTCGCCAGCAGCGCCCACGCCAGCTACATCACCCGCCAGCTGAACAAGCCGGTGCCCGGTGGCGTGGCGGTGGTCAACCTCGGCCCGGCTGCCCAGGCCCCCAGCGCCCGTTTCGACGGCAAGCCGGTGCTGGTGGTGCGCGAACAGGACACATGGCTGGCCATCGTCGGCCTGCCGCTGACCCAGAAGCCCGGCACCGCCAGCCTCACCCAAGGCGGACGCACGCTGACCTTCACGGTCGGCAGCAAGAAGTACCCCGAACAGCGCATCACCCTGAAGAACCAGCGCCAGGTCAACCCGAACCCCGCCGACCTCAAGCGCATCGAAGGCGAGCTGGCCGAACAGCTCAAGGCCTACCGCAGCTTCAGCCCCACCCTGCCGAGCAACCTGATCCTCGACAAGCCGGTCAACGGCCCGCTGTCGAGCAAGTTCGGCGTGCGCCGCTTCTTCAACGGCGAAGAGCGCAACCCGCATGCCGGGCTGGACTTCGCCGTACCCGCCGGCACACCGATCAAGACCCCGGCCAACGGCAAGGTGATTCTGATCGGCAACTACTTCTTCAACGGCAACACGGTGTTCGTCGACCACGGCCAGGGCTTCATCAGCATGTTCTGCCACCTGTCGAAAATCGACGTGAAGCCAGGCCAGCAGTTGAGCCGCGGCGCCATTGTCGGGCGGGTCGGCTCCACGGGCCGGGCCACCGGGCCACACATGCACTGGAACGTCAGCCTGAACGACGCGCGGGTCGATCCGGCGATCTTCATCGGCGCCTTCCAGCCCTGAGGCCAGCCTTGCGCCAATCAAAAAGACCGCGCAACTGGCGCGGTCTTTTTGATTTGAGTCCGCTATAAAATCTCGCCCATCTGCACTTTTTAAGCATTCCTCTCAATTTTTTCTCAGTGCTTGCCATCTTTCACCCCACTGGTTAGGGTTGAGGCATGAAAACCATGCACACCCTCATTCTGCTTCGCCAACATCGCAGCCTTTGCCTGGTCAGTGCCCGACTACCAAGCTGAATCGCGTCGCCTCGCCCATTCATCTCTCGTGTACGTTCGGCGGGCCCTTTTCAAGGCCGCACACTAAGGATTGCTTTCATGACCATGCTCAAAGACCCTTCGAAAAAATACCGTGCCTTCGCTCAGGTCGACCTGCCTGACCGTACCTGGCCATCGAAGACCATCACCGCCGCGCCGATCTGGTGCAGCTCGGACCTGCGCGACGGCAACCAGTCGCTGATCGAGCCGATGGACGCGGTCAAGAAGCTGCGCTTCTGGAAGACCCTGGTCAGCGTGGGCGTGAAAGAAATCGAGGCCTCGTTCCCTTCGGCCTCGCAAACCGACTTCGACTTCGTGCGCACCCTGATCGAAGACGGCCACATCCCGGACGACACCACCATCCAGGTGCTGACCCAGGCCCGTGAAGACCTGATCGCGCGTACCTTCGAGTCGCTGCGCGGGGCCAAGAAGGCCATCGTGCACCTGTACAACGCCACCTCGCCGTCGTTCCGCAAGATCGTCTTCAACCAGGACAAACAAGGCGTAAAAGACATCGCGGTGAACGCGGCCAAGCTGTTCGTCAAGTACGCCGCCCAGCAGCCCGAGACCCACTGGACGTTCCAGTACTCGCCAGAGACCTTCAGCGCCACCGAGCTTGAGTTCGCCAAGGAAGTCTGCGACGCGGTGATCGAGGTGTGGAACCCGACCCCGGACCACAAGGTGATCCTCAACCTGCCGGCCACTGTCGAAGTGTCGACGCCGAACATCTATGCCGACCAGATCGAATGGTTCGGGCGCAACGTGTCGCGCCGGGACAGCGTGCTGATCAGCCTGCACACCCACAACGACCGTGGCACCGGCGTGGCCGCCACCGAACTGGGCCTGATGGCCGGTGCCGACCGTGTCGAAGGCTGCCTGTTCGGCAACGGCGAGCGTACCGGCAACGTCGACCTGGTGACCCTGGCGCTGAACCTCTACACCCAGGGTGTAGACCCCGAACTGGACTTCTCCGACATCGACGGCGTACGCAAGGTGGTCGAGGAGTGCAACCAGATCCCGGTGCACCCGCGTCACCCGTATGTGGGCGACCTGGTGCACACCGCGTTCTCCGGCTCGCACCAGGATGCGATCCGCAAGGGCTTCACCCAGCAGAAAGACGACACCCTGTGGGAAGTGCCGTACCTGCCGATCGACCCGGCCGACATCGGCCGCAGCTACGAGGCGGTGATTCGCGTCAACAGCCAGTCGGGCAAGGGCGGCATCACCTACCTGCTCGAACAGGAATACGGCATCAGCCTGCCGCGCCGCATGCAGATCGAGTTCAGCCAGGTGGTACAGGGCGAGACCGATCGCCTGGGCCTGGAAATGACCGCCCAGCAGATCTACAAGCTGTTGCAGAGCGAGTACCTGCAAGCCAACGCGCCATACGCACTGGTCAGCCATCGCCTGCAGGAAGAGAACGGCCACAGCGCGGTGGAAGTGGAAGTGGCGGGTGAAGGCGAGACCACCCTGCACTGGCGCGGCAAGGGCAATGGCGCCCTCGAAGCCCTGGTCGCCGGCCTGCCGGTAGCCGTGGAAATCATGGACTACAACGAGCACGCCATTGGTGCAGGCACCAACGCCAAGGCTGCGGCCTACATCGAGCTGCGCGTGGCCGGCGGGCGCCCTGTGCATGGCGTGGGTATCGATGAAAACATCACCACCGCCAGCTTCAAGGCGCTGTTCAGCGCACTGAACCGCTCGCTGAGCCAGCAGGCTGCCAAGGCTGCGTAAACGGTATGGCCTGGTTGCCCCACTGAAATGCCCGCCTCCTGGAGGCGGGCATTTTTGTGTGCGTGCGGTGAACGGCCGGTATACTCCCCCGCTTCGAACCCACTCTGCCGTTCAGAGCTCATGGAAGAACCCTGATGACCCCTGAGACCTTTATTCACTTTTTTGCCCACAACTCACGCGGCCATGAGTTGCTCAAGCAAAACAGCGAACACGCCCTGAACGCGGCAAAGCAGCATGAGCTGCAGCTGGAGCAGCAGATCATCAAGCGCCTGCGCGCAATTGCCTCGCTGCACCTGGTGCACAGCCCCGCGCTGGAGCAGAACGCACAGGCAGCACTGCAGGGGCGCCAGCAGGCCATCAGCACGCTGCAACAGGAACTGGACGTCTCGCAACAGGGTATCGCCCGACTGCTGGAGACCAAGGCGGCGCACCAGCAGCGCCTCGATAGCCTGGCGGCACAGATCAACCAGACCCTGGCTCAGGACCCTGAGCGTGCGCGCCTGGCGCTGGACCTGGAGCAGGCCGTTGCGGCCAACCAGGAAGCGGCGAGCGGCTATCTGGAGATCCGTCAGGAGTGCGCCGACAAACTGCCTGCGTTCGAGCAGAACCGGGTATACAGGTACCTGCGCGAGCGCCATTTCGCTACGCCGCAGTACCGCGCGTTCATGCTCGGCCGCCTGCTCGATGGCTGGCTGGCCAGGCAGGTCGACTACGCGGGCAACCGCGCAAACGAATTGCACCTGCAGAACATGCACACCTTCAACGAAGCCGCGCAGGCTGAACGCACTGCCCGGCTGGACACCCTCGCCGAGCAGGCCCAGGCATCACTGACACAAGCCCGAAGCCAGCCCGGCATCCAGCACCTGGAGGCTGAGATCCAACGCCTGCAGGCCGAGCGCGCCAGCCTGGAGCAACAGGTGCTCGCCACCAAGCGCCAGGCCAACGCGATCCAGCAGCAACTGGCCGAGTTCACCCTCAACCAGGACCCGTACTACCAGCGCGCCTGTGGCTGGGTAACCGATATGCTCAAGAGCAAGACGATCGATCAACTGCTCGAAGACGCGAAAAACACGCCGGACCCTGCCGACGACGAGCTTGCTCGCGAGCTGCAGGGGCTGTATCCGCAATTGACCGCTGCCACGCAGCGCCTGGCCGACGCCACGCAGGCCCATGCCCGCACCGAGGCCCGCTACCAGCAGGCCAAGACGCTGGAGCGTGCGCTGCGCGAAGACCTCAACCACTTCAAGTACAGCGACCACATTGACTACCAGGCGCTGATCAACGCGTTCATGGACGGCACCAGTACCCTGGAAGAAGTGCGGCGCTACATCCGCAACTTTGCCGAGCCCGCACGTGCCGAATCCAGCGCCGATGGCATTACCCTGATGGACGGCGTCTCGGTCCTGCTCAATGTCGCCAGCGTGATCATCACCGTTGGGGCAGAGGTGAGCAGCGCCAGTCGCAGTAGCGGCCAGAGCAGCAGTGGCCGCAAAAAAAGCGGCAGCAGTAGCAGCAATAGAAACAGTAGCAGTAGCAGTGGCAGTGGCAGTGGCAGTAGAAGCAGCAGTGGCAGTGCCGGCGGTTTCAGCACCAGCGGCAAGTCCGGCGGCGGAGGCTTTCGCACCACCGACAGCTTCTGACCCGAGCCAGCCACCCCGACACAAGCGGCGATATACTCGCCGCGCGCCCTACAGCCCCTGCGGCTGACCTCAATCAGCAAGTAGTAAGGACACACCATGAGCCAGTACCTAGAACGCGCACTCACCAGCCTGCGTACCATCGGCATCAACTTCATCCAGCCCGTTCAGGATGCCCCGGTGCTGGTACTGCTGGACCGCGTGGCCCAGTACGACACCACCAAGGTCACCTCCATCGCCACCGTGCTGCAGCAGTCCACCAGCTTCAACAGCATGGTGCGCGAGCAGATCGAAGGCATGGACATCTCCACGCGCTTCATGGACATCACCCAGAGCTTCACCTCCATCCGCGAAGACGCTGCCGCCATGGCCGGCTGGATGGACGACGGGCGCCTGGACGCGATGGAAAAGATCAAGCTGACCTGGATGAATGTGCGCCGTGGCTCGATCCCCAGCCGCTTTGCCGATATCCGCGAGAACTACCTGCAGGTGTGCAAATCGGCCAACGACCAGATCGCCCGCGAAACGGTGATCCTGGAGTCGTACATGGACTTTCGCATGGCCATGAAAGCGGCAGAGGTCGAGGCCCAGCAGGTCCTGGCCATTGCCGGTGCGGCGCTGGAACAGCGCACCCAGGCGCTGAACGCGGCCAATGAGCAGGTCGCCGCCGCCGAAGGCACCGAGCCCGCCGCCCGCGCCGCGCTGGAACTGAGCCGCGACGAAGCGGTGCGCGCCCTGCAGGACGAAGACAAGCGCTACCAGATCATCAAGGACATCGCCGACGACCTGCGGGTGGGCTACAACACTGCCGAGATGGTGTTTGCGCGCATCAACCAGGTACACGTGATCAAGGAGCGCCAATACCAGCGCATGGTGTCGTTCTTCTCCACCAATGAAGTGGTACTCACCGGCCTTGCCGTGTCGTTCACCGCCAACAGCGGCCTGGCCGAAGCCACCCACACGCTCAACGCGACCACCGAGGGCATCAGCAAAGGCCTGGAATCGCTGGGCAGCACCGGCAACCAGCAGCTCGAAGCGGCGGTCAAGGCCAGCTATGGCTCGACCATCAAGGTCGACTCGGTGCGCGCCCTGGCCGATGCCACGCTGTCGTTCCAGACCGACATGAAAGCCATGGCCGATACCTATCGCGCCGAATCGAGCAATGCCGCACGCGACATTGCCGACGCCGTCGAAGACGCCAAGCGCAAATTCGCCGCGCTGCTGACCAAGGCCGCCTGATGAGCACCGTTCCACTCTCCGAACAGCTCGGCGCCATGGCAGTGGTGGATCAGCTGCGCCACCAGCAGATGCAGGTGCAGGAGCACCTGAACCTGCCGCAGCGTCGCGCCGAAGTCGCCTCACGTATCCGCAGTTACTACCAGAGCCACGGCATCGCCTACGACGACGCCTTGATCGAACAGGGCGTGCGCGACTTCTTCGCGCGCCGCCTGAGCTTCGAAGCGCCGCCGCAGAGCAGCGTCGCACGCCTGACCAGCACGCTGCTGCTCAACCGCAAGAAAGGCGTGCGCATCCTGCAAGTGGTGGCCATTGCGCTGATCGCGGTGCAATGCACACGGGTGGTGAGCGACACCGCCAAGACCAGCACCGTGCAGGACAACGTACGTGGGTATGGCTACAGCGCTCAACGGGCGAGCACCGCGCTGGACGAGCAGCAGAGCCGTCTGGCCACGTTGCAGGAAAGCGTCGCGGCCTTTCCCGAGCCTGCCGCCAGCCGGTTGCTGAACAACGCGGCCGGGCTGCTCGCCCAAGCCCGCGAACTGCTTGCGCACCCGCCCTTCCCGCAACTGATCGACAGCGACAACCGTGACAGCGTGCAACAAGCGGTCGATACCTATGACAAGCATCGCAAGTCCGCCGACGTGGTGCTGGGCCACGGCCAGCAGGCGCTGACCGACGCCGAGGGCGTGCTTGACGCGCGCAAGCGGCTGCGGACGGTGATGCAGGACCCGGCCTACAGCGAAGGGGTCAAGCGCTACCCGGTACTGGCGCAACAGGCCGAGGTGGCCGACCAGGCCATCAACACCGCCGACACCAAGGGCATTGCCCTGGCCAAGCGCGAAGTCACCGAGCTGGAATATCAGCTCGAACGCATTCAGCAGGTGCAGCCTCTGATCCGTCAGTTGGCCGAGATGGACCAGCGTATCCGCGCGATGCGCCTGCCGCCTGCCGACCTGCGGGTGGTCAACGCGCAGTCGGCCCAGATCAGCAGCGCCCTGCAGAAACTTGACGTCAGCCAGGCCGAGCGCAACCTGTCGAGCCTGGACAGCATGCTCGACTTCGCCGAGCAGCCGCTGGAGCTGCGCGTGGTCGATCGCAGCGGCGTCAAGTCGGGCGTGGAACGCTGCTACGACGACGCGCTATGTGGCCAGGGCGGCGACAGCGCCCAAGGCAAAAGCTGGTACCTGGTGGTCGAAGCCGTCGACGCTGCGGGCAATGCCATTTCCGCCCCCGTGACCAGTTCGGAAACCGGCGAATCGCGCTGGGCCTCGTATTTTGGCGTGCGCGTCAGCCAGGCCGAGTACCTGAAGATCAAGGAAGACAAGCTCAGCGATGGCCACATCGATGACCGTGACATGGGCAGCAAGCCAGCGAACACGCTGAGCCTGCAATTCAACAAACGTGTCGCCAAGCCCGACATGATCCTGAACTGGTGACCCCATGAAACCGAGCATACTCATCGGCATTGTCGCCAGTAACTCTCGCAGCTACGAGCAAGTGCTGCGCAGTGCCGAGCAGGACCTGGCTGACGCCACCGAGCGGCAGATGCGCCTGGAGCAGGACATTCTCACGCGCCTGCGCAGCATCGCTACCCTGCAACTGGAGCACGCCCCTTCACTGCAGCAGGAAGTGGTACAGGCGCTGCAGGAGCGCCAGCAGGCTCAGGCGCAACTGCGCCAGCAATTGCTGGAGGTCGAGCGGGGGATCGCCCAGTCGATGCAGACCTCGCACAGCCTGCAGGAGCAGCTGGACGCCCTCGACCAGCAGGCCCGGGAGCAACTGGCGCAAGACCCTGTCTACGTCGACCTGATGCAGCAACTGGAACAGGCCACCGCGGCCAACCAGGAAGCACTGACCGGCTATGCCGAGATTCGTCAGGAATGTGCCGACAAGTTGCCGCTGTTCCGGCGCAACCCGATCTACTATTTCCTGCGTGATCGTGATTTCGGCACCGAGCAATACCGTCATGGCCCGATCAGTCGCTGGCTCGACGCCTGGCTGGCCCGGCAGGTCAATTATGCCGGCAACCGCAGCAACGAGCTGAGCCTGCTGAACATGCAGCAGCGCAACGAAGCGTTGCAGGCCGAGCGCGATGCGCAGATCGCCGCGCTCAGTGAAACCACCGGAGCACAGTTGGCCGACGCCCAGCGCCAGGCGGGTATGGCGCCACTGCTTGAAGAGCAGAAGGCGCTGTACAAGCATCAGGTGGGCACCAAGCAACAGGCCAACGATATCCATCAGCAGTTGCAGGCCTTCACCCAGAACCAGGACCCGCACTACCTGCGTGCACGTCAATGGATCACCGACCAGTTGCAGGCCAAGAGTATCGAACAGCTGCTTGAGGACGTGAAGAAAACCCCGAGCACGGCAGACGACCAGATTGCCGCGCAGTTGCAGACGCTGTATCCGCAGGTGAGCGGTGTCGAGCAGACGCTGGTCGAGGCGCGCAAGACCCACACGCTGGCGCAGGAGGCCTACGACCGCGCCAAGGAACTGGAGCGTTCGCTGCGTACCGATTTTTACCGGGACAATGGGTATCAGTATCGGACGTCGCTGGGGATCGAGCGTTTGCTGGCCGATTACATGGTGCGCGATGTCACCTTGGGGTACATCGTGGGGACTATTCGTGAGCACCGGGAACTGGTGCCACGGGTGGCTGTGTCTTCCAGCAGTTCCTACAGCAGCAGAGACAGCAGTTGGTCGTCCAGCTCCAGCAGTTCCAGCAGTTCCAGCAGTTCGAGTAGTTCGAGCAGTGGTGGTGGTTACTCCAGTTCAGGGAGTAGTGGTGGCGGTGGTTTCAGTACCTCGGACAGTTTCTGACTCCCCCCGCCGGGGGGGACCTTCTGGTTACTTTCAAAATCTAGAACCAAAGCCAGCGCGTTATCCACAACCCAAAAAAAAAGGTGCGCCGACCAAGCGCACCCTAAAGCCGTACAGCACACAACGAATTGCGTCAGTCGAGCAGCGCCAGCGCCTCGGCACTGCACGCCCGCACCTTGTCCCACTCACCGTTCTTGATCCAGCCACTGTCGAGCATCCAGGTCCCACCCACGCACATGACGTTGGCCAACGCCATGTATTGCTTGACGTTACCCGGGTTGACCCCACCTGTCGGGCAGAAGCGCACCTCGCCAAACGGCCCGCCAAATGCCTTGATCGCCGCCGCCCCACCACTGATCTCAGCCGGGAACAATTTGAAACGGCGATAGCCCAGGGCATACCCCATCATGATTTCCGACGCACTGCTGATACCCGGCAGCAACGCCAACGGGCTGTCGACGCCCGCCTCCAGGATGTCCTGGGTGCACCCCGGCGTGACCACAAACTGGGCGCCCGCCTGCTCGACCGCCGCCAGCATCTTGCGGTCCAGCACGGTGCCCGCACCCACGCACAGCTCCGGACGCTGCTCACGCAACAGACGAATGGCGGTCAGGCCATGCGCGGAACGCAAGGTGACTTCGAGGGTCTTCAAGCCACCGGCAGCCAACGCATCGGCCAACGGCAGGATGTCCTGCTCGCGGGCAATGGTGATCACCGGCAAAATCCGCGCCTGGCCACAGATCCGGTCGATCAAGGCTGTCTTGTCGGCCATGGACAGTCCCGGCTGTGAAGGTTGAAGGGTTGTCATAACGGCGGATCCTTGGCTCATGGGCACCAGTAAATTTCCAGAGGGTCTTGCAAAAACGCACGAATCGGCATCTCGGCCAGTTCATCACCCGACAGCGCGGCGCGCAGGGTAGCGAGTTTCCCCGGCCCCTGCACCGACAACAATGTCGCACCAGCCGCCGCCAGCACACGCCGGGTCAGGCTCAGACGCTGGTGCGGCACGCTCGGCGCCAGCATCGGCAGCACCCGACGCGTGCCATCAGCCGCCAGGCCTTCGGTCAGATTCGGGCTGGCCGGGAACAGCGAGGCGGTATGCCCGTCGTCGCCCATGCCCAACACCAGTACATCGATGCGCGGCAATTCGGCCAGGGCCTGGTCAGCCTCCAGTGCAGCCGCTTCCAGGGTTGCGGCAGGCCGGTACAAACCGATGAAGCGCGCCTTGGCCACCTCGCCCTGCAACAGGTGCTGGCGCAGCAGGCCGGCGTTGCTGTCGGCATGCTCGACCGGCACCCAACGCTCATCGGCCAGGCTGATGACCACCCTGGACCAGTCCAGCGGCTGCGCAGCCAGGCGCTGGAAGAACACCACCGGGCTACGCCCGCCCGATACCACCAGGGTCGCCACGCCGCGCGCGGTGATCGCCGTGCGCAGGCGCTCGGCCACATCGCGCGCCAGGCCCTCGGCCAGCAGCGCCGGGCTGGCAAAGTCATGCGCCGTCACATTCGCCGGCAGTTGCAGTTCAGATATCGCCATACCATGCCCTCCCATCGCGGGTAATCAGTGCTATCGAGCTCATTGGCCCCCAGGTGCCCGCCGCGTACGGCTTGGGCGCCTCGCCCGACTGTTTCCAGCCGGCGATCAACTGGTCGCACCATTTCCACGCGTATTCGATTTCGTCCTTGCGCACAAACAGGTTCTGGTTGCCACGCATCACTTCCAGCAACAGGCGCTCGTACGCATCGGGGATACGCGCACTGCTCCAGGTGTCGGAAAAATTCAGTTGCAGCGGGCCGCTGCGCAGTTGCATGCCTTTGTCCAGGCCCTGCTCCTTGGTCATCACCCGCAGCGAAATGCCCTCGTCCGGCTGCAGGCGGATGATCAGCTTGTTGCCGATCTGCAGACGCTGTTCGGCCGCGAAAATGTAGTGCTGCGGCTGCTTGAAATGGATCACGATCTGCGACAGCTTGTGCGGCATGCGCTTGCCGGTGCGCAGGTAGAACGGCACCCCCGCCCAGCGCCAGTTGCGAATGTCGGCGCGCAGTGCGACGAAGGTTTCGGTATCACTCTGGGTATTGGAGTTGTCTTCCTCCAGGTAACCGGGCACCGCACGCCCTTCGCTGTAGCCGGCAATGTACTGGCCGCGCACCACCTGGGTGCCCAGGCCTTCACCGCTGATCGGCGCCAGCGCCTTGAGCACCTTGACCTTCTCGTCGCGGATGCTGTCGGCCGAGAGGTCGCTGGGCGGGTCCATGGCAATCAGGCACAGTAACTGCAGCAGGTGGTTCTGGATCATGTCGCGCAGTTGCCCGGCCTTGTCGAAATAGCCCCAGCGACCCTCGATGCCGACTTTCTCGGCCACCGTGATCTCCACATGAGAGATGAAGTTCTGGTTCCACTGGGTTTCGAACAGGCTGTTGGCAAAGCGCAGGGCTATGAGGTTCTGCACCGTCTCCTTGCCCAGGTAGTGGTCGATACGGTACACGCGGTTTTCCGGGAAATACTGCGCCACCGCATCGTTGACCCGGCGCGACGACTCCAGGTCGTGGCCGATGGGCTTTTCCAGCACCACCCGGGTGCGTTCGCTCAGGCCGACCTTGTCGAGGTTTTCGCAGATGCCGCCGTACACCGCCGCCGCCGTGGCAAAGTAGGCGATCAACGGCGCGCCGGGCTCTACCTGTTCGGCCAGCGCCTGATAGTCCTGCACCTGGAGGAAATCCACATGCAGGTAGCTCAGGCGCGCCAGAAACCGCTGCAGGGCCAGGGCCTCGATCTCTGCGCCGACGTGCTGGTGCAGGTGCGCCTCGATCGTCGCCAGGTGTTCCTGCACGCTACCCACCTCGCGCGCCAGCGCCAGCACACGGGTCTGCTCGTGCAGCAGGCCGGCGCGATCGAGCTGATACAGCGCCGGAAACAGCTTGCGCAACGCCAGGTCGCCCAGGGCGCCAAACAGGGCAAAGGTGCAAGGTTCAACGGTGATCGAAGCCATGATGTTGGTTCTTTTATCAAGTTGACGTAGAAATACCGGTTTCAACCGCAGTTTTCAAGGGCTAATGTAGTAAAACTAACAACATATTGCCCCGTACACAGAATCAAGTGGTGCACCAACCGTGCCATCAGTACGATAGGCCACCGCATAAAACGCCGTCTGCCCATGGCAACCGGCGGCCTCCCCGACCCAAGGACATTCCCCATGGACCGCGTGCGAAACCTCCTGGAGCAGATCCAGGGCCGCCTCGACGAGCTGAACAAGGCTGAGCGCAAAGTCGCCGAAGTCATCCTGCTCAACCCGCAGCAAGCCACCCGCTTCAGCATCGCGGCGCTGGCCCAGGCCGCCAAGGTCAGCGAACCGACCGTCAATCGCTTCTGCCGCTCGTTCGGCGTCAGCGGCTACCCCGAGCTCAAGCTGCAACTGGCGCAGAGCCTGGCCAGCGGCGCGGCCTACGTGAGCCGGGCCGTGGAAGCCGACGATGACCCGGCCTCCTACACCCAGAAGATCTTCGGCAGTGCCATCGCCTCGCTCGACAGTGCCTGCCAGCAGCTCGACCCGCAACTGGTCAGCCGCGCCGTCGACATGCTGATCCAGGCGCGCCAGATCCATTTCTTCGGGCTGGGCGCCTCGGCGCCGGTAGCCCTGGACGCGCAGCACAAGTTCTTCCGCTTCAACCTGGCGGTGTCGGCGCATGCCGACGTGCTGATGCAACGCATGCTGGCCTCGGTGGCGCACACCGGCGAGCTGTTCGTGATCATCTCCTACACCGGGCGTACCCGCGAACTGGTGGAGGTGGCACGCCTGGCCCGTGAAAACGGCGCTTCGGTACTCGGCCTGACCGCCGCCGACTCGCCGCTGGCCAAGGCCAGCAGCCTGAGCCTGAACATCCCGCTGCCCGAAGACACCGACATCTACATGCCGATGACCTCGCGCATCATCCAGCTCACCGTGCTCGACGTGCTGGCCACCGGCATGACCCTGCGCCGCGGCGTGGATTTCCAGCCGCACCTGCGCAAGATCAAGGAAAGCCTCAACGCCAGCCGCTACCCGATCGACGACGAACTCAATTGAGCGAGTGCGCCTGCAGATGCAGGTGCGCGCGCTCTCCCGGTGCCAGGCTGAGACTGTCACTGCTGCCGCTGGCAGCTTCCACGCAGATGAAGCCCTGGGTCTCGCTGCCACTGACGCCCATCAATGGCCGACTGCCCGGATGCCACACCACGGTGTCGTCGCTGTCACCGGTATCGATGCACAACTGACGCTGCCAGGCCGGGTCATTCACCTGCAGGGTCGCGGCATTCTGAAACACCCGCTGGCACCCGCCCTGCACTTTCAAGGCGCCCTTCTGCTGGCAGGCCTGACGGCTCAAATGGTCGTAACCCTTAGCATTCTCTAGCCCAGATAGCGCTATCTCAGAAACGTCACTAATACGCCAGTAGGCCAGCAGAGCATGACTCAACTGGCAAGGCAGGCTGTCCTGATGCTCGGTGCTCAGTTGCAGTTCCATGCGCTGGCCGAGGTTGGCCACCAGGTCGACCTGCCAGTCGCACAGTTGCAGGCGCCATTTGAGGGTCACGCCCTCATCGCTTTCGCTGCTGTCGATCAGCTTCCAGTCGAGCAGGCGCGCCCAGCCATGGGCCGGCCACATGTCTTCGCTGGGGTGACGGCCATACCACGGCCAGCACACCGGCACGCCGCCGCGGATCGCGCCGACTTGCGGCCACTGGGCAGCGCACCACAGCCACGGGCGTTCACCGCTGGGCTGGAAGTGCAACAGTTGCGCGCCCTGGCGGCTGAACACCGCCTGGCATTGAGGGTGATCGATGATCAGCACATCGCGCTGCTGGTAACGCTCCCACTCGAAGGTCGGCCGCGGCCGCTGCGAGGTGAAGAAGCGTTGAAGCGGGTGCTCGGGCATGTTTCAGGACTCTTGTTGTTAGTGAGGGCCTATTCGCTGGCAAGCCAGCGCCCACAGGGTTTGTGAGCACCGCAGAACCCTGTGGGAGCTGGCTTGCCAGCGAACGACCGCGCAAGCGGTCGCCGAATATGGCGTAAATTTACAACATATTCCCTCAGAACGACGACTGAATCTTCAACCCGGCGACGACCGCGTTGTCCACCTCGCTCACCCCGCCCGGGTGGCGGATGTATTGCAGGTTGGGGCGTACCGTCAGCCAGCGGGTCACATGCACGCCGTAATACAGCTCGGCGTTGTATTCAGTCTGCTGGATCGGTACGAAGCCCATGTTGTCGTAATCGTCGATGCCGCTGACGCCGTTGAGCTGCTGCGCACGCTTCTTCACGTCATCGTTGACGTGAATCCGCGCCACGCCAAAGCCGATATCATCCTTGGGCCGCGAATCAAAGGCGCCCTTGTACACCAGGCCCACCTGCTGATAGTTGTCGACCACGTTGGTGGCCTTGTCGTGCACGGTGAAGTTGGCGAACAGGCTCAGCCCACGGCTGGCATCGCCGTTATGCGCGGTGACCTGCTGCTGTGCCACCACCCACCAGCCATGCTTGCTGGAGTGCGACTTGAAGGCATCGCCGGTCAGCCCCTGGGCCTGGCCATTGACGTCCTCGTAGATGTCATCGGCCTTGGCTGTGCTGTAGTAGTAACCCAGACGGTACTCGCCCGGCAGGTCGTTGACCTTGGGCGACCACACCAGCTCCACCGGCAGGATCATGCCCTTGGTGCCGCTGCCGCTGAGCTTGAAGCCGTTGCCGGTCTCCAGGTTGGACGGGTTCTGCTCGAACACCCCGACCTGCGCGAAGAACTCCGGCGTGAGGTTGTACTTGGCGCGAAACGCCCACTGGCTGACCGGCCAGTTGTACCAGATGCTGCCTACCCAGTTGCCCACCTGCGAGCCGCAGAAGGCCAGGTTCTGGAAGTCGCAGGGAAAGCTGTTGAACTCCTCGCCCGGGCCGAAGCGGCCGGCCTTGAGGTCGAGCTTGCCGTCGAAATACTGCTGCTTGACCCACAGTTGCGTCAGGCGCCAGGTCTGGCCGCGCCCCCACACCTCTTGCACCGAGCTGAACTGCCCGGCGCGCGGGTCGCTGATGCGGTCGTTGGACAGGTTGCGCCCGCTGCGCTCGGTGATCGCCAGCTTGAACTCGGCGTCGTCCCAGCCCAGCACCTTCTGCAGGTCGAGCTTCACACCCAGGGCGAACTGGTCGCTGTAGCGTGCGGTCTTGTCGTTGTTGTAGCCGCCATCGAGGTTGCCGGCGACTTCACCCACGTAGTCCAGCGAGAAGTCGTAGCCCTTCTCCAGCAGCTCGGTGCGCGTGCCGCCCCAGTCGCCGCTCATCCATTTGGACTCAGGGTCGAAGGCGCCGGCAGCCTGCGCCCCACAACTGACCCCGAAGGCCGCCAGCAGGATCATGCAGCCCCGAGGCAAAATGCGTTTGAAATGCTCCATCCCTTGTTTCCTCGTTTATTGTTGTCGATGGTGTTGATGCGCTACAGCGAATTTCAGCGCCCCTTGAAGTGGGCGATGTTGTCCTGGCTGACCGTTTCAACCGGCGTCCCCACGCGCCCGAGGCGCTCACCCGTGGCCGCATCGAACAGCAGCACCCGCGCCGGATCGAACTGCAGCGTCAGGGTCTCGCCCACCTGCGGCGCGAACTCCGGCGCCAGGCGGCAGCACACCTTGGTCTGGTTGAGGGTGACGAACACCAGGGTGTCGGGGCCGGTGGGCTCGGTGATCTGCACCTGGGCGCGAATGCTGGGCAGGCCATTGCCCTCGCTGGCGGCCAGGCTGATCTGCTCGGGGCGAATGCCCAGGATCACCTCGCGATCCTCCAGCCCCGCCTCACCGATGCCCAGCGGCAGCTCGCAACGCGCCTGACCACTGTCGAGCAACGCCAGCAGGCGGCCCTCCTTGCGCTGCAGGCGCAGGGGGATGAAGTTCATCGGCGGCGAGCCGATGAAGCTCGCCACGAACAGGTTGGCCGGGTCGTTGTAGATCTGCTGCGGGGTGCCGAACTGCTGGATCAGCCCGTCCTTCATCACCGCCACCTTGTCGCCCAGGGTCATGGCCTCGATCTGGTCATGGGTGACATACACGGTGGTGGTCTTGAGGCGCTGGTGCATCAGCTTGATCTCGGTGCGCATCTCCACCCGCAGCTTGGCGTCGAGGTTGGACAGCGGCTCGTCGAACAGGTAGATCTTGGGCCGGCGCGCCAGTGCCCGGCCCATGGCCACGCGCTGCTGCTGGCCACCGGACAGTTGGCCGGGCTTGCGCGCCAGCAGGTGCTCGATCTGCAGCAGCCTGGCGACCCGCGCCACCTCTTCATCGATGGCCGCCGGGGCCATCTTGCGGATCTTCAGCCCGAAGGCGATGTTGTCGCGCACGTTCATGGTGGGGTACAGCGCGTACGACTGGAACACCATGGCGATGTCGCGATCCTTGGGGCTCATGCCGCTGATGTCGGCGTCGTCCACCAGGATCGCCCCGCCGCTGATCTGCTCGAGGCCCGCGATGCAGTTCATCAGGGTCGACTTGCCGCAGCCCGAAGGCCCGACCAGGATCAGGAACTCGCCCGAGCCGATCTTCAGTTCGATGTTCTTCAAGGTGTCCGGCAAGCCACTGCCGTAGGTCTTGTTGACGTTGCGCAATTCAAGCGTTGCCATGTTTCACCCCTTGACCGCGCCGGCCGTGAGCCCGCGCAGGAAATACTTGCCAGCCAGCACATAGACCAACAGGGTCGGTAACCCGGCGATCATCGCCGCCGCCATGTCGACGTTGTATTCCTTGACCCCGGTACTGGTGTTGACCAGGTTGTTCAGGGCCACGGTGATCGGTTGTGCGTCGCCGCTGGCGAACACCACACCGAACAGAAAGTCGTTCCAGATCTGGGTGAACTGCCAGATCAGGCACACCATGATGATCGGGATCGACATGGGCAGCAGGATGCGCCCGAAGATGGTGAAGAACCCCGCGCCATCCAGGCGCGCCGCCTGCACCAGGGCCTGCGGCACACTGGTGTAGTAGTTGCGGAAAAACAGCGTGGTGAAGGCCAGGCCGTAGACGATGTGCATCAGTACAAGGCCGGTGGTGGTGCTGGCGATGCCCAGCTTGCCAAGGGTGAACGAGGCCGGCAGCAGCACGGTCTGGAACGGCAGGAAACAGCCGAACAGCAGCAGCCCGAAGAACAGCTGCGAGCCGCGAAAGCGCCACATCGACAGCACGTAGCCGTTGAGCGCGCCCAGCAGGGTGGAGATCACCACCGCCGGCACGGTGATCTTCACCGAGTTCCAGAAGTAGCCGCCGACCGCGTCCCAGGCCTTGATCCAGCCGATGCCGGTGATCACCTCGGGCCAGCTCAGCAGGTTGCCGGTGCGGATATCGTCGGGGCTCTTGAAGCTGGTCAGCAGCATCACGATCAGCGGCACCAGGTACAGCGCGCATGCGCCGATCAGGGTGGTGTAGATGGCCAGGCGGCCGAGGCTCAGGCGCCGGGGTACCAATGTGTTACTCATGGCGCTTGCCCCTCAGTTCCGAATACAGGTAAGGCACCAGGATCGACAGGATCGCGCCCAGCATCAGGATTGCGCTGGCCGAGCCCATGCCCATCTGGCCGCGGCTGAAGGTGAACGAATACATGAACATCGCCGGCAGGTCGGAGGCGTAGCCCGGGCCGCCGGCGGTCATCGCCGCCACCAGGTCGAAGCTCTTGATCGCGATATGCGCCAGGATCATCAGCGCACTGAAGAACACCGGGCGCAGGCTCGGCAGCACGATGCGCAGGTAGATCGTCGGCAGGCTCGCGCCATCCACCTGGGCAGCACGAATGATCGACTGGTCGACCCCGCGCAGGCCGGCCAGGAACAGCGCCATGACAAAACCCGAGGCCTGCCATACGGCGGCGATCACCAGGCAATAGACGACGCGGTCGGGGTCTACCAGCCAGTCCAGGCGAAAGCCTTCCCAGCCCCAGTCGCGCAACATCTTGTCCAGGCCCAGGCCCGGGTTGAGCAGCCACTTCCAGGCGGTGCCGGTGACGATCATCGACAGCGCCATGGGGTAGAGGTAGACCGTGCGGATAAAGCCTTCGCGGCGGATGCGCTGGTCGAGCAGCACCGCCAGCAGCACGCCGACCACCAGGCTGATGCCGATGAACAGGCCGCCGAACAGCAGCAGGTTCTTGCTGGCGACCCACCAGCGGTCGTTTTCCATCAGGCGTGCGTATTGCGCCAGGCCCACCCATTTGTAGCTGGGCATGAAGCTTGAGTTGGTGAACGACAGGACGAAGGTCCACAGGATGTAGCCATAGAAGCCTACCAGCACGATCAGCATGCTCGGCGCCAGTACCAGTTTGGGTAGCCAGCGCTGCAGTGCGTCGAGGGGTGAGGCCTTGTTGAGGACGGCAACGGTGCTCATCGGAAGGATCTCGGTTGGAGGTGCGGTGCTGCGCACCGCTTCGCTGGCAAGCCAGCTCCCACAGGGTTCTGCGGCGTTCAGGAAAACCTGTGGGAGCCCACAGGTCAGGGTTCAGCGAATCATTTGGCCGACTTGATCGCCGAATTCAGCTGCTTGACCGCCGTGGCCGGGTCGGCCTTCGGGTCATTGAGGAAATTGCTCACCACATCGAAGATGGCGCCCTGTACCGCCAGGCTCGTGGCCATGTTGTGCGCCATGCTCGGCTGCAGGCCGTCACCCTTCTCGGCCTCCTTGAAGTCCACCGCCGACTTCTGCGTGCACGCATCGAACGGGCTCATGTCCATGTCCTGGCGCACCGGCAGCGACCCCTTGTTCTGGTTGAACACGGTCTGGAACTGCGGCTCCAGCGCCACCTTGGCCAGGTCGTTCTGGGCCTTGATGTCGTTTTCGTTCTTGAGCCTGAACATCGCCAGCGAATCGATGTTGTAGGCAAAGCTGCCCTGGGTGCCCGGGAACGCCACGCACTGGTAGTCCTTGCCGGCCACCTTGCCCGCCGCGGTCCACTCGCTCTTGGCCCAGTCACCCATGATCTGCATGCCGGCCTTGCCGTTGATCACCTCGGCCGCCGCGATATTCCAGTCACGCCCGGCACGGTTGGGGTCCATGTAGGTAGCCAGACGCTGCAGGGTCTTGAACGCCTCGAGCATCTGCGCGCCGGTCAGGGTCTTTTCATCCAGCTCGACGAACGCGGCGTGGTAGCCCTTGGGCCCGAGGATGCTCAGCACCAGGTCTTCGAACACGGTGCTGTCCTGCCACGGCTGGCCGCCATGGGCCAGCGGCACGAAACCGGCGGCCTTGAGCTTGTCGGCAGCAGCGAACAGTTCATCGAGGGTGGTCGGCACCTTGGCCCCGGCCTTGTCGAACACCTGCGGGTTGATCCACAGCCAGTTGACCCGGTGGATGTTCACCGGCACCGCTACGTAGTGGCCGTCGTACTTCATGATGTCGGCGACTTTTTTCGGCAGCAAGGTATCCCAGTTGTTGGCCTTGGCGACATCGTCCAGCTCGGTCAGCAGGCCCAGCGCGCCCCAGTCCTGAATGTCGGGCCCCTTGACCTGCGCAGCGGCTGGCGGGTTGCCCGCGACCGCACGGCTCTTGAGCACGGTCATCGCCGCCGCACCGCCGCCACCGGCCACGGCGTTGTCTTTCCAGATGAAGCCGTCTTTTTCGATCTGCTGCTTGAGGGTGTCCACCGCCGCCTTTTCACCCCCCGAGGTCCACCAGTGCGTGACTTCGACCGTACCGGTATCGGCAGCCAGGGCGCTCAGGGGCAGCAGGGTAGCGAGGGAGACAAGGGCGGCGAGGCGATTGATCGCATTCATCGAGAGGAACCTTTTCTTGTTGTTATGCAGGTGCAAGTCATGTTGCTTGCGCTTGCATCGAAGTCTAAACAGCCCGCGGCAGGGTGGAAGTAACGAAGGGATGCGCGAATGTCACCGCGCGGTGACATTCACACGCGCGGCAGGCTCAGGGTCACGCGCAAGCCGCCTTCGCGCAGGTTGCGCAGGCTGACCTCGCCGCCGTGGCTGTGGGCGATGTTGCGCGCGATGCCCAGCCCCAGGCCATAGCCCTGCCGCTGCCCGGCCAGGCGAAAGTGCGGCTCGAACACCTGTTCCTGACGCTGCTCCGGCACGCCGGGGCCTTCGTCATCCACTTGCAGCACGAAGCCTGCGGGACTGTCCAGAATGCGCAGGTGCGCGCGCTCGCCGTACTTGAGCGCGTTGTCGATCAGGTTGCCGATGCAGCGCTTGAGTGCCAGCGGCTTGCCCGGATACGCCGCCTGGGCGCGGCCCTGCACGGTGATGCGGCCACTGGCCAGGTACGGCTCGACCAGGCAATCGAGCACCTGGTTGAGGTCGATGGGTTCGATGTTCTCGTGGATATCGGTGTCCTTCACGCATTGCAGGGCACCCTTGACCAGCAGTTCCAGCTCGTCCAGGTCGCGACCGAACTTGTGCTGCACCTGCTCGTCCTCCAGCAGTTCCACCCGCAGGCGCAACCGCGTGATGGGCGTGCGCAGGTCATGCGAGATGGCACTGAACAGCTGGCTGCGCTCGGTCAGGTAGCGGCTGATGCGCTCGCGCATGGCATTGAACGCACGCCCCACCTCGACCACTTCGCTGCCGCCACCCTCAGCCACCGGCGGCACATCGGCGCCCAGCGACATTTCCCGTGCGGCCCGCGCCAGGCGCTTGAGCGGGCGGCTTTGCCAATGCACCAGCAAGCCGATGAACAGCAGCAGGAAGAAACTGGTCAGGGCAATGAACCACACCTGCTGGCGCGGCAGGCCTTCGGCCTCAAGGCTGGTGTAGGGCTCGGGCAACAGCGAGGCGATGTACAGCCACTCGTCTTCGTCCAGGCGGATCTGGGTCACCAGCACCGGCGGGTTGACCGGCTCCAGGGTCAGCGAATAGTGCGCCCAGGAGCGCGGCAACTCGTCGAGTTTCAGACCACTGTTGAAGATGCGCAGCTGTTCGGGGCTGACGAACTCCACCGAGATCTGCATCTGCTCGCCCAGGCGCTGGTGCAGCACCTGCTCGAAGGCCTCGATCACCGCCTGCTTGCGCGGGGTGACCGGCAGCACCTGCATGTCCAGCGGGCGGTCGTTGAGCGAGACCACGAAGCGCGTGCCACCCATGCTGCGCAACTGGTCCAGCACCAGGGGTCGATACGCCAGCGGCAGCGAGCGAAAGTAGCTGACGCTGGCGGTCATCGAATGGGCCAGGCTGCGCGCGCTGGCCACCAGCCCTTCGAGCTGGCTGGCGCGCAGTTGCGACAGCCAGATCACACTCGACAGGCCCTGTGCCAGCGTCACCACCAGCAAGGTCAGCAGCAGCATGCGCCCCAGCAGCGAGCGCGGCAGCGGCAGACGCCAGCGCCGCTCAGTGCGCGGGCGCAACGCAGGCTGCCAGCAGGTAGCCGCTGCCGCGTACGGTACGGATCAGGCGCGGGGGCTTGTCGGTGTCGCGCAGGCGCTGGCGCAGGCGGCTGACCGCCATGTCGACGATGCGGTCCAGCGGCATCGGCTCGCGACCACGGGTGGCGTTGCCGATAGTGTCGCGATCGAGGATCTGTTGCGGGTGATCGAGGAACAGCTTGAGCAGGGCGAAGTCGGCGCCAGAGAGGATCACCTCCTCGCCGTCGCGGTGGAACAGGCGGTGGCTGACCGTGTCCAGGCGCCACTCGTCGAACAGCAGCACATCGCCGCCAGCGCGCTCCTGCACGAAGCCTGCGCGGCGCAGCAGCGCCTTGATGCGTGCCAGCAGTTCGCGGGGGCTGAAGGGTTTGCCCAGGTAGTCGTCGGCGCCCAGTTCAAGGCCGATGACGCGGTCGGTCTCGTCGGAGCTGGCGGTCAGCATGATGATCGGCACCTGCGCCTGGCGCGGGTGCTGACGCACCCAGCGGCACAGGCTGAAGCCATCTTCGTCAGGCAGCATCACATCGAGGATCACCAGGTCCGCACCGTGTTCGTCCAGCGCCTGGCGAAAGCCCTGGCCATCGGCCACGGCCTGCACCTGGAAACCGCATTTGCTCAGGTAGGCCTGCAGCAGTTCACGGATGTCCTGGTCGTCATCGACCAGCAGTATCGACTTGCTCACGGTTTGGGTCCTTGTGTGTATCACCTTCAGAGTGGCTGTGCGTCCTTCGCCGGCAAGCCAGCTCCCACAGGGAGATCACCGCTCGTGAGCCTTGCCGGGAACCTGTGGGAGCTGGCTTGCCAGCGAACAGGCCCCTTCAGTCACCACAAAGGGCCTGCTGCAACGCCACCCCTGCCCCTTCCAGCCCGCTATACTCCGCTGTCACCAGCCACACCGGCACCCCTTCAAAGTAGGCGCTCATGCAGCCCTTGTCGGCAAAACTCGCGGCAAATCCGCTGCGCAGGAACAGCTCGGCAAACCGCGGGATCACCCCGCCGACGATAAACACCCCGCCGCGCCCACCCAGGGTCAGCACATTGTTGCCCGCCACCCGCCCCAGCAAGCGACAGAACTGCTCGATCACCGCCAGCGCCACCGGATCGCCCGCCAGGGCCGCCTCGGTGATCTCTGCCGGGGTGCTCAACGTGGCCGCCTGCCCATCCAGCACACAGATGGCCTGGTACAGGCGCAACAAGCCACCGCCACTGAGCACGGTCTCGGCACTTACATGCCCGGTATCGAGGGCAATCTGCTGACGAATCGCCGCCTCGCGCTCGGTGCCCACCGGCAGGTCCACATGCCCGCCCTCGCCCGGCAGGGCCAACCAGCGCTCCTCGCCCAGCTTGAGCAGGGTGCCCACGCCCAGCCCCGTACCCGGCCCGATCACCACCGCCGGGCGGCTCGGGTCCGGCGTACCGGCGCACACGCTGCGCACCTCGTCGGGCTGCAGGCGGGTCATGCCCAGGGCCATGGCGGTAAAGTCGTTGATCAACAGCAGTTGCTCGACCTGCACATTGGCGCAGAACGCCTTGCGGCTCAGGCGCCAGTGGCTGTTGGTAAAACGGAACTCGTCGCCGCTGACCGGCCCGGCCACCGCCAGGCACACCGCCGCCAGCTCACCCTTGGCCAGGCCCTGCGCGCTCAGGTAGGCGCTGATGGCCTGCTCGGGGCTGGTGTAGTCGGCCGTGGGGAACACCTGCACGTTGTGCAGCCGGTTGTCCTTCCACAGCGCGAAGCGTGCGTTGGTACCGCCGATATCCCCTACCAGGGCTGTTTTCACTTGAAGTTCTCCAATGCCGAGGTGAAGGCGCTGGCGCCCTGTTCGGCCGAGCTCAACGCCACCCGCAGGAAGCCAAACAGTTCACGCCCACAGCCCAGGTCGTTGCCCAGCGGCGGCGCCGGCAGCTCACGGGCGGCCAGCTCATCGGGCTCCACGCGCACCAGCAGCGTGCCCTTGGCGCCGTCCACCCGCACGATATCACCATCGCGCACCCGCGCCAGCGGACCGCCATCGAAGGCTTCCGGGCACACATGGATCGCCGCCGGAATCTTGCCCGAGGCCCCCGACATGCGCCCGTCGGTGACCAGCGCCACCTTGAAGCCACGGTCCTGCAACACACCAAGGAACGGCGTCATCTTGTGCAGCTCGGGCATGCCATTGCAACGCGGGCCCTGAAAGCGCACCACGGCAACAAAGTCACGTTCCAGCTCACCCGCCTGGAAGGCGTCGGCCAGTGCCTGCTGGTCATGGAACACCCGCGCCGGCGCTTCCACCACCTGGTGTTCGGCGGCCACGGCCGAGACCTTCATCACCCCGCGCCCCAGGTTGCCTTCCATCACGCGCAGGCCGCCTTCGGCCGAGAACGGGTTGGACACCGGACGCAGGATCGCCTCGTCCAGGCTGGCCTGGGGGCCTTCGCGCCAGACCAGCTTGCCGTCCTCCAGGAACGGCTCCTGGGTGTAGCGACGCAGGCCACGCCCGGCCACGGTGTTCACATCCTCGTGCAGCAGCCCGGCGTCGAGCAGCTCGCGGATCAGGAAGGCCATGCCGCCCGCCGCCTGGAAGTGGTTGATGTCGGCCTTGCCGTTGGGGTACACGTGCGACAGCGTCGGCACCACCTCGGACAGATCGGCCATGTCCTGCCAGGTCAGCTGGATACCGGCCGCCTGGGCAATCGCCGGCATGTGCAGGGTGTGGTTGGTGGAGCCACCGGTGGCGTGCAGCGCCACGATGGAGTTGACCAGTACCTTCTCGTCAACGATTTCACCAATCGGCATGAAGTTGCCATTGGCCTTGGTCAGGCGCGTGACCTGGTGCGCGGCCTCCACGGTCAGCGCATCGCGCAGCGGCGTGTAGGGGTTGACGAACGAGGCGCCAGGCAGGTGCAGGCCCATCACTTCCATCAGCAACTGGTTGGTGTTGGCAGTGCCGTAGAAGGTGCAGGTGCCGGGGCTGTGGTAGGACTTCATCTCCGATTCCAGCAGCTCTTCACGGCTGGCCTTGCCCTCGGCATAGCGCTGGCGCACGTCGGCCTTCTGCTTGTTGGAAATACCCGACGGCATCGGCCCGCCCGGCACGAACAGCATCGGCAGGTGGCCGAAGCGCAGCGCGCCCATCATCAGGCCGGGCACGATCTTGTCGCAGATGCCCAGCATCAATGCCGCGTCGAACATGTTGTGCGACAGTGCGATGGCAGTGGACATGGCGATCACCTCGCGGCTGGCGATGCCCAGCTCCATGCCGGGTTCGCCCTGGGTGACGCCGTCGCACATGGCCGGCACGCCGCCGGCGAACTGGCCGACCGAGCCGATGTCGCGCAGGGCCTGCTTGATCTGCTCAGGGTAGTGCTCATAGGGCTGATGCGCCGACAGCATGTCGTTGTAGGCCGAGACGATGGCCACGTTGGCGGCGTTCATCATGCGCAGGGTTTGCTTGTCTTCAGTGCCGCAGCCCGCCACGCCATGGGCGAAGTTGGCGCATTGCAGCTTGGCGCGCATGGGGCCGTCACTGGCCGCGCCGCGAATCAGTTGCAGGTAGCGTTCACGGGTGGGACGGCTACGGGCGATCAGCCGTTCGGTGACCTCAAGAATGCGCGGATGCATGTACTGGACTCCAGGCTAAGGGGGCAGCGACCTCTGCGGCAGTTTCCCTTACAAACGATTGCGGCCTAGGCTCAAGGCAAGGGGGCGATCGTCGAAGAAAAACGGCTTGGCCGGTCACTCGTTGTAGATTGAACAAAATACTGCCAGCAAAAAGGCTTGTTTTCTATTTTTTTACGAATAATCTTGTAATTCCAACAACAAAATCAGATTTTGTGATGCTCAAGCTCCGTTCAAGGGCATCACCCGGTCTGCCAGAGGTAGCTCCATGACGCTTCGTATCGCAATCAATGGCTTTGGCCGCATCGGCCGCAACATTCTTCGCGCACTGTATACCCAAGGCTACCGTCAGGACCTGCAGGTCGTCGCCATCAACGACCTGGGCGACAGCGCGATCAATGCCCATCTGCTCAAGTACGACAGCGTCCACGGGCTGTTCGATGCCAGTGTCGAGTCCGATGGCGAAAGCCTGACGGTCAACGGTGACCGTATTGCGGTCAGCGCCATCCGCAACCCGGCCGAGCTGCCGTGGAAAGCCCTGGCGATCGACGTGGTGTTCGAATGCACCGGCCTGTTCACCGAGCGCAGCAAGGCCGCTGCCCATCTTACTGCCGGGGCACGCAAAGTCATCATCTCGGCGCCGGGCAAAGGGGTGGACGCCACCGTGGTGTACGGGGTCAACCACGATATCCTGCGCCCGTCGCACCAGATCATCTCCAGCGCCTCGTGCACCACCAACTGCCTGGCACCCGTGGCCCAGGTGCTGCACCGCGAGCTGGGCATCGAGCAAGGCCTGATGACCACCATCCACGCCTACACCAACGACCAGAGCCTGACCGACGTGTACCACAGCGATCCGTACCGTGCGCGGGCGGCCACCCAGTCGATGATCCCGAGCAAGACCGGTGCTGCCGAGGCGGTGGGGCTGGTGCTGCCGGAGCTGGCCGGCAAGCTCACCGGCATGGCCGTACGGGTGCCGGTGATCAACGTGTCGCTGGTGGACCTGACCGTGAACCTGGCGCGCGAAGCCAGCGTCGAGGAGGTCAATGCGCTGATGAAAGAGGCCAGTCGGCATTCCAAGATCCTCGGTTACAACACCCTGCCGCTGGTGTCGTGCGACTTCAACCACAACCCGCTTTCGTCGATTTTCGATGCCAATCACACCAAGGTCGCCGGCAAGATGCTCAAGGTCATGGCCTGGTACGACAACGAGTGGGGCTTCTCCAACCGGATGCTGGATAACTGCCTGGCGCTTTGTAACGCGCAGTAATAGATCAGTGACCTGACCTGACGCCTTCGCTGGCAAACCCGCGAAGGCAATCTCAAGCACAAGCAGATCAGTCCTTGCCAACAGCATTGATGATAAGCATTATCATTCGCTGAAATCCTGGTCAGGTGCCGCTGTGAGTCAGTCCCGCTTCAATTCCCTCTTTCTCGCCCAGCGGGTCACGCTGCTGCGCACCTTGCAGCGCATGGTCGACAACCCCAGCACCGCCGAAGACCTGCTTCAGGAAACCTACCTGCGGGTCACCCGTGCGCTGGGCGAACGCCCCATCGAACACCTCGAGCCGTTCGTGTTCCAGACGGCGCGCAACCTGGCCCTGGACCACCTGCGTGCACGCCGGGTGCAGGCGCGCACCCTGCTCGACGATGTGCCCGACGACGTGCTGCACAACGTCGCCGCCGCCCACAGCAGCGCCGAAGACGCCGCGCATGCCGACCAGTTGCTGCGTCGCCTGAGCGCCTCGCTCGGCCAGCTCAGCACGCGCCAGCAGCGCATCTTCATCCTCAGCCGGCTGCACGGCGCCAGCTACCTGGAAATCGCCGAGCAACTGAACGTCTCCGCCAGCACGGTTCAGAAGGAACTGAAACTGATCATGGCCATCTGCGTAGGGGTGGCCGATCGTCTCAATCGCGATTGAGCCGGCTTGCCTCACATGCCGATACACTTGATCATTGCCCGCAACAAGACTGCCAAGGACCCGCTGTGACCGACCGTGCCCCTCATCGCCCTGCGCCGCCCGACCCGGCTGCCCGCGACAGCGCCATGGACCAGGCGCTGGACTGGTTGATCCGGCTGCAGTGCGCCACCCCCGAAGACACCCGCGCCTTCGAAGCCTGGCTCGAAGCCGACCCGGCGAACGCCCCGGCCTATGTGCGCGCCGAAGCGCTGTGGCACGGCGACAGCGTACGCGAGGCTGCGCAAGTGTTGCAGCAGCATCAACGCCCTGCGCGCCTGGCCCGCCTGCGCCCGCACTGGAAACCGCTGGCGGCGGCGGCCGTCCTGCTGATGGGGGTATTCACCGTCGGCAACCTGCCCCTGCGCCTGCAGGCCGACCACCTCACCGTGGTCGGCGAGCGCCAGCGCCTGGAGCTGAAGGACGGCTCCAAGGTGCTGCTCAACACCAATTCGGCGTTTTCCAGCGACATCAACGAGCGCCAGCGCGTCGCGCAGCTGTTCCAGGGCGAAGCCTATTTCCAAGTGCCCGGCGGCCAGGCCCAGCCCTTCGAACTGCGCGCCGGACCGTTGCGCGCCAGCGTGCGCGACACCGACTTCGCGGTGCGCTACCTCGACGGCCAGGCACAGGTGCGCGTGCAGCGCGGTGACGTCGACCTGCTGGCCAGCAGCGACCAGCGTATCCGCCTCAGCGCCGGCGACAGCATCAGCGTCGGCCCGGACGGCTTTGGCCAGCGCGAACGCCTCGACCTGCAGAAGGACCTGGCCTGGGTGCACGGCCGGCTGGTGTTCGAGAACTGCCCGCTGAGCCAGGTACTGGCCGAGCTGGGGCGCTACTACCCGGGCTGGATCATCAGCACCGACGAGCGCCTGCAGAACGTCGCCGTCACCGGCAACTATCGCCTCGACCAGCCGCTGGAGGCCGTACGCTCGCTGGCGCACATCACCTCCGCACGCCTGCACGAGTACCCGCCGCTGGTGATTCTGAACTGATTCGAAAGTTTTTTTACGCGATGCCCTGGGGTCACACGTCTCGTTATAGCCAATGCAACTGATTCTTATTTTTGAATCGGGTGCACCTATAACATTTGCGCGACAGGGAGCGCTTTCGATGTCCAGAGGTTTCACTCGCCGGTCTTCAGTCACCCCCCGCCCAGCCCGCGTGCCGCGTTGCACGCTGTCACTGCTGACCGTGGCCCTGCTTGCCAGCGGCGCCTGCAGCCTGCCGGCGCTGGCCGCCGAACCGGCCCAGGCCAGCGCCCCGCGCATGGGTGACTACCGCTTCGCCATCGCCCAGCAGCCGCTGGTGTCGGCGCTCAACGCGTTCAGTGTCGTGACTGGCTGGCAGGTCGGCCTCTCGGCCGAACTGGCCGAGGGTGTGGCCTCGCCTGGCGTGCAGGGCGCGATGAGCCCGGAAAAAGCCCTGCAGCAGATGCTTGCCGGCACCCAGCTGAGCTACCGCAAGCTCGGCGCCGGCAACGTGGTGATCGAGCGCCCGGTGTCCAGCGCCATCACCCTGCAACAGGTGACCGTGAGCGCCACGCGCACCGCCCAGAACGTGAGCCAGGTACCCAGCACCGTCAGCGTGCAGACCCGCGAGCAACTGGACCGCAACAACGTCAACAGCATCAAGGAACTGGTGCGCTACGAGCCGGGCGTGTCGGTCAGCGGCGTAGGCCAGCGCAGCGGCCTGAACGGCTACAACATCCGCGGCATCGATGGCGAGCGGGTACTGACGCAGATCGACGGCGTGTCGATCCCCGACAGCTATTTCTACGGCCCCTATGCCCAGACCCAGCGCAACTACGTCGACCCTGAGATCATCAAGCGCGTGGAGATCCTGCGCGGCCCGGCCTCGGTGCTGTACGGCAGCAACGCGATCGGCGGCGCGGTCAGCTATTTCACCCTCGACCCGGACGACATCATCAAGCCCGGCATGGACCTGGGTGCACGCCTGAAGACCGGCTACAGCTCGGCCGACGAAAGCTGGCTGACCTCGGCCACCGTGGCCGGGCGCCACGGTGAGTTCGACGGCCTGCTGCACCTGAGCCAGCGCAATGGCCATGAAACCGAGTCGTACGGCGGCCACAGCGGCGACGGGCTGGAACGCACCGAGGCCAACCCGCAGGATGCACGCACCACCAACGTGCTGGCCAAGCTGGGCTGGAACTACGCCGACGATGCGCGGCTGGGGCTGACCTACGAGCGCTACAAGGACGACCGCGACCAGAACATCCTGAGCGCCGTGGGCGGGCCGTTCATTCCGGGCTTCGGGGCCTTGAACGCCTACCGTGCGCGCACTGGCAACGACACCGTGACCCGCGAGCGCTTTGGCCTGAATCACGAGTTCGGCCTGGACAGCCTGCTGGCCGACAACATGAAGTGGAGCCTGAACTACCAGGTCGGCAAGACCGATCAGCGCACCGATGAGCTCTATGTCAGCGCCGGGCGGGAAGTCGCCCGAGATCGCAAGACGCTCTATCAGGACCGCCAGTGGGTATTCGATGCCCAGTTCGACAAAGCCTTCGCCGTTGGCAGCACCGAGCACCTGCTGACCTATGGCACCACACTCAAGCAGCAGAAGGTCACTGGCTCGCGCAGCGGCACCGCCACCTGCCTGAATGCGGGGGGCACCTGCCTTGCCATCGGCGATGCCAGCTCGCGCGATGCCCAGGTCAAGGTCAGCGACTTCCCGGACCCGACCATCAACACCTACAGCCTGTTTGCACAGGACGAGATCCGCTGGAACGACTGGACCTTCCTGCCGGGCGCGCGCTACGACTACACCCAGTTGAAGCCGCACCTGAGCGACGAGTTTCTGGCCACCCTGCCGACCGGCCCCACTACCACGGTCAACGACAAGCAGAAGAACTGGCACCGCCTCTCGCCCAAGCTGGGCGTGACCTATGCGTTCGATGAGCACTACACCTGGTACGGACAGTACGCCGAGGGCTTCCGCACGCCGACCGCCAAGGCGCTGTACGGTCGTTTCGAAAACCTCGCCGGCGGCTACGTGGTCGAGCCCAACCCCGACCTGGAGCCCGAGAAGAGCAAGAGCTACGAAACCGGCCTGCGCGGCAACTTCGACGCGGGCAACTTCGCCGTCGCGGTGTTCTACAACAAGTACAGCGACTTCATCAACGAAGATGCACTGGTCAACGGCACCGACGCCATGGACTTCCGTGCCGAGAACATCAAGCACGCCACCATCAAGGGCGCCGAGTTCAAGGGCCGCCTGAACCTCGATCACTTCGGCGCGCCACACGGCCTGTACACCCAGGGTTCGGTGGCCTATGCCCAGGGCCGCAACAACGACACCGGCGAACCCTTGAACAGCGTCAACCCGCTGACCGGGGTGTTCGGCCTGGGTTATGAGCAGGACAGCTATGGCGGCCTGTTGAGCTGGACCCTGGTCAAGCGCAAGACGCGTGTCGACGACAGCCAGTTCAAGGCGCCCGATGGGGCCAGCAGCCAGTTCCGCACCCCGGGCTTGGGCATGCTCGACCTGAGCGGATTCTACAAGGTCAGCGACGACGTCACGATCAATGCCGGCCTGTACAACCTGACCGACAAGAAGTACTGGCTGTGGGACGACGTGCGCGGCTACGACGGTGTCGGCGAGGCCTCGGTGACCCAGCCGGCCAACATGGACCGCCTGACGATGCCGGGCCGCCACTTCGCGATCAACCTGGTCTGGGACATCTGACCTGCGACGGGGCTGCACGCCAGCCCTGTTTTTTTACTGTTTCCGCGCGCCTCAACCGTCTAGTTACATAAGACCCGGTTACTTACGACGCCCTCATTCCTCAAGGATGCACCATGACCGCTACCGCCGAACGCCCCGCCCTGCGCTCGCAGCGCCTCAACCAGCTGACCCACGCACCGCACAGCGAACTCGACGCGCTGGTCAAATCCCATGCCCCGTTCGAAACCCGCGAAAGCTTCGCCCGCTTCGTGCTCGCCCAATACCTGTTCCAGTCCGAGCTCCAGGCCCTGTACACCGACCCGCAACTGATCGCCATCGTGCCCGACCTCGCCGAACGCTGCCGTGCCGAGCAGGCCCGCCTCGACCTCGTCGACCTCGACACCGGCGTGCCCGCCGCCTTTCCAGGCGCGGTGGAAAACCCCAGCCTGGGCGCTGCAATGGGCTGGATATTCGTCTCCGAAGGCTCCAAACTCGGCGCCGCGTTCCTGATCAAGCGTGCCGTCGGCCTGGGCCTGTCGGACAGCTTCGGTGCCCGCCACCTGGGCGAGCCGGCCGGTGGCCGTGCCGAAGGCTGGAAGCAGTTCACCCGCACCCTGGACGGCCTTGAACTGAGCGCCGAAGAAGAAGCCGCCGCCGAACAGGGCGCCGTGGCCGCCTTCGAACGCTTCACCGCGTTGCTCAAACACGCCTACGCCACCGCGCCGAAGGCCGAGCTGGCCTGAAGCCGTGCCCGGCCATTGCAGTGGCCGGGCCCACCCCATGCAGTCAATGGACCCCATGAGCCGCCCATCCGCCTCCAAACTGTCCCGCGTGCTGTATGGCCTGCTCGCCTACGTGAGCCTGGGGATCGGCCTGGTGGCCATCGTGATCCCCGGCCTGCCCACCACCGAATTCATCCTGCTCGCCGCCTGGGCTGCTACCCGCAGCTCGCCACGCCTGAGCGCCTGGCTGGAAAACCACCGATTGTTCGGCCCGATCCTGCTCAACTGGCGCAACGGCAAGGTGATCCAGCGCCGTGCCAAGGTCAGCGCCACCCTCAGCATGCTGCTGTGCGCCGGCCTGATGCTGGTGTTTCTCGGCCCACGCTGGCCGGTGTTCCTCGCCATCGGCGGGATGACCCTTGGCAACCTGTGGATCTGGTCGCGCCCCGAGCGCTTGCGCGGCGCGCAAGGTTTGACCAATCCGCCCTGATGGTCTGCAATGGCCCTGCACCCGGAGGGCCGACCATGAATGACCTGCTTTACAGCATTACCCAAGCGCTGGGCTTGCCCGCAAGCGCAGCGCAACACCTGCACCTGCACGCTGCCGGCGCCCTGCCCTCGACCTTTGCAGTGACCGAACTGGCCAGCGCCAGCATCGGCGCCGCAGGCCTGGCGATCGCCCAGTTGCTCGCGGGGCAGACCGGCCTGCAGCCGGCCGTGCATGTCGACCGGCGGCTGAGCTCGATGTGGTTTGCCACCAGCATCCGGCCGCTGGGCTGGAGCCTGCCGCCGCTGTGGGACGCCGTGGCCGGTGACTACCCGACCCGCGATGGCTGGATCCGCCTGCACACCAATGCCGCCCACCACCGCGCCGCCGCCGAACAGGTGCTGGGCGTGGCGGCCGACCGCGAACAGATGGCGCGCAAGGTCGCGCAGTGGGACGCAGGTGCGCTGGAAAGTGCCGTGGTCCACGCCGGTGGCTGCGCCGCGCAGATGCGCAGCTGGCAACAGTGGTCGGCCCACCCCCAGGGCCTGGCGGTGAATGCCGAGCCGCTGGTACTGCGCCAGCAGCATGCGCCCCAGGCCCCCCAGGTGTGGACCGGTACTGCGGCGCGCCCGCTGGCCGGAGTCAAGGTGCTGGACCTGACCCGCATACTCGCCGGCCCCACGGCCAGCCGCCTGCTGGCCGGATTTGGCGCCGAGGTGCTGCGCCTCGACCCGCCAGGCTGGGACGAGCCTGCGGTGGTCGCCGAAGTCACCCTGGGCAAGCGCTGTGCACGCCTGGACCTGCGTTCGGCAGCGGACCGCGGGGTATTCGAGGGTTTGCTGGCACAGGCCGACATCCTGCTGCACGGCTACCGCGCCGATGCGCTGGAGCAGCTGGGCTATGGCGCGCACCAGCGCCGCGAGCTCAACCCGGGGCTGATCGATGTGAGCCTCAATGCCTATGGCTGGAGCGGCCCGTGGCAGCAACGGCGCGGTTTTGACAGCCTGGTGCAGATGAGCTGCGGCATCGCCCGCGAAGGCATGCGCTGGCAACAGGGCGAGCGTCCGGTGCCATTGCCGGTACAGGCGCTGGACCATGCCACCGGCTACCTGATGGCGGCCGCCGCGATCACTGCACTGGATACGCGCCTGCGCAGCGGCTGCGGCAGTTCGGCGCGCCTGTCACTGGCGCGCACGGCCAGGTTGCTGGTGGACCAGGGGACGCTGGTGGAGGATTTGCCGTTGGCGGCAGAGACCGCCCAGGACCGTGCCGAGCACCTGGAGCAGACGCCATGGGGGCCGGCGCAACGGATCAAGGCGCCGTTGCGGGTGGAGGGTACAGCGCTGGAGTGGGCGCGCGGGGCATGCGCGCTGGGATCGGCCAAGCCACAGTGGTGACACCTCTGGCCTCTTCGCTGGCAAGCCAGCTCCCACAGGTACATCACTGTCTTCAAGAACAGTGGAGAACCTGTGGGAGCTGGCTTGCCAGCGCAGAGGCCGGTACAGGCACCCACACTCAGAGGCTCAGTACCCCGCTGTACAGCCCGTACGCCGCCAGCCCCGCTCCCACCAGCACCGCCGCGAATATCAGCGTTTCCCACCCGCTAAACAACGCCAGGCCCTGCTCGCGCTTGGCCCGGTAGAACAGCAGCACCCCCGGCGCATACAGCAAGGCCGACAACAGCAGGTACTTGAGCCCGCCGGCGTACAGCAGCCACACCGCATACACCAGCGCCACCCCTGCCACCAGCAGGTCCTTGCGCCGCATCCCCGCGTGCCCGGCATAGGTCTCGCCACGCAGCGCCAGCAGAAACGCGTAGGCCGCCGACCACAGGTACGGCACCAGGATCATCGACGAGGCCAGGTAGATCAGGCTGGTATAGGTGCCGGCCGAAAACAGCGTGATCAGCAGGAACAGCTGGATCATGCCGTTGGTCATCCACAGCGCATTGGCCGGCACATGATTGGCGTTCTCGCGGGTCAGGAAGCGCGGCATGGTCTTGTCCCGTGCCGTGGCGAACAGAATCTCCGCACACAGCAGCGCCCACGACAGCAGCGCGCCCAGCAACGACACCGCCAACCCCAGGCTGATCAGCAACGCTCCCCAGGGCCCGACGATATGCTCCATCACCGAGGCCAGCGACGGGTTCTGCAGCCCGGCCAGCTCCGGCTGGGTCATCACCCCCAGTGACAGCACGTTGACCAGCACCAGCAGCGCCAGCACCCCGAGAAACCCGATCACCGTGGCCTTGCCCACGTCCGAACGCCTGGCCGCACGCCCCGAGTACACGCTGGCCCCCTCGATGCCGATGAACACGAACACCGTCACCAGCATCATGTTGCGCACCTGGTCGAGCACCCCGCCAAAGGTCGGATTGCTCCGCCCCCAGATATCACGGGTAAAGATATCGGCGCGAAAGGCGATGGCGGCAATCACGATGAACATCACCAGCGGCACGATCTTGGCCACGGTGGTGACCAGGTTGATGAACGCCGCCTCCTTGATGCCACGCAACACCAGAAAGTGCACTGCCCACAGCAGCAGCGAGGCACAGGCGATGGCGATCGGCGTATTGCCCTCGCCAAACACCGGAAAGTAGAAACCCAATGTGCTGAACAGCAGCACGAAGTAGCCGACGTTGCCCAGCCAGGCACTGATCCAGTAGCCCCAGGCCGAGGAAAAGCCCATGTACTCGCCAAACCCCGCCTTGGCATACGCGTACACCCCCGAATCCAGCTCGGGCTTGCGGTTGGCCAGGGTCTGGAACACGAAGGCCAGCGCGAGCATGCCGATCGCGGTGATCCCCCAGCCAATCAGTACCGCGCCGACATCCGCGCGCGCCGCCATGTTCTGTGGCAAGGAAAAGATCCCGCCCCCGATCATGGAACCCACCACCAGCGCGATCAGTGCGCCGAGGCGCAGTTTGTGTCCTGACTCGGCCATCCCAATCCCCTTTTCAGCGCACACTTGTAACCCCAGCCTTACACACTAGCCCAACTAATAAGTCTGTGCCGCACGTTTATAGTTAATTGCTTTCAAACACCAAACTTTCATAACAAGTCTGTCTATACACGACGAACTAAATGGTGAGTTTTGCGCACCCCTTCTACTTCATCAAGTAAATAAGAATTTTTCTCGGAAAAAATTTGCCAACCCCGTAAAAGCAGCTAGCGTCAATTCTCGCAACCTTTCAGAGCAGAAGCTCTAGAAGAGGCTGGAGGTGACAGCACGCAAGGCTCCTGCGATAGCAGCACAATATCGCGAGGCGGCTCTTTATGTCATTCACGCGACAATGGAATGTGCCCATGAACTGACCTGAATCAGCTCTTGTTCTGCTTGCTGGATTTATTCTGGCGTCTCTCTTCTCCTGGAATGGAGTTATCCAATGTCAGACTCTCCCGGAAAACTACGGCTGGGTGCGCTCGTTGCACTTGTGGTGGGTTCCATGATCGGTGGCGGGATCTTTTCGCTGCCGCAAAACATGGCCGCCAGCGCCGATGTCGGCGCCGTACTGATTGGCTGGGGTATCACCGCCATCGGCATGCTGACCCTGGCCTTCGTGTTCCAGACCCTGGCCAATCGCAAGCCCGACCTGGACGGCGGGGTATATGCCTACGCCAAGGCGGGTTTCGGCGACTACATGGGCTTTTCGTCGGCCTGGGGCTACTGGATCAGTGCCTGGCTGGGCAACGTCGGCTACTTCGTGCTGCTGTTCAGTACCCTGGGCTACTTCTTCCCGATCTTCGGTGAAGGCAACACCCCGGCGGCCATCATCGGTGCCTCGGTGCTGCTGTGGGGCGTGCACTTTCTGGTGCTGCGCGGCATCAAGGAAGCGGCCTTCATCAACCTGGTCACCACCGTGGCCAAGGTCGTGCCGCTGGCGCTGTTCATCCTGATCACCCTGTTCGCCTTCAAGCTGGACATCTTCACCGCCGACATCTGGGGCAGCATGAACCCGGACCTGGGCAGCGTGATGAACCAGGTGCGCAACATGATGCTGGTCACCGTGTGGGTGTTCATCGGCATCGAAGGCGCGAGCATCTTCTCGGCCCGCGCCGAAAAACGCTCGGACGTGGGCAAGGCCACCGTCATCGGCTTCATCACCGTGCTGCTGTTCCTGGTGCTGGTCAACGTGCTGTCGCTGGGCATCATGACCCAGCCGGAACTGGCCAAGCTGCAGAACCCGTCGATGGCCGCGGTGCTGGAGCACGTGGTGGGCCACTGGGGCGCTGTGCTGATCAGTGTGGGCCTGATCGTCTCGCTGCTGGGGGCACTGCTGTCGTGGGTGCTGCTGTGCGCGGAGATCATGTTCGCGGCGGCCAAGGACCACACCATGCCGGAGTTCCTGCGCCGCGAAAACGCCAACCACGTACCGGCCAACGCGCTGTGGCTGACCAACGCCATGGTGCAGATCTTCCTGGTGATCACGCTGTTTTCGGCCAGTACCTACCTCTCGCTGATCTACCTCGCCACCTCGATGATCCTGGTGCCCTACCTGTGGTCGGCGGCCTACGCGTTCCTGCTGGCGCTGCGCAGCGAAACCTATGAGCAGGCCCTGGCCGAGCGCAAGAAAGACCTGATCATCGGAGGCATCGCGCTGATCTACGCCCTCTGGCTGCTGTATGCCGGCGGCGTGAAGTACCTGCTGCTCTCGGCCCTGCTGTACGCGCCTGGGGTGATCCTGTTCGCCAAGGCCAAGCGTGAAATGGGCCAACCGATTTTTACCCACGTGGAGAAGCTGATCTTCGCCGCCGTGGTCATAGGCGCCCTGGTGGCTGCCTATGGCCTGTACGACGGTTTCCTGACCCTGTAACCCCCGTATTCGCAACTTGGAGGCAATGAACCATGTCCACGGATAAAGTTAAGTACGGCGTACATTCCGAAGCCGGCAAACTGCGCAAAGTGATGGTGTGCTCCCCGGGTCTTGCGCACCAGCGCCTGACCCCGAGCAACTGCGACGAGCTGCTGTTCGATGACGTCATCTGGGTCAACCAGGCCAAGCGCGACCACTTCGACTTCGTCACCAAGATGCGTGAGCGCGGTATCGAAGTGCTGGAGATGCACAACCTGCTGACCGAGACCATCCAGAACCCCGAAGCCCTGAAGTGGATCCTGGACCGCAAGATCACCCCCGACACCGTCGGCGTGGGCCTGACCAACGAAGTGCGCAGCTGGCTCGAAGGCCTGGAGCCGCGCAAGCTGGCGGAGTTCCTGATCGGCGGCGTGGCCGGTGAAGACCTGCCTGAAAGCGAAGGCGCCAGCGTGATCAAGATGTACCGCGACTACCTGGGCCACTCCAGCTTCCTGCTGCCACCGCTGCCCAACACCCAGTTCACCCGCGACACCACCTGCTGGATCTACGGTGGCGTGACGCTCAACCCGATGTACTGGCCGGCACGTCGCCAGGAAACCCTGCTGACCACCGCCATCTACAAGTTCCACCCCGCGTTCGCCAACGCCGACTTCGAGGTCTGGTACGGCGACCCCGACACCGAGCACGGCAATGCCACCCTGGAAGGCGGCGACGTGATGCCGATCGGCAACGGCGTGGTACTGATCGGCATGGGCGAGCGCACCTCGCGCCAGGCCATCGGCCAGTTGGCACAGTCGTTGTTCGCCAAGGGCGCAGTCGAGAAAGTGGTCGTGGCCGGCCTGCCGAAATCCCGCGCCGCGATGCACCTGGACACCGTGTTCAGCTTCTGCGACCGCGACCTGGTCACGGTCTTCCCCGAAGTGGTCAAGGAAATCGTGCCGTTCGTGATTCGCGCCGACAGCAGCAAGCCCTATGGCATGGACGTGCGCCGCGAGAACAAGTCGTTCCTCGACGTGGTCGCCGAATCGCTCAACCTCAAGCAACTGCGCGTGGTTGAAACCGGCGGCAACAGCTTCGCCGCCGAGCGCGAGCAGTGGGACGACGGCAACAACGTGGTGGCGCTGGAGCCGGGCGTGGTCATCGGCTACGACCGCAACACCTACACCAACACCCTGCTGCGCAAGGCCGGTGTCGAGGTGATCACCATCAGTGCCGGCGAACTGGGGCGCGGGCGTGGCGGCGGCCACTGCATGACCTGCCCGATCGTCCGCGACCCTATCGACTACTGAAACGACCATCACCCGGCCGCGCCCACAAGGCGCCGGCCGGGCCGATCACCGCACCCAAGGAGCATCCTCATGGCGTTCAACATTCACAACCGCAACCTGCTGAGCCTGGAACACCACACCCCGCGCGAGCTGCGCTACCTGCTGGACCTGTCCCGCGACCTGAAGCGCGCCAAGTACACCGGCACCGAGCAGCAGCACCTCAAGGGCAACAACATTGCGCTGATCTTCGAGAAAACCTCGACCCGCACCCGTTGCGCCTTCGAAGTGGCCGCCTATGACCAGGGCGCCAACGTCACCTACATCGACCCCAACTCCTCGCAGATCGGCCACAAGGAGAGCATGAAGGACACCGCCCGCGTGCTCGGGCGCATGTACGACGCCATCGAGTACCGAGGCTTCAAGCAGGAGATCGTCGAAGAGCTGGCCAAGTTCGCCGGCGTGCCGGTGTTCAACGGCCTGACCGACGAGTACCACCCCACCCAGATGATCGCCGACGTGCTGACCATGCGCGAGCATGCCGACAAGCCGATCCACGACATCAGCTACGCCTACCTGGGCGACGCGCGCAACAACATGGGCAACTCGCTGCTGCTGATCGGCGCCAAGCTGGGCATGGACGTGCGCATCTGCGCGCCCAAGGCGCTGTGGCCGCATGACGACCTGGTGGCACGCTGCAAGCAGTACGCAGAGGAAAGCGGTGCGCGCATCACCCTGACCGAAGACCCGAAAGCTGCGGTCAAGGGCGTCGACTTCATCCACACCGACGTGTGGGTCTCGATGGGCGAGCCGGTCGAAGCCTGGGGCGAACGCATCCAGCAACTGCTGCCCTACCAGGTCAACGCCGACCTGATGAAGGCCACCGGCAACCCGCGCACCAAGTTCATGCACTGCCTGCCGGCGTTCCACAACAGCGACACCAAGGTCGGCAAGCAGATTGCCGAACAGTACCCGCACCTGGCCAACGGCATCGAAGTGACCGATGACGTGTTCGAGTCGCCGGCGTGCATCGCCTTCGAGCAGGCGGAAAACCGCATGCACACGATCAAGGCGATCCTGGTGTCGACCCTGGCCGACCTGTAATCCCGACAGGCGCCGGCATGGCCGGCGCCTGTCTACACCAAAGGACATCATCATGCGTATCGTTGTTGCATTGGGCGGCAACGCCCTGCTGCGCCGTGGCGAACCGCTGACCGCGGACAATCAGCGCGCCAACATCCGCGTTGCCGCCGAGCAGATCGCCAAGATCCACCCCGGCAACGAGCTGGTCATTGCCCATGGCAACGGCCCCCAGGTCGGCCTGCTGTCGCTGCAGGCGCAATCCTACAAGCCCGAAGAAGCCTACCCGCTGGACGTGCTCGGTGCCGAAACCGAAGGCATGATCGGCTACATCATCGAGCAGGAGCTGGGCAACCTGCTGGACTTCGAGGTGCCCTTCGCCACCCTGCTCACCCAGGTTGAAGTGGACGCCAACGACCCAGCCTTCAAAGACCCGACCAAGTTCATCGGCCCGGTCTACAGCAAGGAAGAAGCCGAGCGTCTGGCCAAGGAAAAAGGCTGGGTGGTCAAGGCCGACGGCGACAAGTATCGCCGCGTGGTGGCCAGCCCCAAACCCAAGCGCATCTTCGAGATCCGCCCGATCAAATGGCTGCTGGAAAAGAGCAGTATCGTGATCTGTGCCGGGGGTGGCGGCATCCCGACCCTGTACGATGCCGACCGCAAGCTCAAAGGCGTCGAGGCGGTGATCGACAAGGACCTGTGCTCGGCGCTGCTGGCCGAACAGCTGGACGCCGACCTGCTGGTGATCGCCACCGATGTGAACGCGGCCTACGTCGACTTCAACACGCCGAGCCAGAAAGCCATCGCCCAGGCTCATCCGGACGAACTGGAGCGCCTGGGCTTCGCGGCCGGCTCCATGGGCCCGAAAGTACAGGCCGCGTGCGACTTTGCGCGCCACACCGGCAAGGTCGCGGTGATCGGCTCGCTGGCTGATATCGAAGAGATTGTAAAAGGTACGGCAGGCACGCGCGTGAGCACCGCCAAGCCAGGAATCGACTACCGTTGATGCAGTTTGGGCGGATCTGCAGGTCCGCCCGTTTCAACCTTCCAGAGGAGCCCGCCCATGGCCACTTTCACTCCCGGTCATTTGCACATCGAGCGCCATGCGCTGACCAAGGACGACCACAGCTACAACCTTTGCATCGACTACGAAGTCGTCCAGGACCCCAAGGAAGGGAAAGGCATGCAGTTCACCATGCATGGCTCGATCGAGGGCAAAGACCTCAAGGAGGTCTTCTTTCTGCCCAAGGATCAGGCGTTCGACTTTGCCCGCTCTGCTACGAACATTGCTCACAAGTACGGTATGCCCAAGACAGCCAGCATCGGTTCGATGCACAAGGTCTACGACCAGATGTTCGAGGATGTGCGCGCACAGCTCGACGTGAAGTCGGGTGACCCGGTCAAGCCCGAACACCTCGGCTAGCAGGGCTGGCCCCTTCGCTGGCAAGCCAGCTCCCACAGGGTTTTGCAAACACCACACAACCCTGTGGGAGCTGGCTTGCCAGCGAAGGGGCCAGATCAGCCGATAGCAGACCCGCGATTCGACCGCAAAGCACTCGCCAAGGCATACTTGCCACCCCGGCAAGCCAGAACCTCCCCCCATGCGTATCCACGTCAGCTTCATCGACCGCGTCGGCATCACCCAGGAAGTGCTGGCCCTGCTCGGCGCCCGTCACCTCAACCTGGACGCCGTGGAGATGGTGCCGCCCAACGTCTACATCGACGCCCCCACCCTGAGCCCCGACGTGCTCGAAGAACTCCACGACGCGCTGTTCAACGTGCACGGCGTGCAAAGCGTGAAAGTCGTCGACATCCTCCCCGGCCAGCGCCGCCACCTGCAGCTCGATGCCCTGCTCGCCGCCATGAGCGACCCGGTGCTGGCACTGGACGGCGCCGGCCACGTGCTGCTGGCCAACCCCGCGCTGATCGCGCTGTGCGGCCAGGAGCCGGAAGGTCGCTCGGTAGGTGAGCTGTTCGGTGATCCACAGTTGCTCGATGCGCTGATCGAGCAGGGCTTTCACCTGCCGCTGCGCGAGGTCACCCTCAATGGCCAGACCCTGCTGCTGGACGCCACCCCGATCACCAATGCCGGTGCCCTGCTGACCCTGTACCAGGCCAACCGCATCGGTGAACGCCTGTCGGCCCTGCACCATGACCACGCCGAAGGCTTCGACGCCCTGCTTGGCGACTCGCCGCCGATCCGTACCCTCAAGGCCCGTGCGCTGCGTGTCGCGGCCCTCGACGCGCCGCTGCTGATCCATGGCGAGACGGGCACCGGCAAGGAACTGGTGGCCCGCGCCTGCCACGCCATCAGCAGCCGCCACAGTGCGCCTTTCCTGGCATTGAACTGCGCGGCGTTGCCGGAGAACCTGGCCGAGAGTGAACTGTTCGGCTATGCCCCCGGCGCCTTCACCGGTGCGCAGCGCGGCGGCAAGCCGGGCCTGATGGAACTGGCCAACCAGGGCACGGTATTTCTCGATGAAATCGGCGAAATGTCGCCCTACCTGCAAGCCAAGCTGCTGCGTTTTCTCAATGACGGCAGTTTTCGCCGGGTGGGAGGCGATCGCGAGGTCAAGGTCAACGTGCGCATCCTCAGCGCCACCCACCGTGACCTGGAAAAAATGGTCGCCGAGGGCACCTTTCGCGAAGACCTGTTCTACCGCCTGAACGTGCTCAACCTGGAAGTGCCGCCGCTGCGCGAGCGTGGCCAGGACATCCTGATGCTGGCGCGTGCGTTCATGCAGCACGCCTGCACGCAGATCCAGCGCCCGCTGTGCCGGCTGGCGCCCGGTACCTACCCGGCGCTGCTGGGCAACCGCTGGCCAGGCAATGTGCGCCAGTTGCAGAACGTGATCTTTCGCGCGGCCGCCATCTGCGAGAGCAGCCTGGTGGACATCGGCGACCTGGACATCGCCGGTACGTCGGTGGCGCGTGAACACGATGGTGAAGTGGCCAGCCTGGAGCAGGCGGTGGAGGCGTTCGAGCGCAACCTGCTGGAAAAGCTCTATGTCAGTTACCCCTCCACTCGCCAACTGGCCAGCCGGCTGCAGACCTCCCACACCGCCATTGCTCATCGTTTGCGCAAGTACGGCATCCCCGACAAGGGCTGAAAGCGACCTCTAGCGTACTGAAAACGCTACAGCGTATCGATTTCGATACACGCCATTTTCACAGCTCAGGTGCAAGGTTTTGATCCCTGTGGGCTTTTTCAGCGCACACCAGGTGTAACGATTTCGCTACACACGGGTATCAAGATCGATTCAAGTATTATTTAAGAAATTGATTTATAAGAACTTTTATTAAATGGCCACGAAATTGCTAGGGAGATAGCAGATTCAGGCTTTGCCGCACGCGGCAAGCCGTCCCGCATCCCTGAGGAGTTTCCATGAGCGAGTTGCGTTTTACCGAAGATCACGAATGGCTGCGTGCCGAAGCCGATGGCAGCGTCACGGTCGGGATCACCGCCTTCGCCCAGAATGCGCTGGGTGACGTGGTGTATGTGCAACTGCCGGAACTGCAAACCTACGATGCCGGCGCCGAAGCGTCCACCGTCGAATCGGTAAAGGCCGCCAGCGGCGTGTACATGCCCCTGACCGGCGAGGTGGTAGCGGTCAACGAACTGCTGCAGGACAGCCCCGAGCGGGTCAACGAAGACCCGCTGGGCGAAGGCTGGTTCTTCCGTTTCATCCCGGCCGACGCCGGCGCGGTTGCGCAACTGCTCGACCAGGATGCCTACGACCGCCTGATCAAAGCCAACGCTGACGCCTGAGGAACCACCATGACCATCAACCTCGGCACTGCCAACCAATTCATCGCCCGCCATATCGGCCCACGCGAGGCGGACGAGCACGCGATGCTCGCCACCCTCGGCTTCGACTCGCTGGAGGCCATGAGCGCCGCCGTGATCCCCGACAGCATCAAGGGCACCAGTGTGCTGGGCCTGGGCGACGGGCAGAGCGAAGCCGATGCGCTGGCCTCGCTCAAGGCCATCGCCGGCAACAACCAGCTGTTCAAGAGCTTCATCGGCCAGGGTTACTACAACACCCACACGCCGGCGCCGATCCTGCGCAACCTGCTGGAAAACCCGGCCTGGTACACCGCCTACACCCCCTACCAGCCCGAGATCTCCCAGGGCCGCCTGGAAGCGCTGCTGAACTTTCAGACCCTGATCAGCGACCTCAGCGGCCTGCCGATCGCCAACGCCTCCCTGCTCGACGAAGCCACCGCCGCCGCCGAAGCCATGACCTTCTGCAAGCGCCTGAGCAAGAACAAGGGCAGCCACGCCTTCTTCGCCTCCGTGCATTGCCACCCGCAGACCCTCGACGTGCTGCGCACCCGCGCCGAGCCACTGGGTATCGAGGTGGTGGTGGGCGACGAGCGCGAACTGGGCGACGTCAGCACCTTCTTCGGCGCGCTGCTGCAATACCCGGCCAGCAACGGTGAGGTGTTCGACTACCGCGAACTGGTCGAACGCCTGCACGCCGCCAATGCCCTGGTGGCTGTGGCCGCCGATCTGCTGGCGCTGACCCTACTGACCCCGCCGGGCGAATTCGGCGCGGACGTGGCCATCGGCAGTGCGCAGCGTTTCGGCGTACCCCTGGGCTTTGGCGGCCCGCACGCGGCGTACTTCGCCACCCGTGACGCATTCAAGCGCGACATGCCCGGCCGCCTGGTCGGCGTATCGATCGACCGCTTCGGCAAGACCGCACTGCGCCTGGCCATGCAGACCCGCGAGCAGCATATCCGCCGCGAGAAGGCCACCAGCAACATCTGCACCGCGCAGGTACTGCTGGCCAACATCGCCAGCATGTACGCCGTATACCACGGCCCGCAGGGCCTCAAGCAGATCGCCCAGCGCACCCACCAGCTGACCGCGATCCTGGCCAGCGGCCTCAAGGCGCTGGGCGTCAGTGTGCAGACCGCCGCCTTCTTCGACACCCTGACCCTGGCCACCGGCAGCGCCACCGCCGCCCTGCATGAGCAGGCCCGCGCGCGCCAGCTCAACCTGCGCCATATCGACACCGCGCACCTGGGCCTGTCGCTGGACGAGACCAGCACCCCGGCCGATGTCGAGGCCCTGTGGCAGCTGTTCGCCAACGGCCAGGCCGTACCCGGCTTCAGCGCCCTGGCCGCCAGCACGCCTGCGCAGTTGCCGGCCGCCCTGCTGCGCCAGTCGGCGATTCTCGAGCACCCGGTGTTCAACCGCTACCACAGCGAAACCGAGCTGATGCGCTACCTGCGCAAACTGGCCGACAAGGACCTGGCGCTGGACCGCACCATGATCCCGCTGGGCTCGTGCACCATGAAGCTCAACGCCGCCAGCGAGATGATCCCGGTGACCTGGGCCGAGTTCGGCAACCTGCACCCGTTCGCACCAGCCGAACAGAGCCAGGGTTACCAGCAACTGACCGACGAGCTGCAAGCCATGCTGTGCGCGGCCACAGGCTACGACGCCGTGTCGCTGCAACCCAATGCCGGCTCCCAGGGCGAATACGCCGGCCTGCTGGCCATTCGTGCCTACCACCAGAGCCGTGACGACGCGCGCCGCGACATCTGCCTGATCCCCTCGTCGGCCCACGGCACCAACCCGGCCACCGCCCACATGGCCGGCATGCGCGTGGTGGTCACCGCCTGTGATGCGCGCGGCAACGTCGACATCGACGACCTGCGGGCCAAGGCCATCGAGCACCGCGAGCACCTGGCGGCCCTGATGATCACCTACCCCTCCACCCACGGCGTGTTCGAGGAAGCGATCGGCGAGATCTGCGCGATCATCCACGACAACGGCGGCCAGGTGTACATCGACGGCGCCAACATGAACGCCATGGTCGGCCTGTGCGCACCGGGCAAGTTCGGCGGCGACGTGTCGCACCTGAACCTGCACAAGACCTTCTGCATCCCGCATGGTGGCGGCGGCCCGGGCGTCGGCCCGATCGGCGTCAAGGCGCACCTGGCGCCGTTCCTGCCAGGCCATGCGCAGCTCGAGCAGAAGCAGGGCGCAGTGTGCGCAGCGCCGTTCGGCAGTGCCAGCATCCTGCCGATCACCTGGATGTACATTCGCATGATGGGTGGCGCCGGCCTCAAGCGTGCCTCGCAGATGGCGATCCTCAACGCCAACTACATCGCCCGTCGCCTGGAAGAGCACTATCCTGTGTTGTACACCGGCAGCAACGGTCTGGTAGCGCATGAGTGCATTCTCGACCTGCGCCCACTCAAGGACAGCAGCGGCATCAGCGTCGACGACGTGGCCAAGCGCCTGATCGACTTCGGTTTCCATGCACCGACCATGTCGTTCCCGGTGGCCGGCACCTTGATGATCGAGCCGACCGAGAGCGAGGCCAAGGAAGAACTGGACCGTTTCTGCAACGCCATGATCTGCATTCGCGAGGAGATTCGCGCGGTGGAAAACGGCAGCCTGGACAAGGACGACAACCCGCTCAAGAACGCCCCGCACACCGCCGCCGAACTGGCAGGCGAATGGACCCACGGCTATAGCCGGCAGCAGGCGGTGTACCCGCTGGCATCGCTGGTGGAGGCCAAGTACTGGCCGCCTGTGGGGCGTGTCGACAACGTGTTTGGCGATCGCAACCTGGTGTGCGCCTGCCCGTCGATCGAGAGCTATCAGGACGCCTGAGTCCGGCTCTCGGGCCCCTTCGCTGGCAAGCCAGCTCCCACAGGCTCACCTTGATCCTTGTGGGAGCTGGCTTGCCAGCGAAGCTTTTCATCTGATTCGAGGGTACGACCATGTCACTGAGCGTCTTCGACCTGTTCAAGATCGGCATCGGCCCCTCCAGTTCCCACACCGTCGGCCCGATGCGCGCCGCCGCGCGGTTCGCCGAGGGCCTGCGCCGCGACGACCTGCTGGCCAGCACCGCCAGCGTCAAGGTCGAGCTGTACGGCTCGCTCGGCGCCACCGGCAAGGGCCACGGCAGCGACAAGGCGGTGTTGCTCGGCCTCGAAGGCGAGCACCCCGACAGTGTCGACACCGACGCCATCCCGGCGCGCCTGCAGGCCATCCGCAGCAGCGGGCAGCTCGACCTGCTGGGCCAACACACCATCGGCTTCAACGAAAAACATCACCTGGCGATGATCCGCAAACCGCTGGCGTTCCACCCCAACGGCATGATCTTTCGCGCCTTCGACAGCGCCGGCCTGCAGGTGCGCAGCCGCGAGTACTATTCGGTGGGCGGCGGTTTCGTGGTCGACGAAGGCGCAGCCGGCGCCGACCGCATCGTCGAAGACAGCACCGTGCTGCCCTACCCCTTCAAGACCGCCAGGCAACTGCTCGGCCACTGCACCACGCACAGCCTGAGCATCAGCCAGGTGATGCTGGCCAACGAAGCCGCCTGGCGCCCGGAGGCCGAGACCCGCAGCGGCCTGCTGAAGATCTGGCAGGTGATGCAGGACTGCGTCGCGGCGGGCTGTCGCAACGAAGGCATCCTGCCCGGCGGGCTCAAGGTCAAGCGTCGCGCTGCCGCCCTCTACCGCCAGCTGTGCGCCAATCCCGAGGCCAGCCTGCGCGACGCGCTGTCGGTGCTGGACTGGGTCAACCTGTATGCCCTGGCGGTCAACGAAGAAAACGCCTACGGCGGACGCGTGGTCACCGCGCCCACCAATGGCGCGGCCGGCATCGTGCCGGCCGTGCTGCACTACTACATGCGCTTCATCACCGGTGCCAACGAGGACGGCGTGGTGCGCTTTCTGCTCACCGCCGCCGCCATCGGCATCCTGTACAAGGAAAACGCCTCGATTTCCGGCGCCGAAGTGGGCTGCCAGGGTGAGGTCGGGGTGGCCTGCTCAATGGCCGCCGGCGCCCTGTGCGAAGTCATGGGGGGCACCGTGCAGCAGGTGGAAAACGCCGCCGAGATCGGCATGGAACATAACCTGGGCCTGACCTGCGACCCGATCGGCGGGCTGGTGCAGGTGCCCTGTATCGAGCGCAATGCAATGGGTTCGGTCAAGGCGATCAATGCAGTGCGCATGGCCCTGCGCGGCGACGGCCAGCACTTCGTCTCGCTCGACAAGGTCATCCGCACCATGCGCCAGACCGGCGCCGACATGAAAAGCAAATACAAGGAGACCGCCCGCGGCGGTCTGGCCGTCAACATCATCGAGTGCTGACCACCTCAAGCCTCTACAAGGAGTCATCAATGACCACCGAAACACTGCTGCACACCCCGCTGCACGCCTTGCACCTGGAACTGGGCGCACGCATGGTTCCGTTCGCCGGCTACGACATGCCGGTGCAGTACCCGCTGGGGGTGATGAAGGAGCACCTGCACACCCGTGAGCAGGCCGGATTGTTCGATGTGTCGCACATGGGCCAGATTCGCCTGGTCGGTGCCGGCGCGGCAAAGGCCCTGGAAACCCTGGTACCGGTCGACATCATCGACCTGCCGGTGGGCATGCAGCGCTATGCGATGTTCACCAACGAACAGGGCGGCATCCTCGATGACCTGATGGTCGCCAACCTGGGCAACGACGAACTGTTCCTGGTGGTCAACGCCGCCTGCAAGGACCAGGACCTGGCCCACCTGCGCCAGCACATCGGCGCGCAATGCACGATCGAGCCGCTGTTCGAGGCACGTGCCCTGCTGGCACTGCAAGGCCCGGCGGCGGTCAAGGTGCTGGAGCGCCTGGCCCCCGACGTGGCCGGCATGACCTTCATGCAGTTCAAGCCGGTGCAACTGCTGGGCGCGGACTGCTACGTGAGCCGCTCGGGCTACACCGGTGAAGACGGCTTCGAGATCAGTGTGCCGAGCGCCAGTGCCGAGGCCCTTGCGCGTCGCCTGCTGGCAGAACCTGAAGTGGCCGCCATCGGCCTGGGGGCACGCGACTCGCTGCGCCTGGAGGCCGGCCTGTGCCTGTACGGGCATGACATGAACGCCAGTACCACCCCTGTCCAAGCCAGCCTGCTGTGGGCCATGTCCAAGGTACGTCGTGCCGATGGCACGCGTGCAGGTGGCTTCCCGGGTGCCGAGGCGATCTTCGCCGATCAGCAGCAAGGTGTTGCGCGCAAACGCGTCGGCCTGCTGCCGCAGGAGCGCACCCCGGTGCGTGAGGACGCCGAGATCGTCGACCAGGCTGGCAACACGATAGGCAAGGTGTGCAGCGGCGGGTTCGGGCCGACCCTGGGCGGCCCGGTGGCCATGGGGTATGTCGACACTGCCTTCAGTGCACTTGATACACCGGTGTGGGCGATCGTGCGGGGCAAGCGTGTGGCGATGCAAGTGAGCAAGATGCCATTCGTTGCACAACGCTACTATCGAGGTTGAAACAAAGTGTCATGACGCGTTCGGGATATTCGTTTTCGAACGCGTTTTACAACGTTCGAACAGTATCAGGACATGGCCTGCAAACACGCTCGGGGAAAACCGCGAAGCCCCGTCAACCGGAGCTCTGCGGGGCTTGTTTTTGCAATCGGAATGAGTGTAGATTCACTCCACTGTGTTTGCATGGGTCGCTATGGTTCGTGACCTGGGCAGTAGCGCTGAGTGTTGCTACAACCCGTTCGACGTCTCTTACTTTCCTGCAACCCAGCCCAGTACTCTTTCAATTGAAAGAAACTGTTATTAATTTTAAGTTCCAAAGGAAATAAGACAATGTCCCAACGTCAGAGCGGCACCGTCAAGTGGTTTAACGACGAGAAAGGTTTTGGTTTCATCACTCCAGAAAGCGGTCCGGATCTGTTCGTACACTTCCGCGCTATTCAGGGCAACGGCTTCAAGAGCCTGAAAGAAGGCCAGAAAGTGACCTTCGTTGCCGTGCAAGGCCAAAAAGGCATGCAGGCTGACGAAGTTCAAGCCGAAGGCTGATCTTCATCAACAAAAGAGCCCCTGCTGGCAACGGCAGGGGCTTTTTTGTGCGTGCAATTCCGTAGAATGGGCGCTTTGTCACCTGGAGCCTGAGCGCATGCCCAAGCAACTTCTACAACCGCAGGGCGAGTTCCCCGCGGCTGGCCTGGGCCGTCGCCTGGCCGCGATGTTCTATGACTTCCTGCTGTGCACCGCGCTGCTGATGGTAACCACCCTGGTGTACAAGATGGTGCAGATGGCGATCATCGGCCAGACGCGCATGCGCGCCTTGACCGAGGCCGGCGCGCTGGATGGCGACCCGCTGCTGTCGACGATCCTGTTGTTCATGCTGTTCGGCTTCTTCGCCAAGTTCTGGACCCATGGCGGGCAGACCCTGGGCATGCAGGTGTGGGGCATTCGGGTGCAGAACGCCGATGGCAGCGCGATCAGCCTGTGGCAGGCGCTGTTGCGCTTCGTGGTGTCGATTGCGTCGTGGTTGTGCCTGGGGGCGGGGTTCGTGTGGTCGCTGGTGGACAAGCAGAAGCGGGCCTGGCATGACATGTATTCAGAGACGCAGTTGGTGCGGATACCCAAGCGCAGCAAGTAGATCGGCGGCGCCCCTTTCGCTGGCGAGCCAGCTCCCACAGGGATATCAGTGACCTCAAGAGCACTGCTGTACCTGTGGGAGCTGGCTTGCCAGCGAAGGGGGCGGCACAGCCAGCCCAATAAAAAAGCCGACCCTGAGGTCGGCTTTTTGCTGTCCAGGGGTAAACGCTAGCCTGCCCTGCGCAGCAACCACACACCCGCCAGCGCACAGATCGCCGCCGGTATCACCACCGCCAGCAGCGGCGGGAAGCCGAACACCTGGCTCGACGGGCCCAGCAGGTCCTGGGCGATGCGGAACACGAAGCCCACCAGCACACCGGTGAACACCCGCTGCCCCAGCGTCACCGAACGCAGCGGACCAAAGATGAACGACACCGCCATCAACACCAGCGCCGCAGTGACCAACGGCTGCAGCACCTTGGTCCAGAACGCCAGCCAGTAACGCGCATTGTTCAAGCCCTGGTCGGACAGGTAGTGGATGTAGTCCCACAACCCGGTGATCGACAGCGACTCAGGTGCCAGCACCACGGTGCTCAGCAGTTGTGGGGTCAAGGCCACATCCCAGCGCTCTTCGGCGTTCTTGATGACCTCGGTGTGATCGCCACGGAAAAAGGTGGTGGTCACGTTCTTGAGTTCCCAGTGGTCGTCCTTGTACTGCGCACGACGCGCAAAACTGGAGGTCAACATGTGCCGCTCGTTGTCGAAGCGGTAGCGCGTCACACCCAGTAACAGGCCGTTGGGCTGCACGGTGTTGATGTGCACGAACTCGTCGCCCTGACGGTGCCACAGCCCACGCTTGGAACTCTGCGCCTCGCCTCCGCCCTGGGCCAGCGAACGATCGGCCTGGGCCTTGTTCTCGGTCAGCGGCGCCAGGTACTCGCCCATCAGCACACCGGCCAGCATCAGCACCAGCATCGGCTTCATCACCGCCCAGACGATACGCCCGATGGACACCCCGGCCGCGCGCATGATGGTCAGTTCGCTGTTGCTGGCCAGGCTGCCCAGGCCGATCAGGCAACCGATCAGCGCGGCCATCGGCAGCATGTCGTAGAGCCGGCGCGGTGCGGTCAGCACCACGAAGCTGGCAGCTTCGGCCAAGGTGTAGGTGTCGCTGATATCGCTCATCTCGTCGATGAAGGCGAACAGCGAGGCCAGGCCGAGGATGATCCCCAGCACGGCCAGGATGGCCATGAACACACTCATGCCGATGTAGCGGTCTAGCTTAGCCACGGGCCACCTCCGCACGACGGCTGGCACGTTTGAGGCGCAGCGGCTCCCAGTACATCAAGCCCAGGCCGATCAGCAGGAACAGCCCGTGCACCGGCCACAGCCCCAGGCCAATCGGCAACTTGCCTTTCTCCAGGGCGCCGCGAGCGGCAATCAGAATCGTCAGGTAAGCCATATACAGAAGGATCGCCGGCAGCAACTTGAGGAAACGGCCCTGGCGCGGGTTGACCCGCGACAGCGGCACCGCCATCAGGGTCACGATGAACACCAGCAGCGGCAGCGACATGCGCCACTGCAGCTCGGCACGTTCGCGCAATGCGGTGCTGCCCAGCAGTTCGGAGGTCGGGATGGCTTCACGCTCGGTGATTTCCTCGCTGACTTCAGGTTTGGGCAGCAGCACGCCATAGGTGTCGTACTTGATGGCGCGGTAGTCGGCCTGGCCCGGGTTGCCGTCGTAACGGTAGCCGTTCTCAAGGATCAGGTAGCGGTTGCCGTCGGCCTGCACTTCCTGGCGGCCCTTTTCGGCGACCAGCACGGAAATGCCGCGGTCCTTGCTCTTGTCCTGGGACAGGCGCTTCTCGGAGATGAACACCCCCGCCAGGTGCGCACGGTCGTCCGACAATTGTTCGGTGTAGGTCACCCGCGAGCCGTCGCGCAGGTTCTGAAAGCGGCCCGGCACCAGGGTGTCGAACTCGGTCAGTGCGTCCTGCTGGTTGATGATCTGCGCCACCTGGGTCACGCCCTGGGGCGCCAGGCTCAGGCTCAGCCAGGCCACCAGCACGGCGATCAGCGTGGCCGGGGCCATGGTCATGCCCAGCAGGCGCTGCTGGCTCATGCCGGTGGCAGAGAGCACGGTCATCTCGCTCTCGAGGTACAACCGCCCATAGGCCAGCAGGATGCCGAGGAACAGCCCCAGTGGCAGGATCAGTTGCAGGAAGCCCGGCAGGCGATAGCCCATGATCAGGAACAGTACGCCCGGATCGAGCATGCCCTGCGCCGCCTGGGCCAGGTATTTGATGAAGCGCCCGCTCATGATGATGACCAGCAGCACGGCGCTGACGGCACTCAAGGTCACCAGGACCTCGCGGGACAGATAACGGAAGACGATCAAACCAGACACTCCTGGGTTGTCAGGCTCGGACAGCCGAACAAGGAAAACGTTGCAACCACGATAGTTGCCGATTCGCCAATGGCGAAGGCGAACCCGGACAAAAGTGCGCGCATTATCCTGTGAATGACCGTGCCTGTCACTTGGCGCCGTGCAATGCTTCATCCCGGGGTTGTCAGCGCGCCCGCCGCAGGCTCAAACTGGGCGCTTTATGACTGGCGCACAACGGTGCCGCCAGGCCGCTTACAGCGCGTGCACAGACACCGCGCACTGACAGTTCATTCGGGGACCCTGACATGGAATTGGTTGTAAAAAAGCGTAGCCGCAGCATCCTTGAAAACCGCCACCCTGGTCCTTACCGTGGGTGAAGGTCGCACCCTGGGCGCCACCGCCAAGGCCATCGACGAAGCCAGCAACGGCGCGCTCAGCGCCGTCCTCAAGCGCGGCGACCTGGCCGGCAAGGTCGGCCAGACCCTGCTGCTGCAGGGCCTGCCAGGCGTGAAAGCCGAGCGCGTATTGCTGGTGGGCGTGGGCAAGGATGCACTGGGCGACCGCAGCTGGCGCAAAGTAGTTGCCAGCGTGCTCAACGTGCTCAAGGGCCTGGCCGGCAGCGACGCCGCACTGGCCCTGGGTGATGTTGCCGTGACCGGCCGCGATGCCCACTACGGCAAAGTCCGCCTGCTCGCCGAGAGCCTGCTCGATGGTCACTATGTATTCGATCATTACAAGAGCAAGAAGGCCGAGCCGATTGCCCTGAAGAAAATCACCCTGCTCGCCGACAAGGCCGGCCTGGCCGAGGTCGAGCGCGCCGTCAAGCACGCCACCGCGATTGCCAACGGCATGGGTTTCACCCGTGACCTGGGCAACCTGCCGCCGAACATCTGCCACCCCAGCTACCTGGCCGAACAGGCCAAGGCACTGGGCAAGGAGTTCAAGGGCCTCAAGGTCGAGGTGCACGACGAGAAGAAGATCAAGGACCTGGGCATGGGCGCGTTCTACGCCGTGGGTCAAGGCAGCGACCAGCCGCCACGCCTGATCGTGCTGAGCTACCAAGGCGCCGCCAAGAAGAGCGAGAAACCGTTCGTGCTGGTGGGCAAGGGCATCACCTTCGACACCGGCGGCATCAGCCTCAAGCCCGGCGCCGGCATGGATGAAATGAAATACGACATGGGCGGCGCGGCCAGCGTGTTCGGCACCCTGCGTGCCGTGCTCGAGCTGCAGTTGCCGATCAACCTGGTGTGCGTGCTGGCCTGTGCCGAGAACATGCCCAGCGGTGGCGCCAGCCGCCCGGGTGACATCGTCACCACCATGAGCGGGCAAACCGTCGAAATCCTCAACACCGACGCCGAAGGCCGCCTGGTGCTGTGCGATGCGCTGACCTACGTGGAACGCTTCAAGCCACAGGCAGTGATCGACATCGCCACCCTGACCGGCGCCTGCATCGTCGCCCTGGGCAGCCATACCTCGGGCCTGATGGGCAACAACGACGACCTGATCGGGCAACTGCTGGACGCCGGCAAGCGCGCCGACGACCGCGCCTGGCAACTGCCGCTGTTCGATGAGTACCAGGAGCAGCTCGACAGCCCGTTCGCCGACATCGCCAACATCGGCGGGCCGAAAGCCGGCAGCATCACCGCCGGCTGCTTCCTGTCGCGCTTTGCCAAGGCCTACAACTGGGCGCACCTGGACATCGCCGGTACGGCCTGGACCAGCGGCGGCAAGGACAAGGGCGCCACCGGCCGCCCGGTACCGCTGCTGACCCAGTACCTGCTCGATCGCGCCAACGCCTGAGGTGCTGCGCCGGCTACGCTTGAGGGCGTAACCGGCGGGCCTGCCCCCCGATGAGCAAAGTCGACTTCTATATTCTGCCCAGCCCCGCGCCCGACGCGCGGCTGGATTTCGCCTGCAAACTCTGCGAGAAGGCCTGGCGCCTGGGCCACCGGGTGTACCTGAACTGCAGCGACGCAGCCCAGCGCGACGCACTGGACGCACGCCTGTGGGCGTTCAAGGGCGAGGCCTTCGTACCGCACAGCACGGCCGAAGACGACCCCGACGCGGCGGTGGCCCTGGGCCTGGGTGATGACCCGGGCAGCCACCAGGACCTGCTGGTCAACCTGGACCTGAAGGTGCCTGCGTTCGCCGGGCGCTTTGCCCGCATCGCCGAGATCGTGGTCGAGGAGCCGGCGATTCGCGCGGCAGCGCGGGACAGTTTCCGTTTCTACCGCGAACAGGGCTATGCTCTGCAAGACCACCGTTTACAGCGACTCTGATGATGGACAAACCTGCCCCCATGCCCAAATCCGCGCATTTGCTGGACGACCTGGAATCGATTCGCCAGTTGCTGGGTGACGACTCCCTGGAGCCCCCCTTGCTGACCGACACCGTCGATGAGCAGATTCCGCTGCTGCTGGAACCTGCCGAGCCGGTGCCCGTGGCTGCACCTGCACCTGCCGCCGAGTCCGACCCGCAGGCGCGCCGCCAGGACACCCTGCTGCACCTGGACAGCGAGTTGCGTGCAGCCGCGCAACTGATCATGCAGGATGTGATCAACGACTTTACCCCGCATATCGAAAACGAGATCAAGCGGCGGCTGGATGCGCGGCTGGAGCGGTTGTTGAACCAGCATTCGTAATGAACCGGCGGGCCTTCGACCCGCTTCGCTGGCAAGCCAGCTCCCACAGGGTCCAGC
>NZ_JAHTBI010000032.1 GCF_019168305.1 Pseudomonas aegrilactucae
TGCGGGCTTTGTGGTTTTTGCCTGCCTCAGCAGCTTCGCCGGCAACACCGGCGAAGCGCTCGACGCAACGTTACTGCGAAACCGCCACCGCCGCCTCGTCCGGCAGCACCGGCACGAACAGCAGGTTCAGACGCGCGCTGGTCCACTCGCGGGTCTGGTTGGTCAGCTCAAGGTTGTTGTTGAGCTTCTGGCCGTAGGTCGGCACGATTTCTTTCAGCTTGGCCTGCCACTCAGGGGTCTTGATGCGATCCTTGAAGGTCTTTTCCAGCACGGTCAGCATGATCGGTGCAGCCGTCGACGCACCGGGCGATGCACCCAGCAGCGCGGCGATGGTGCCGTCCTGCGCAGCCACGACCTCGGTACCGAACTGCAGGATGCCACCGTGTACAGGGTCTTTCTTGATGACCTGAACGCGCTGGCCGGCCTGCAGCAGTTTCCAGTCTTCGTTCTTGGCGTTCGGGAAGTACTCGCGCAGGTTATGCATGCGGTCTTCGAAGCTCAGCATCAACTGGCCCATCAGGTAGGTGCTCAGGTCGATGTTGTCGATACCGGCGTGGGTCATCGGCATGATGTTGTGGGTGGTCAGCGCCGAGAACATGTCCAGCAAGGAGCCGTTTTTCAGGAACTTGGTGGAGAAGGTCGCGAACGGGCCGAACAGCAGCACTTCCTTGCCATCGATGACACGGGTGTCCAGGTGCGGCACCGACATCGGCGGCGCGCCTACCGACGCCTTGCCATACAGCTTGGCCTTGTGGCGCTTGACGACGTCCTGGTTGTCGGTCATCAGGAACTGGCCGCCCACCGGGAAACCGGCATAGCCGTCAGCTTCAGGAATGCCGGACTTCTGCAGCAGCTTCAGCGCGCCGCCACCGGCACCGATGAACACGAACTTGGCCTTGACGCTGCGCTCGACACCCTTGTTGGCAAGGTCGGCGACCACTACGGTCCAGGTGTTGTCGGCGTTGCGCACGATGTCACGCACTTCGTGCGAGGTGTGCAGCTTGACGTTGTCGTGCTGGGTCAGCGAGGCGAACAGCTGGCGGGTGATCTCGCCGAAGTTCACGTCGGTGCCGATCGGCATGCGGGTTGCCGCGATCTTCTGGTCGGCGGCACGGCCTTCCATCACGATCGGTACCCACTTCTGGATCTGCGCGTGGTCTTCGGAGTACTCCATGCCACGGAACAGCGAGCTGTGCTGCAGGGCCGCATGGCGCTTCTTGAGGAACTCGACGTTCTTGTCGCCCCACACAAAGCTCATGTGCGGCACGTTGTTGATGAACGAGGTCGGGTTGTTCAGCACTTTCTGCTCGACCTGGTAGGCCCAGAACTGCTTGGAGATCTCGAACTGTTCGTTGACGCCGACCGCCTTGCTGATGTCCATGGTGCCGTCAGCGGCTTCGCTGGTGTAGTTCAGCTCGCAGAACGCGGAGTGGCCGGTACCGGCGTTGTTCCAGGCGTTGGAGCTTTCCTCGGCGACCTTGTCCATGCGCTCGTAGACGTCGATGGACCACTCTGGCTCCAGCTCGTTGAGGTAGGTCCCCAGACTTGCGCTCATGATGCCGCCGCCGATCAACAGGACGTCGACGGTTTTTTCCGGTTCACTGGGCTTGGAGCAACCGACGACGCTCAGGCACAGGAGCGTCAGCAGGATTTTTTTCATAGTTCAATCCAATTGAAGTGAAGTAGTTGGCAAATGACCGCCACTCCCTAAGTGCACGCCCGTCTCTTATGGTTTTGCTCGCGCTGGCCACGGCTTGTTCAGCATGGCGCCCAGGCAAATGGCCTGGCTGGCGGCTGGGGTATCGTTGTAGCGGGGAACGGTCGTAACGCCGTGGCTGCCGTGGCAACCCTGGGTGTCTTGCAAGGCTTAAGCCTGGGTCGCCATAAGCATGAAACGGGCCAACTCAAGCAAGACCAACGACTAATAGCTAGGACGTGTGGTCGCACCCCATCTTTAGCCGTTTTACTGGCGACAATCCGCCACATTGCCAGGCAAGCGTGCCAGCATGTGGCGGATTTCCCCCACTCAGGCCCTCAGGCGCGCCGTGACTTCGCCCAATTGCCCGGAGAGGTCATGCAGGCGATGACCGGCCTGCTCGGTACGCTGCACCGCAGCCTGGTTGGTGGTGGCGATGCAGGTGATCTGCACCAGGTTGCGCGAGATGTCCTCGGCCACGCTGGTCTGCTCTTCGGCAGCAGTGGCGATCTGGCGGTTCATGTCGCGGATCGCTTCGACCGCGTGGGTGATGCGCTGCAGCATCTCACCCGCGCGCTGTACCTGCTCGGCCCCCTCCTCGCTGCGCACCTGGCCGCTTTCGATGGCCTTGACCGCCTCGAGCGCGCCCGACTGCACGGCACTGATGATCAGGTTGATTTCGGCAATCGACGCCGCCGTGCGCTGGGCCAGGTTGCGCACTTCGTCGGCCACCACCGCGAAGCCGCGCCCAGCCTCGCCGGCACGCGCCGCCTCGATGGCGGCATTGAGCGCCAGCAGGTTGGTCTGTTCGGCGATCGCGCGAATCACCTCCAGCACTTTGCCGATACGGGCACTGTCCTGCTCCAGATGGCGGATCACCGCCGCGGTGCCGGCAATCTCCCGGTTGACCGCATCGATGGTGGCAATGGTCGCCTGCATCACCTGCTCGCCGGCCTGGGCACTGTGATCGGCGTCGTCTGCCGCGCGCGCCGCATCGGCGGCATGGCGGGCGACTTCCTGGGCCGTGGCGGACATCTCATGCATCGCCGTAGCCACCTGGTCGGTGCGCTGGAACTGATCGTCGGTGCCACGCGCCATGCCGGCAGCCAGGCTGCGCAGCTCGCCACTGGCCGCCTCCAGCTCTCCGGCATTACCCTGCAGCCGCCCCACGGTGTCGGCCAGAAAGTCACGCAGGGTATTGGCGGCCACGGCCAGACGCCCGAGTTCGTCCTGGCGGTCACTGGCCACACGGGCATCGAAGCGCCCCTGGCTCAGGTGCGCGACATACTCGATCAGGCGACGGATCGGCTCGATCAGGCTACGGTTGACCAGCCACAGGCTCAGCAGCGCAATGGCCAGCGCCGAGCCGAGCATCACCAGCAGGCCCAGCCACACCGTACGCTGGGCGCTGGCACTGATGGCTGCAGCCTGCACCTGGGCATCGGCGCGCAACTGGCTGACCAGCTCGCTCATCTGCTCGCTGGTGGCACGGTCCACGCCCTTGACCGCCTGATCCCCTGCGGCGGGGTCGGCCCCGGCAGCCACGAATGCATCGCGCCCGCGTGCATAGGCGACGCCAAGCTGCGCATGGCTGTCCTTGAGCGCCTGCAGCCGCGCCTTGAGCGCTGTATCCGCGCCATTGTCACGCACCAGTTGTGCCAGCAGCGTCTGCACCTGCTGCTCGCGAGCCGCGAACTGCTGCCAGTACTTGTCGAGCTCGGCCGGCTGCCTGCCGCGCAGCAGCACGTTCTTCCACTCCTGCACCTGCACCTTGAACTGCAGGTTGGCCTCATCGATCAATTGCGAGGCCTGCAGCGGCCCTTCGACCAGTTGACCGTAGCCACGCACACTGGCCGACAGGAACTGGAAGCACACCAGGGCAATCAACAGCATCGCCAGCAGGCTGCCGCCCAGCAGGGCAAGAATTTGCAGTCGCAAGGATTTACGCAGAGACATCGGGAAGGATCTCGGAACAAGGGATAGGGGAACTGGCGAGCACCAGGTGCCACCAGTCAAAGACGTCCTTGTCCTCGTTCACCGGGCAAAAAAAAGCTGCCATCGAGCGACGGCAGCCAAACTGCATTGAGCATTACGCAACAGCTGATTCGATAGTCTCAGGGCATTGCTACAAAAATGTGACAGCCGTGTAAATCCTGTCACATTTCCTTCATGCCGCATTGAACTGCAAGGCGGCCAGCCGCGCGTACAGCGGGTTTTCGGCGATCAGTTGGCGGTGCGTGCCGATTGCCACCAGCCGCCCCTGATCGATCACGGCGATCCGGTCGGCGTGCTGCACGGTGGCCAGGCGGTGCGCGATGACCAGCGTGGTGCGCCCTGCCATCAGGGCCGGCAAGGCCTGCTGGATCAGGTGCTCGCTTTGCGCATCGAGGGCGCTGGTGGCTTCGTCCAGCAGCAGTATCGGCGCATCCACCAGCAGCGCCCGCGCAATCGCCAGGCGCTGACGCTGCCCGCCCGACAACCCCAGCCCGGCATCGCCCAGATGGGTCTGGTAGCCCTGCGGCAGTTGCAGGATGAACTCGTGGGCATGCGCACTGCGCGCCGCCGCCTCGACCTCGGCGCTGCTGGCATCGGCGCGACCGTAGCGAATATTGTCCTCGACACTGCCGTAGAACAGCGCCGGGGTCTGCGCCACCAGCGCAAAATGCCGGCGCAGGTCCTGCGGGTCGAGCCGGGTCAGTGCCTGGCCGTCCAGCAGGATCTGCCCCTGCTGCGGGTCGTAGAAGCGCAGCAGCAGGTCGAACAGCGTCGACTTGCCCGCCCCGGAAGGCCCGACCAGCGCCAGCGTCTCGCCGGGCATCACGCTAAGGCTCAAGCCATCGATGGCCGCCGGCGTGGGCCGCGAAGGGTAGGCAAAGTGCACATCCTGCAGCTCCAGGCGCCCACTGACCCGTGCCGGCAGGCGCTCCAGCCCCGTTGCGGGGGCATGGATCTCGCTGCGCGCGGCCAGCAGTTCGGCAATCCGCTCTGCCGCCCCGGCCGCGCGCTGCAACTCGCCGATCACTTCACTCAAGGTGCCGAAGGCACTGCCGACGATCAGGCTGTAGAAGACGAAGGCCGCCAGCTCGCCGCCGGAAATGCGCCCGGCGATCACGTCCATGCCGCCCACCCACAGCATCACCCCGACAGCGCCCAGCACCAGCACGATCACCAGGGTGATCAGCCAGGCACGCTGCACGATGCGCTGGCGCGCCGTGCTGAACGCCGCCTCCACCGTCAGGCCGAAGCGCTGCTGGTCACGGGCCTGGTGATTGTAGGCCTGCACCGTCTTGATCTGGCCGAGGGTTTCGGCCACATAGCTGCCCACGTCGGCGATCCGGTCCTGGCTCTGGCGTGACAGGCTGCGCACGCGTCGGCCAAAAATCAGGATCGGCGCCAGCACCAATGGCAGGGCCAGCACCACGATGCTGGTGAGCTTGGGGTTGGTGACAAACAGCAGCACGATACCGCCCAGCACCATCAGTGCGTTGCGCAGGAACAGCGACAGCGACGAGCCGATCACCGACTGCAGCAGGGTGGTATCGGCGGTCAGGCGCGATTGGATCTCGGAGCTGCGATTACTCTCGAAAAAGCCCGGGTGCAGGTACACCAGATGGTCGAACACCTGCTGGCGTATATCCGCCACACACCGCTCGCCAATCCAGGACACCAGGTAGAAACGGCTGAAGGTGCCCACGGCCAGCGCCAGCACCAGCAGCATGAACAGGCCGATGGATTGGTTGAGCAGGTGCGGCGACTGGGTCATGAAACCCTGGTCGACCAGCAGGCGGATGCCCTGCCCCATCGACAGCGTGATGCCGGCGGTGACCACCAGCGCCAACAGCGCGCCCAGGGCCTGGGTGCGATAGGGCCGAATGAAACGCCAGGCCAGTTGCAGGGCCTGGCGTTGGCGGGAAGAAAGAAGGCTGGGCATAAGTGGCTTTTGTTTATCCATGGGTAACTACAGCCTACACCAAGTGCGGCCACGCCCATGCAAGGCAGTAGCTAGAGCGTTTAGTTCTAAAGTGGCACTGGCGATTTGTCTTACTTTCTGGTGGACTGGTAACCGTCACGGATCGTCGATGGAACTGTCACAGAGCGGTCATGTCGCAGATCTAGTCTGAGCGCGAAACCTGATGAGGAGACAGGAAATGACCTTGCAGAACAGCACCAATGAAGCAAAGCACTCCGGCCACCCGAACCCGGCGTGCGGATCGATCATCGATGCCCAGGGCAGGGAAATCGAGATCACCGAAGACATGATCAAGAAAGCCTGCGAGGACCTGGAGAAAAGCCGGGTAGAGCTCGCCAAGAAAGACTGAGCCCCTTATTCAATCAACCCGGCCTGGTGCCGGGTTTTTTATGCCTGGTATTTCAGCATTGGCTGGCCCGGCCTCTTCGCTGGCAAGCCAGCTCCCACAGAACATCCACCGATCCCGAGGAAGGTGCTGTACCTGTGGGAGCTGGCTTGCCAGCGAAGGGGGCGACGCAACTCAAGCACTATGCCAACACTGCGCCCACTGCCCTTACCATCTGCTGCAACTCGGGCGCATCACCCTCGATGCGCACCGCCAGCCCCTCGATCTCGCGTCGCGGTGGGTACTGCTTGCGCAGCACATCGAAGGCCAGCCGTTGCGCCTGCGAATCGGCGCTCAGGCTGCGGCGAAACTCGGCATCGTCGCGGCGCGGGTCGTACACCGCACGGCACAGCGTGGCCAAGGCCCAGGCCGGGTCGGTTTCGGCCTGCAGGCTCAGTTGCGCCAGCCATGGGCGTGGCAGCAGGTCGGCCAACCGCACCGTCTCGGCCTCCCCGCGCCAGGCACAGAATGCCTGGTAGATCTGCGCGGTCCCCCGCTGCTTGCCGTCCAGGCTGTAGCCGGCAATATGCGGCGTGGCAATCACGCACAGGTCGACCAGGGCCACATCCACCTGCGGCTCGCCCTCCCACACATCGAGCACCGCCTGCACGTCGTCGCGCGCCTGCAACAGGCCGCGCAACGCGCCATTGTCCACCACCGGCCCCCGGCTGGCATTGATCAGCCACGCGCCGGGACGCAGGCGCGCCAGGCGCTCGGCGTCGAGCAGGTGCCAGGTCGGGTGTTCGCCAGCCTTGGTCAACGGCGTGTGCAGGCTGATCACATCGCACTCGGCCAGCACCTGGTCCAGGCTCACGTAATCCCCACCCTCGACCGCCTGGCGCAGCGGATCACACACCCGCACCGCCCACCCCAGCCCGCGCAACACCTCGACCAGGCGCCCACCCACCTCGCCGGCACCAATCACCCCATAGGTACGCTGGGCCAGCGCCACGCCATCGAGCTCGGCCAGGGTCAGCAGGCTGCCCAGCACGTAGTCGACCACCCCGCGGGCATTGCAACCCGGCGCGCTGGACCACTGGATGCCGGCCTGGGCGAAGTAATCCAGCGCCAGGTGGTCGGTGCCGATGGTGCAGGTACCGACAAAGCGCACCCGGCTGCCCTCGAGCAGGGCCTGGTCAACCGTGGTCACCGAGCGCACCAGCAGCACATCGGCGTCCTGCACACAGGCGCGATCGATGCTGCGCCCGGGGTAACGGCGAAGCTCGCCGAAACCCGCAAAGAAGGCATCGAGCAGCGGAATATTCTCGTCGGCAACAATCAGCATGGCGCTCTCCTGTAGGGGAGCGCAGTGTAGGCCCATACGGTCGGCCCGATCCAGCCAAGATAAAGCCTGCCCGCGTATTTCCTGACCAAGGCGTCAAGGCGTAGACTAGGCGGTTTTCCGCGCCTTTATTGTGGACGCCTGCCTTGACGCACCTGAACGCCGACACCACCCGCCTCTCTCGCCCCGCGCGGGTGGGCACCGAAGCACGCAGCCTGCTGCGCCTGGCCACGCCGATCATCATCGCGCAACTGGCCACTACCGCCATGGGTTTCGTCGATGCGGTGATGGCCGGGCGGGTCGGCCCGCGCGACCTGGCAGCCGTGGCCCTGGGCAATTCGATCTGGGTACCGGTGTTCCTGCTGATGACCGGCATCCTGCTGGCCACCACACCCAAGGTGGCGCAGCGCTTCGGTGCCGGGCAGTACGCCGAGATCGGCCCGCTGGTGCGCCAGGCCTTGTGGCTGGCGGGGGTGGTCGGCCTGGGCGGCTGCGCCCTGCTGCTCGGCGCCGAGCCTGTGCTGCACCTGATGAAGGTCGACCCCGAACTGATCGCGCCGTGCATGGGCTACCTGCAAGGCATCGCCTTCGGCCTGCCGGCGGTGGCGCTATACTACGTGCTGCGCTGCTGCAGCGACGGTCTGGGCCGTACGCGCCCGAGCATGGTGATAGGGCTCAGCGGGCTGATGCTGAACATCCCGCTCAACTATGTGTTCATTTACGGCCACCTGGGCCTGCCGGCCATGGGCGGCGTAGGCTGCGGCTGGGCCAGCGGTATCGTGATGTGGTTCATGGCGCTGGCCATGGCGCTGTGGGTCGGCCGGGCGGCAGCGTATCGCCAGGCCCAGGTGTTCGCCCGCTTCGACTGGCCACAATGGCCGGTGATCAAGCGCCTGCTCACCGTGGGCCTGCCGATCGGCATCGCGGTATTCGCCGAATCGAGCATCTTCGGGGTGATTGCGCTGTTGATCGGCAGCCTTGGCGCGACCGTGGTGGCCGGGCATCAGATTGCCCTGAACGTCAGCTCGCTGGTGTTCATGATCCCCTACTCGCTGGGCATGGCCGTGACCGTGCGTGTCGGCCAGGCCATCGGGGCCGGCGATGCGCGCCAGGCACGCTTTGCCGCCGGGGTGGGCATGGGCACGGCGCTGGCCTACGCGTGCTTTTCAGCCAGCCTGATGCTGTGGCTGCGCGAACCGATCGCCAGCATCTACACCACAGATACGGCAGTGATCCAGATTGCCTCGATGCTGATCGTATATTCGGCGCTGTTCCAGTTCTCGGATGCGATCCAGGTGACGGCTGCCGGGGCCCTGCGCGGTTATCAGGACACCCGGGTGACGATGATCCTGACCTTGTTCGCCTACTGGGGCATCGGCTTGCCCGTGGGTTACCTGCTGGGGCTGACCGAGCATTTTGGCCCGGCCAGCGGCCCGAGTGGCTTGTGGCAAGGGCTGATCGTCGGTTTGACCTGTGCGGCGTTGATGCTCTCAGTGCGCCTGGCGCGCAGTGCGCGCAAGCGCATTCGCCAGCAGGCCCGGAGTTAGCCGGCTTTCTTGCGGATCCAGTACAGGTAGGTACCGGCGTCCTCCTGCTGCCCCACCAGCTCATGGTCGAGGAAGGCGCAGAACTTGGGAATGTCGCGCCGGGTCGAGGGGTCGGTGGCGATCACCTTGAGCAGGCCGCCGGCCGCCATGTCACGGATGGCCTGGTGCAGCATCATGACCGGCTCGGGGCAGTTGAGGCCGGTGGCGTCCAGGGTCGCGTCAGGGGTGAAATCGGTCATCAGGTACTCCGGGGGCTGCGGTTATTCGGTGTTGGTCTTGAGGGCCTCTTCGCTGGCAAGCCAGCTCCCACAGGTTCTGTGAGCGCCGCAAAACCCTGTGGGAGCTGGCTTGCCAGCGAAGGGTTCAACGCGGCTTCATATCCAGGCGACGCAGGTGGCATGTCACCTCTTCACGATCGTGATACAGCTGCTTGCAGCCGATCGACACCTTGATCTTGCGCGCCTTGAAGCCCTCTTCGATGCGCTCGAGCAAACGCCGCACTTCGGCATAGCGCTGCTTCATCGGCAGCTTGAGGTTGACCACCGCCTCGCGGCACAGCCCCTCGCCCAGCCAGGTCTCGAGCAGCGCCGCGCTGCGCGCCGGCTTCTCGACGATGTCGCACACCATCCAGTCAACGGTCTGCCTGGGCTTGAAGGTAAAGCCGTCCGCCATCAGGTGCTGCACCAACCCGGTGTCCATCAGGCTCTCGGCCATCGGCCCGTTGTCGATGGCGGTCACCAGCATGCCGCGCTTGACCAGTTGGTAGGTCCAGCCACCCGGCGCCGCCCCCAGGTCGACCCCGGTCATGTCGCCGGACAGGCGCTGTTCCCACTGGTCGCGCGGGATGAAATGGTGCCAGGCCTCCTCGAGCTTGAGCGTCGAACGGCTCGGCGCCTCGCGCGGAAACTTCAGGCGCGGGATGCCCATCGGCCACATCGCCGAGTTGTCCGCCGCCGCCAGGCCGACGAACACGCGCCTGCCACTGACGAAGGTCAGCAGCAGGCGTGGCTTGCTGTCGTCCTCGACCAGCCGACCCGCCTTGGTCAACGCCTTGCACAGTGGCGCCTCGAACTTGCGGCAGAAGGTCGACAGTTCCTTGCCGTCGTTGGTGTCCATCACCTCCAGCCACACGCTGCCGCACACCGGGTAGCTGGCCAGGTGTTCGAGCAGCACGCTGACGCGGTCGGTCTCGGGCAACTCGACAAAGCTGCCACGGGCCCACTGGCGCGGGAAGATCAACTGCTTGAAACGCAGTTCGCGCATCAGCCGCTCGGCACCCTCGGCATCGTTGCACACAAATTCGGCGCAGGCGCTCTGCGGCTTGCCCTTGGCATAACCGGCAACCCCCAGGCGTGCAGCATGCTCGGCGATCTCGGCACACACTTCACCCTCGAAACCGGGCCGGCAATGCATAAACAGGGTATTCATCAATTACTCCAGAACGGCTGGCAGGTACACCAAGCCTGACCGGGCGCAACACAGGCACCCGACAAATCGGCGAATGATAAAGCAGTTTAGGAACTGGCGACACGCCCCGCCGGTCCAGTACTTGGTCAGGCCCGCCAAACAGGGCTAACCTGACCGTTCAGCCAGGTCCGTGCCGTGCGGACCGTCACAGAGGCGGTGAACTGGCGACTGCAAGGATGATTGCCAGGCACCGACGCAGAAGGAGTTGGCAGATGCCCTCGCTCGACAGCCTGAAAACCCTCAAGACCCTGACGGTGCAAAACCGTGAATACCATTACTACAGCCTGACCGAAGCCGCCCGCAGCCTCGGCGACCTGCAGCGCCTGCCCATGTCGCTCAAGGTGCTGCTGGAAAACCTGCTGCGCTGGGAAGACGGCAAGACCGTCACCGGCCAGGACCTGCACGCGCTGGCCGACTGGCTGCAGCAGCATCGTTCGGACCGCGAGATCCAGTACCGCCCTGCGCGGGTATTGATGCAGGACTTCACCGGCGTACCCGCCGTGGTCGACCTGGCGGCCATGCGTGCCGCCATGGCCAAGGCCGGCGGCGACCCGCAGCGGATCAACCCGCTGTCGCCAGTGGACCTGGTGATCGACCACTCGGTGATGGTCGACCGCTACGCCAGCCCGCAGGCCTTCGGCGAAAACGTCGACATCGAGATGCAGCGCAATGGCGAGCGCTACGCGTTCCTGCGCTGGGGGCAGAATGCCTTCGACAACTTCAGCGTGGTACCGCCCGGCACCGGCATCTGCCACCAGGTCAACCTGGAGTACCTGGGCCGCACCGTGTGGACCCGTGAGGAAGACGGGCGCACCTACGCCTTCCCCGACACGCTGGTGGGCACCGACTCACACACCACCATGATCAACGGCCTCGGCGTGCTGGGCTGGGGCGTGGGCGGCATCGAGGCGGAGGCGGCCATGCTCGGCCAGCCGGTGTCGATGCTGATCCCCGAGGTGATCGGCTTCAAGCTCAGCGGCAAGCTGCGCGAGGGCATCACCGCCACCGACCTGGTGCTGACGGTGACGCAGATGCTGCGCAAGAAAGGCGTGGTCGGCAAATTCGTCGAGTTCTACGGTGACGGCCTGGCCCAATTGCCCCTGGCCGACCGCGCAACCATTGCCAACATGGCTCCCGAATACGGTGCCACCTGTGGCTTCTTCCCAGTGGACGACGTGACCCTGGATTACCTGCGCCTGTCGGGGCGCCCGGCGGACACCGTGCAACTGGTCGAGGCCTACTGCAAGGCCCAGGGCCTGTGGCGTCTGCCCGGCCAGGAGCCGGCGTTCACCGACGCGCTGGCGCTGGACATGGATGAAGTCGAGGCCAGCCTGGCCGGCCCCAAGCGCCCCCAGGACCGCGTGGCGCTGTCGCAGGTCAGCCAGGCGTTCAACAGCTTCATCAGCCTGCAACCCAAAGTCTCGAGCAAGGAGGTCGGCCGCCTGGAAAGCGAAGGTGGCGGCGGCGTTGCGGTCGGCAACGCCGATCAGGCCGGCGAGGCAAGCTTCGAATACGAGGGCGCCAATCACCTGCTCAAGGACGGTGCGGTGGTGATCGCCGCCATTACCTCGTGCACCAACACCTCAAACCCCAGCGTGATGATGGCTGCCGGCCTGGTGGCGAAAAAGGCCGTGGAAAAGGGCCTGCAGCGCAAACCCTGGGTCAAGAGCTCGCTGGCGCCCGGCTCCAAGGTGGTCACCGACTACTACAATGCCGCAGGGCTCACCCCCTATCTCGATGCCCTGGGCTTCGCTCTGGTGGGCTACGGCTGTACTACCTGCATCGGCAACTCCGGCCCGCTGGCCGAACCGATCGAGAAAGCCATCACCCAGGCAGACCTCACGGTGGCCTCGGTACTGTCGGGCAACCGCAACTTCGAAGGCCGTGTGCACCCGCTGGTCAAGACCAACTGGCTGGCATCGCCACCGCTGGTGGTGGCCTACGCCTTGGCCGGCAGCGTACGTGTAGACCTGACCAGCGAGCCGCTGGGCACCGGCAAGGACGGCCAGCCGGTGTACCTGCGCGACATCTGGCCCAGCCAGCAGGAGATTGCCGCCGCCGTGGCCAAGGTCGACACCGCGATGTTCCACAAGGAGTACGCCGAAGTGTTCGCCGGCGACGCCCAATGGCAGGCCATCGAGGTGCCGCAGGCAGCCACCTATGTGTGGCAGCAAGACTCCACCTATATCCAGCACCCGCCGTTCTTCGACGACATCACCGAACCGTTGCCGCTCATCCAGGATATCCAGGGCGCCCGCGTGCTGGCCCTGCTGGGCGACTCGGTGACCACCGATCACATTTCTCCCGCCGGCAACATCAAGGCCGACAGCCCGGCCGGGCGCTACCTGCGCGACAAGGGCGTGGAGCCACGCGACTTCAACTCGTACGGCTCGCGCCGGGGCAATCATGAAGTGATGATGCGCGGCACCTTCGCCAACATCCGCATCCGCAATGAAATGCTCGGCGGCGAAGAAGGCGGCAACACCGTGCATGTGCCCAGCGGCGAGAAGCTGGCGATCTACGATGCGGCCATGCGCTACCAGGCTGAAGGCACGCCACTGGTGGTGATTGCCGGGCAGGAATACGGTACCGGGTCCAGCCGCGACTGGGCCGCCAAGGGCACCAACCTGCTCGGGGTCAAGGCCGTGCTGGCCGAAAGCTTCGAACGCATCCACCGCTCCAATCTGGTAGGCATGGGCGTACTGGCGCTGCAGTTTGCCGAGGGCCAGAGCCGCAAGACCCTGGGCCTGAACGGCCGGGAGCAGTTGGACATCGTTGGGCTGAGCAACACCCAGATACGCCCGCACATGAACCTGACCCTGCGCATCACCCGCGAAAACGGTGCACAGGAGCAGATTCAGGTGCTGTGCCGTATCGATACGCTCAACGAAGTGGAATACTTCAAGGCCGGCGGTATCCTGCATTACGTGCTCAGACAACTGATCGCGGGCTAGCACGTGCCCTGGCGCAGGGTTGGCCAGTCGCGCTGCCGACCCTGCGCTGTACCTTTAAGGATTGACCATGCTTGCGCCCCAATGGATCGGGCTGTTTCTGTTCACCTGCGGTTATGCCCTGGCCTTGGCCTACGGCAGCCTCGGCCCTGCGGCGGCCTGCAGCTTCATCGCGCTGTTCGGTGCCGGCTGGCTGGTGCGGCGCCCCTGCCGACGCTGGCTCACAGGACTGGGCCACGGCCTGTTCGTCGCCGTGGCGACCGGTCTGGCGGTGCATGCCCTGCCCGGTTTTCACAACGCCCTGGTGATCGACGCACAGCGCCTGACGGCGGATGCCACACCCTTCTCGATGTACCTCAACCTCGACAAGCCACTGATCGCGCTATGGCTGTTGCTGGCGTGCCCGTGGATCGTGCGGGCACGCGGCCTGCGCCATGGCTGGGCCAGCGTGGCGCTGGCCCTGCCGCTGACGGCGACGGTTTGCCTGGGCGGTGCCTGGCTGCTGGGCATGCTGGCCTGGGCGCCGAAATGGCCGGCCACCGCGTGGCTGTGGGCGCTCAACAACCTGCTGCTGGTGAGCCTGGCCGAAGAGGCACTGTTTCGCGGTTACCTGCAGGGCGGCCTGCAACGCTGGTTCGCACGCATCCCCCGGGGCGATAGCCTGGCGTTGGTGCTGGCCGCCGGGCTGTTCGGCCTGGCGCACCTGGGGGCGGGCTGGCACTGGATGCTGCTGGGGAGCCTGGCCGGTATCGGCTACGGCCTGGCCTACCGATATGGCGGCCTGCTGGCAGCGGTGGTCACGCATTTCGGCGTCAACCTGATCCATTTTTCAGGCTTTACCTACCCTCAGCTGGCGATACCGTGAACCACTGGTCATTAGCTGACTAATGTGACAAACCTATGAAAGAATGCCGATAATTTTCAGAACTTTGCACACTTCAACTACACCACGACCAGAAAGCGCACCTTGAGCCGGATCAATATTCCTTAAATATCCATTCAATAAAAACGCCTATCTGCCGATACCTCACGAAAGCCTCCCGGATAGAACAGCTTATGCGTAACAATCAGCCGATTACCCAGCGCGAACGTACTTTCCCTGCACAACAACGCCTGATTTCGACCACCGATGCCAAGGGTGTGATCACCTATTGCAACGATGCCTTCGTCGAGATCAGCGGCTTTTCGCGGGAGGAGCTCATTCGTGCGCCACACAACCTGGTTCGGCACCCGGATGTGCCGCCGGCCGTGTTTGCGCATATGTGGAGCACCCTCAAGCAAGGCTTGCCGTGGATGGGCATTGTCAAGAACCGCTGCAAGTCGGGTGATCACTACTGGGTGAACGCCTACGTGACGCCGGTGTTCGAAAACAACCAGGTGGTCGGCTATGAGTCGGTGCGGGTCAAGCCCAGCGCCGAGCAGGTCCGCCGCGCCGAAGAGCTGTACCAGCGCATCAACCAGGGCAAGCCGGCCATCCCGCGCCGCGACCGCTGGTTGCCGGTACTGCAGGACTGGCTGCCGTTCATCCTGGTCAGCCAGGTCGGCTTCCTGATCGGCAGCTGGCTGGGCCACTCGTGGGGCTTCGCCGTGGCCGCCGGCCTGTCGGTACCGCTGGGCCTGCTGGGCCTGAGCTGGCAGCAGCGCGGCCTCAAGCGCTTGCTGCGCCTGGCTGAACAGACCACCTCCGACCCGCTGATCGCACAGATGTACACCGACAGCCGCGGTGTACAGGCGCGCCTGGAGATGGCCATGCTCAGCCAGGATGCCCGCCTCAAGACCTGCCTGACCCGTCTGCAGGACACCGCCGAGCACCTCAACGAGCAAGCACGTCAATCCGACGTACTGGCCCACAACAGCTCCTCGGGCCTGGAACGTCAGCGCGTCGAAACCGAACAGGTCGCCGCCGCTGTCAACCAGATGGCCGCCACTACCCAGGAAGTGGCCAACCACGTGCAGCGCACCGCCGATGCCACCCAGGAAGCCAACCGCCTGACCGGCCGCGGTCGTGACATTGCCGGCGAAACCCGCGACGCGATCCAGCGCCTGTCCACCGCCGTTGGCGAGACCGGCCTGACCGTGACCCAACTGGCCCGCGACAGCGACGAGATCGGTGGCGTGGTCGATGTGATCAAGGGTATTGCCGACCAGACCAACCTGCTGGCGCTCAACGCTGCCATCGAGGCGGCACGCGCCGGCGAGATGGGCCGCGGCTTTGCGGTAGTGGCCGACGAAGTGCGCCAGCTGGCGCAGCGCACCAGCGAATCGACCGGGCAGATCCACGGCCTGATCGCCAAGCTGCAGCAGACTGCCAGCAACGCCGTGCAAACCATGGAAGCCGGCCATCGCCAGGCCGAGGAAGGTGTGGCGCGGGTAATGGAAGCGGACCAGGCACTGGTGGGCATCAGCGAAGCGGTGGCCAACATCACCGACATGACCACCCAGATTGCCGCCGCCACCGAAGAGCAGACCGCCGTGGCCGATGAAATCAGCCGCAACATCAGCACCATTGCCGAACTGGCCGACCAGACCTCGGAGCAGGCTCAGCATTCCGCGCTGCTCAGCGAACAGCTGACCTTGACCGCCACCACCCAGTACTCGCTGGTGGAACGCTTCAACCGCTAAACCCTGTGGCGCACAACCCTGCCGGTTGTGCGCCGACAGCGGCCTACCAGTCGAGCGTCAGCCGGCTTTCGAAGTAACGCTCCTCGCCCATCAGCGGATCCTTGAAGCGCAGGTTGTGGGCCAGCAACTTGAGCGGCTTTGCGTAGTCGTCCGCGCCCTGCAGTACCTCAGGGTAGAACGGATCGTTGCAGATGCTCGCGCCCAGTGCGGTCATGTGCACGCGCAACTGATGAGTCTTGCCGGTCACCGGCGACAGGCCATAGCGCCACCACTCGCCGTTCTTCTCCAGCACCTGGGCAATCGTCTCGCTGTTGCTGGCACCCTCCACTTCCTGCATGCGAAAGAACGGCTCGCCATTGACCAGCCGGCTTTTGTGCACCAGGGGGAACGCCCGCTCAGGCAAGGCACGGGCGATGGCCTGGTAGTGCTTGTCGATCTGGCGGGTGGGGAACAGTTGCTGGTAGGCCGAACGGCTCTGCGGGTTGGCGGAAAACAGCACCAGCCCGGCAGTATGCCGATCGATACGGTGCAACGGCACCAGGTGCGGGTTGTCGAGGCGTCGGATCAGGCGACGCAGCAGGGTGTGCTCGACGTACTCACCCGTTGGCGTCACCGGCAGGAAGTGCGGTTTGTCGGCCACCACCAGGTGTTCATCGATGTGCAGGATGTGCTCCTGCACCGGGATCGGCTTCTCGTTGGGCACTTCGCGAAAATAGTGGATGCGCAAGCCGGGCTTGTAGGCCAACCCCAGCATGATCGGCGCCCCCTGTGCGTCCAGCACCCGCCCCCGCGCAATACGGTCGAGCCACTGTTCGCGACTGATGGCCTTGAAGTGATCGCACAGGCAATCGAGCACGGTGGCCCAGTTACCTGGTGGCAGGCACACGGTACTGGCCTGATGCTGGGCCGGATCGAAGGGGACACTCATGAACACGCTCGCCTGGGGTTGGGCGGCCATTATCCTGCATGGCCGCCCGCTCAGCCAGCCTGGCTTGCCGCCGCCTCGGTGAACTCCTTGAGCCAGCGCAGCACCTCCACCGCCTCCCAGCGGCCTGGGTCGTAGAGCGCATACAGCAAGCCCTGATACCCCACCACATCCAGCGGACGGTGATAGCCGGCACGCTGAAAGAGCGCTTCGATCTCGGCAAAGCAGGTGTTGAAATGCACCTTGCTGAAGGGCGTTTTTCCCTCGGTCACCAGGCCGTCCAGGCGCAGTTCGAGGACAGCTTCGCGCACCTGCTCGACGGACATGCGGTTGACGCTGTATTTCAATTGTTCGACGTTGACCATCGTCCGGTCCCTCTGGCGCAAGCGCTCACTCGATAACTGTATTTACATACAGTGTATGAATGAACAGTAGTCACTGCAAGCCCGGCAGATAACCGGTGCCTTCGCGCACCGTCAGCACCTGCTGGCGCCCCGCCCCTTCGGCAAGCGCCAGGTGGACCCAGCGGTCGAACTCGAGGATCAGTTGATCGAAGGCCAGGCCGCTGTCGATCACCTGTTGTGCCAGCGCGCGGGCGGGCATGTCCGAGACCATGATGTCGGCGGCCAGGCCCAGGGTGTGCGCACTGCCGGGTGCCCCGCCGACCCGGCGGTTGACTTCGGCGCTGCGGTAGGCGCTGCTGACTCGGATTGGGCGCCCGACCTTGTGACGCAGTTGCTCCAGGCACTGGCTCAAGCGGCACAGATTGGCCAGGGCATCGGGCGCTGGGGTGTTGTCGAGGCCCTCACGCAGGGCCGTGTCGGAAGCCGTCAGTTCTTCTAGTGTGAAATGCGGACTCAGGTTCATGTTCGCCACTCCTTGGCGGTTGAGAATTCGTCGCAGCCATAGGCTGCGAGGACGATTCTCCAACGCCAACCGCGCCACTGCACCTGTATTTGTGCATGCGCATGTAAACGTCCCGAGGGCTCAGCGCAGGAAAGCCACCACCTGGTCCGCGTCGAACGGCCAGCTCAGCTCCGCGCCGGTATCGCAGCGACGCAGCACGGGAATCAGCAAGCCATAACGGTCGACATTCTCCTCGCGGTCGGCAATATCGACCAGCTCGACCAGCAGCCCGTGCTCAACGAACGGCATGAGGATAGCCTCGGCCACTTCACACAGGTGACAGCCCAGGGTACCGAACAGTTGTGTTTCAGGAGGCATGGGACAGTACCGCAAAGGCTGGAAACGGATCACCATTCTAGGTCTGGATACGGGCCCAGTCGAGGTATCCACGACAATGGCCGGCAGCCTGACACAGATCAATCGAGCACCACCGAACACACTGTAGCCTGAGCGTTTTTTTTGCCCACTGCCCGCTACCAACTGCACGAAAGACCCGCCTTGCCCCATGGAGCGTATCGAGTGTTTGCCAACCTGCTGATCATCCTGGCCTCGTCACTGGTCGTCATTGCCCTGTTCAGGCGCCTGCAACTGCCCCCGGTACTGGGCTACCTGTGCGTCGGCCTGTTCGTGGGCCCCACGGCGCTGGACTGGGTGAACGAAAGCGAGGAGCTGCCCGACCTTGCGGAAATGGGCGTGGTGTTCCTGCTGTTTTCCCTGGGCCTGGAATTCTCCCTGAGCAAGATGCTCGCCCTGCGCCGTGTGGTGTTCGGCCTGGGCAGCCTGCAGGTGATCTGTTCGAGCGTCCTGCTGGCCGGCCTGCTTTCACTGCTCGGCATGTCCACCGGCGCAGCGCTGCTGCTGGGGGCGGGGCTGGCCTTGTCATCGACCGCCATCGTCAGCAAGGAGCTGAGCAGCCTGGGCGAAATCTTCAGCAGCCATGGCCAGAACGCCATCGGCGTGCTGCTGTTCCAGGACGTGGTCGCGGTGTTGCTGCTGACCCTGGTGCCGGTGTTCGCCGGCCAGAGCGGCCAGGCCTGGTACTGGGCACTGCCGCTGACCCTGGGCAAGACCGTGATCCTGTTCGTCGGCCTGCTGCTGGCCAGCCGATGGCTGCTGCCGCGCCTGTTCCATGAGGTGGCCCGCTCGCACTCGGCCGAGCTGTTCGTGCTGCTGGCGCTGGTGATCGTGCTGCTCACCGCCTGGCTCACCCACCTGCTGGGCCTGTCACCGGCGCTGGGGGCGTTCCTGGCGGGCATGCTGCTGGGCGAAAGCAACTATCGCCACCAGATCGAAGCCGACATCCGGCCCTTTCGCGACATCCTGCTGGGGCTGTTCTTCGTCAGTATCGGCATGCTGATCGACCTGCAGCTGTTTGCCAGCCATGGCCTGGCCATCCTCGGCCTGACCCTGGCCTTGCTGGCGGTCAAGGGCACGGTGGTGGCCGTGCTGGTCAAGCTGCGCGGCAGCGACAGCGAAACCGCCTGGCGCAGTGGCCTGGCCCTGGCCCAGGGCGGCGAATTCTGCTTTGCACTGATGGCCCAGATGCAGCAGACCCACCTGCTGCCCGACGCCCTCGGGCACCTGCTGCTGGCCGCCACCTTCTGCTCGATGCTGGTCACCCCGCTGATGCTGCGTGGCGCCCCCGCCCTCGCCGCCCGCCTGCACCGCAAGCCCAACCAGGAGGTGCAGCTCGAAGAGATCCAGGCGCAGAGCGCCGCACTCAGCGGCCACGTGCTGATCTGCGGCTACGGCCGTGTGGGGCAGTCCATCGGGCGCTTCCTGCGTCGCGAGCAGCACGCCTTCATCGCCCTGGACGATGACCCGGTGCGGGTTCAGGAAGCCGCTGCCGGCGAACACTGCGTGCACTATGGCGATTCGCGGCGCGGCGAACTGCTGGCGGCCATCGGCCTGGAACGTGCACGCCTGCTGGTGATCGCAGTGGACAAGACCGACATCGCCATCAGCGTGCTCAAGGCCGCGCGCCACCTCAACACCCAGGTGCCGATCCTGGTGCGCACCCGCGACGACAGCCTGCGCGACGAACTGCGCGCGGCCGGCGCAACGGCAGTGGTACCGGAACTGCTGGAGTCGAGCCTGATGCTCGCCTCCCACGCGCTGGTGATGCTGGGCGTGCCGCAGGAACGTGTGCAACAGCGTATCGACGAAGTGCGCCACAGCCGTTACCGGCTGCTGCACGGTTTCTACCAGGGTGCACAGACCAGCCCGGTGGACAGCGAGGGCCTGCCCAAGGTGATGCTGCACGCGGTCAACCTTGGCGCCGAAGCGTATGCCTGCGGGCGCCCACTGACAGAACTGGCGCTGGACCTGCTGGGCGTCGAGGTGCAGGCCGTGCAGCGCGACGGCGAGGACCTGGCGCTGGCCACCGACACCTGCCTGCACGCCGGCGATGCAGTGCTGCTCAGTGGCCCCACCGCAGCCATCGAAGCCTGCCAGGCACGCCTGCTGCACGGGCGCTGAGGCCACTCAATCGTGGCTGGTGGCGCCGATCTTGTGGATCGACAGGTCGGCGCCGTAGTACTCCTGCTCCTGGCTCAGGCGCAGGCCCAACGCCCACTTGATACCGCCATACACGGCAAGCCCGCCCAGCAGCGCCACCGCTATTCCGGCCAGGGTACCGACAAGCTGGCTGACCAGACTGACCCCGCCCAGCCCTCCCAATGCCACCTGGCCGAAGATCCCGCAGGCGATCCCGCCCCACACGCCGCACACCCCGTGCAGTGGCCACACACCGAGTACATCGTCGATCTTCCAGCGGTTCTGGGTGGCGGTGAAACACCACACGAACAAGGCCCCGGCAATCGCGCCGGTGGCCAGCGCACCGACCGGGTGCATCAGGTCGGAGCCGGCGCAGATCGCCACCAGCCCGGCCAGCGGGCCGTTGTGCAAGAAGCCCGGGTCATTGCGCCCGACCACCAGCGCGGCCACCGTACCGCCGACCATGGCCATCAGCGAATTGACCGCGACCAGCCCGCTGACACCCTGCAGGGTCTGTGCGCTCATCACGTTGAAGCCGAACCAGCCGACGATCAGGATCCATGAACCCAGCGCCAGGAACGGAATGTTGGACGGGGCGAAGGCCACCAGCTTGCCGTCACGGTAGCGACCATTGCGCGGCCCCAGCAGCAGCACCGCCGCCAGCGCCAGCCACCCGCCCATGGCATGCACCACCACAGACCCTGCAAAATCATGGAAGCCAGCACCGAAGCGCGCCTGCAGCCATGCCTGCACGCCAAAGTTGCCGTTCCACGCCATGCCCTCGAAGAACGGGTAGACCAGCGCCACGATCAGCACCGTGGCGCACAACTGCGGGGCGAAGCGCGCACGCTCGGCGATACCACCGGAGATAATTGCCGGGATCGCCGCCGCAAAGGTCAGCAGGAAGAAAAACTTCACCAGCCCGTAGCCGTGATCAGCCCCCAGCGTCGCGGCCGGGTGCAGGAAGTGCACGCCGTACGACAGCCAGTAGCCGACGAAGAAGTACGCCAGGGTCGAGACGGCAAAATCGCTGAGAATCTTGGACAGCGCATTGACCTGGTTCTTGTGCCGAACCGTGCCCACCTCGAGAAAAGCGAAACCGGCATGCATGGCCAGCACCATGACGGCACCAAGCAGGATGAACAGGGTGTTGGAGCCTTGGACCAGTGAGTCCACCGCGGATTGCAAATGTTCCATGTGTTGGGCAGGCCTGCTGTACGAAAAAAGCACCAAAGCGGTTCGAACACACCACGCGCGCACCATCCTGGACCGCATTGCTGTCTTCTCGCGGACGCTGATTGCGCCGGCCTGGAGTTTTTTCCTGGGTTTGTCGTGGATTGGGTTAAGGTTGACCGAGCGGTTGTGCGCCGACGCCCGGATTTGGCGCGCGCACCCGTTCGGTTGCACCAGGGCAAAGCAAATGCTGTACCAGTGCCGATTTCACTGAACCTTCCGCGCCGCCCTGCACTCGAAATCCCAAACGCCCACTCGACACGGAGAGACCCATGGCCAGCAAAACGGCAAAGACTGCTCAAGACATTCTGATGGCTGACTTCCAGACCCTGGTGCGCGACACCGAAAAGCTCCTGGAACACAGCGCCACCCTGGCAGGCGACCAGGCCGACGAGCTGCGCACGCAGATCCATGACAGCCTGCTGCGCGCCCGCCAAAGCCTGCAGCAGACCCAGGAGTCGGTGCGTGAACGCGGCCAGGCGGCACTCAGCGCCACCGAGGACTACGTACAGACCAACCCCTGGCAGTCCGTCGGCATCGCGGCGGGCGTCGGCTTTCTGATCGGCCTGCTGGCCAGCCGTCGCTGAGGCCCCTGGTATGGAAACCGAAACCACCGGCTCGTCCTCGCGGCGCCTGGGCGCGGCGATCCTCGGCCTGCTGCACGGCCACGTCGAATTGTTCGGCATCGAACTGCAGGAGCAGAAGGCACGCACCCTGAGCCTGCTGCTGTTCGCCGGGCTGGCCCTGGTGTTCGCCCTGCTGTTGCTCACCGGCCTGTCGGCGCTGCTGCTGATCCTGCTGTGGGACAGCTACCGCCTGGCCGGCATCATCGGCCTGTGTGTGTTCTACGGGTTGGCGGCAGCGTTCTGCGGCCTGCGCCTGAAAGCGGCAGTGTTCGACGAATCGTCGCCGTTCCATGCCACCCTCGAAGAACTCGCCAAGGACCGGGAGCGCCTGTTGCCATGAGCCTGCCTGAACTGCCGAAAACCACCGATCGACGCGAACTGCGCAAGGCGCTGATACGCCTGCGCCTGGAAATGCACCGCCAGGAGATCCGGCATGAGTCCGGCCAGGTGCTCAAGCCGCTGACCCGCCTGCGCAGCATGGGTGACTCCTTGCAAGGCGGGTTGCAAGGTGGCCTGGGCATCAAGCACGGGCCACTGTGGGGCATCGGCGCCGTGGTGCTGCTCGGGTTCCTGACCGGCAAGGGCGCGCGCAGCGGCAGCCTGACCCGCCTGGCGGGCCTGGGCAGCAGCCTGGCGCCGCTGATCAGGCTGTTCATGCAGTCAGGCAAGCGCTAGGCGAAAGCTGGCTGCATTCTTGCAAAACGAGGCGGCGGGTGTGGCCCGCCGTTGCTGGCCGCCCGGCCAGTCGTCACGTTCAAGCCAAGGAGTCGCCGTGTTCGACGGGCAACCGCTCGCCTGCTATCAGCCCTTTATCGATACGGCCACCGGCCTTATTGCCGGCATCGAGTCGCTCGGCCGCCTGGTGCAGGCCGACGGCCAGCCGCTTTCCGTGGGCCCGTTGTTCGCCGACCCACAGCAGCCGTCCGAAGATTTGCGTGCGCTCGACCGCGAGCTGCGCGGCCAGGCCCTGCGGCGCTTCCGGCAGGCGCCGGACGATTGGTTCCTGAGCCTCAATATCTCACCACGCTGGATCAGCGAGTTGGAGGCTGGGCAGCCTTTGCCCAGCCTGCTGCAAGTGCAGCAGGCGGGCGTGGACCCGCGCCGGCTGGTGTTCGAAATCACCGAGCTGGGGGGCGACCTGCAGCGTCTTGCAGAGGTGGTGGCGCGCTACCGGCAGGCCGGCGCCCGGATCGCCATCGACGATTTTGGCGCCGGCTACTCGCAACTGGACCGGGTACTGGCGCTGCAGCCCGACATTCTCAAGCTCGACATGCGCCTGTTTCAGGCCGCCGCACGCGGCGGGCCAAGCAGCGAAGTGGTCAAGGCCCTGGCGCAGATGGCCGAAAAAACCGGGTGCTGGATCATCGCTGAAGGCGTCGAGACCGAAGCTGAACTCAACTTTGCCCTGGAATGCGGTGCGCGTTATCTGCAGGGCCACCTGTTCGCCCAGGCCCAGGCCGGGTTCTTTGCCGCCGATGCATTTGTCGCGCACTTTGCCGAACTGCGTCAGCGTTATGTGCAGGCCAAGCTGGCGGAGCGCGGGCGCCTGATGCAGCGTCGCCATCAGCTCAGTGAACTGATGCCGCAACTGCAGGCGTGGGCGTTGGCCAACGCGCCGCTGGAGCACCTGCCGAACCTGGCCGCCTATCCCTGGGTACTGCGCTTTTTTCTGTGCGACCGGCACGGCACCCAGCTCACCCCCAACCTGGAGTGGCGTGATCAGCGCTGGCACGTGGATGCACGTTATCTGGGCCACAACTGGTCCTGGCGACCGTATTTCTACCACCTGCTGGCCGAAGGCTGGGATGAGCGCCGGCTGATACTTTCCAGCACCTACCGCGACGCCACCACCAACCAGTACTGCCTGACCGCAGGGCAATGCTTCGATGATGGCCAGCGCCTGCTGCTGATCGACCTGGATGCCGACGGCCTCTGAGGCTTGCGGCCAGGGCCGCGACACGGGAAGCTAGGCGCCAGCCCCCGCACTGGAGAACCGGCCTTGGACTGGCATACCCTGCTTACCCGCGAACGTCTCGGCAAGACCCTGCACAGCCCCGAAGAACTGGGGCGCAGCCCGTTTCACAAGGACCACGACAGGATCATCTTCTCGGGTGCCTTCCGCCGCCTGGGGCGCAAGACCCAGGTGCACCCGGTCACCAGCAACGACCATATCCATACCCGCCTGACCCACTCGCTGGAAGTCAGCTGCGTGGGCCGCTCGCTGGGCATGCGCGTCGGCGAGACCCTGCGCGAGAGCCTGCCGCACTGGTGCGACCCGAGTGATCTGGGCATGGTCGTGCAATCGGCCTGCCTGGCCCATGACATCGGCAACCCGCCGTTCGGTCACTCGGGCGAAGATGCAATACGCCACTGGTTCCAGCAGGCGGCCGGACGCGGCTGGCTCGACGCGATGAGCGATGCCGAACGTGGCGACTTCCTCAATTTCGAAGGCAACGCCCAGGGTTTTCGCGTGCTCACCCAACTGGAATACCACCAGTTCGACGGCGGCACACGCCTGACCTACGCCACCCTGGGCACCTACCTCAAGTACCCCTGGACCGCCCGCCACGCCGATGCGCTGGGCTACAAGAAGCACAAGTTCGGCTGTTACCAGAGCGAACTGCCGCTGCTCGAGCAGATCGCGCGCAAGCTGGGCATGCCGCAGCTCGAGCCGCAGCGCTGGGCACGTCACCCGCTGGTGTACCTGATGGAGGCCGCCGACGACATCTGTTACGCGCTGATCGACCTGGAGGACGGCCTGGAAATGGAGCTGCTCGACTATGCCGAAGTCGAGGCGCTGCTGCTCGGTCTGGTGGGCGATGATCTGCCGCAGACCTACCGTCAGCTGGGCCCTGGCGATTCACGCCGACGCAAGCTGGCGATCTTGCGCGGCAAGGCCATCGAGCACCTGACCAACGCCGCTGCGCGGGCATTCGTCGAACAGCAGCACGCCCTGCTGGCCGGCACCCTGTCAGGCGATCTGGTCGAGCACATGCATGGCCCGGCCAAGCGCTGTGTACTGCAGGCCAAGGACATGGCACGCAAGAAGATCTTCCAGGACAAACGCAAGACCCTGCACGAGATCGGCGCCTATACCACGCTGGAGATCCTGCTCAATGCCTTCTGCGGTGCCGCCCTGGAGCAGCATGGCGGGCGCACCCCGTCGTTCAAGCACCGGCGCATCCTCGACCTGCTGGGCAACAATGCGCCAGACCCGTCCAGCTCGCTGCACAGCGCGTTCCTGCGCATGATCGATTTCATCGCCGGCATGACCGACAGCTATGCCAGCGAAATGGCGCGGGAAATGACCGGGCGTACCAGCCCAAGCTGAAAGGTCGTATTATGCGAGCGCAGTAACTTCCATGCCCTCGGCATGCAAGTAACTGCGCACTTGATAACGCGTAAACTTGAATCAATTAGTTTCAACTCTCAAACTTTTTGTAGCCCGATACTCAACTTTATGTAGGAGTTTTCCCATATCAAGTTTGAGCCCGGGTCTACTTATGTGCCCGCCTTCTATCTGGGCTAAGGTGCCGCTTCTATATGGCCCCGACCCGGAAGGTGACTATGCACTCAGTATTAATTGTCGATGATCATCCCGTCATTCGCCTGGCAGTTCGCATGTTGTTGGAGAACGAAGGCTATCGGATCGTCGGCGAATCCGATAACGGCGTCGACGCCATGCAACTGACCCGCGAATCACCACCCGACCTCATCATTCTCGACATCGGCATCCCCAAGCTGGACGGGCTGGAAGTGCTGTCGCGCTTCAACAGCATGTCGTCGCGCTCCAAGGTACTGGTATTGACCGCACAGTCGCCTGTGCTGTTCGCCACCCGCTGCATGTTGTCCGGCGCCTGCGGCTATGTGTGCAAGCAGGAAGACCTGAGCGAATTGCTCAGTGCAGTCAAGGCGGTACTGTCCGGCTACAACTATTTCCCCAGCCAGGCCATCAATCCACTGCGCCAGCAAGGCGGCAGCACTACCGAGATGGACCTGTTCAAAACCGTCAACGACCGCGAACTGATGGTATTGCAACTGTTTGCGCAAGGCCGCAGCAACAAGGAGATCGCCTCCGGCATGTTCCTGAGCAACAAGACCGTCAGCACCTACAAGAAGCGGCTGATGCAAAAGCTCAAGGCCAGCTCGCTGGTGGAGTTGATCGAAATGGCCAAGCGCAACGCACTGGTATGAGCCTGCGTTCTGGTCGCCACTGGCGCATGCTCTGCCTGCTGGTGGCAGGCGCCTGCTTCAGTTTGCCCGCCCTTGCCGCCAGCCTCGACACCCTTCCCTACCGGCTGCTCAGCCGCAGCGGGGCAACCCCGGTGGAGGTCTCGCTGTCACCGGCCCAGGCCGACTGGATACAGGGGCGTGCGACCCTGACACTGGGCACCTCGGCCCCGGACTACGCCCCTTTCGACATGACCGCCAGTGGACGCGACTACGAAGGCCTGACCGCCGACTTTGCCGGTCTGATCGGCAACACCTTGAAGCGGCCGATCCAGATCAAGCGCTATGCCAGCCGCGACCAGGCCCTGCAGGCGCTGATCGACGGGGACATCGATCTGCTGGGCAGCGCCAATGGCTACGATGCCGCCCGTGCCGGTATCACCCTGTCGCACGCCTACGCCAACGACCAGCCGGTGCTGGTCACCCGCGAAAACGAAGTCCGTGCACTGGACACCGGCCTCGAAGGCTTGCGCGTGAGCATGGTCGCCCACTACCTGCCGCTGGCCGAGGTACGCGCCACCTACCCCAAGGCCAAGGTGCAAACCTACAGTTCCTACCACAATGCCCTCAATGCCGTGGCGTTCGACCAGGCAGACGTGTTTCTCGGCGACACCCTGTCGACCCATTACCAGATCAACCAAGGCTATGTGAAAAACCTCAAGATGGCCAATTTCGGCAAACATGAACCGGTCGGTTTCAGCTTTGCCCTGCGCGCCGACAACCACCCGTTGCTGGAACTGGTCAACGCCACCCTGGACGCGGTCACCAACGCCATGCGCACCAGCATTTTCCAACGCTGGAGCGCAGGTGACGGAATTCTGCTTTCGGACCGCAAGCTGCAACTGTCGCCTGGCGAAGCGCGCTGGCTGGCCGCGCACCCGGTGGTGCGCGTGGTGGTCAATGAAAACGCTGCACCGCTGAGCTTCTACGACAGTGCCGGCAACCTGCGCGGCATCGCGGCCGACCTGCTCGAACTGATTCGCCTGCGCACCGGCCTGCGCTTCGATATCCAGCGCAGCAGCGGCATCAGCGACATGATCGAGCAACTTGAGCAGGGCCGTGCCGATGTGATTGCCGCCATTTCCCCCAGCCCGCAGCGCGAAACCACATTGAGCATCAGCCGCCCGTACCTGGAAAGCGCCTATGTACTGGTCACCCGCACCGGCGAGACACAACCGGCGTCGCTGCGCCAGTTGCAAGGCAAGCGCATGGCCGTGACACGGGGCAACACCCTCAACGAGGGCCTGCGTCAACGCTACAGCGATATCCAGCTGATCGAGACCGAAAGCACGGCGGCCTCCGCCGCCCTGCTCGCACAGCGCCAGGTGGACGGCATGGTCATGTCGCTGGTCAATGCCAACTTCAATCTCACCACCCAGCAACAGATCACCATCCGCGCCACCATCGGCGACGCCCCGGCGACGTTCTCGATGGCCACCCCGCGGGACGCGCACGAACTCACCTCGATCCTCGACAAAGCCCTGCTGAGCATCGCGCCACAGGAGATGGGCGTGATCAACAGCCGCTGGCGCGACTTCAGTGGCGAGTCCAGTTCGTACTGGCAGAGCCACCAGCGCTTCATCATCCAGATGGTGCTCGGCACGTGCCTGCTGCTGGTGCTGTCGCTGGCCTGGAACGGCTGGATGCGGCGCCAGATCAAACACCGCGAGGAAGTCGAGCGCGCCCTGGGCGATCAGTTGGCATTCATGCGTGCGCTGGTCAACGGCACCCCGCACCCGATCTACGTGCGCGACCGCCACGGGTTGCTGCAAAGCTGCAACGAAAGCTATCTGCAGGCGGTGGAGGCGCGCCCCGAAGAGGTGCTCGGCAAGTCACTGCAGGAGGCACCACTGGCAGCCACCAACAATGCACAGCAGATCCAGGACGACTATCAGCAGGTCATGAACGAGGGCCTGCCGCTGATCGTCGACCGGCCACTGATGCTCAAGAACCGCGAACTGACCATCTACCACTGGGTACTGCCCTACCGCGATTCACTGGGTGAGGTGCAGGGCATCATCGGCGGCTGGCTGGACATCAGCGAGCGCCGCCAACTGATCCAGGACCTGCGCCTGGCCAAGGAGCAGGCCGACGACGCCAATCGTGCCAAAAGCACCTTCCTGGCGACCATGAGCCACGAGATCCGCACGCCGATGAACGCCGTGATCGGTATGCTGGAGCTGGCCCTCAAACGCGCAGACGCCGGGCACCTGGACCGCCCCGCCATCGAAGTTGCCTACGGCTCGGCACGCGACCTGCTGGTGCTGATTGGGGATATTCTCGACATCGCGCGCATCGAGTCGGGGCGCATGACGCTGCACCCGCAACGCACTCACCTGGGCGAACTGGTGGGGTCGGTAGGCCGGGTGTTCGAGGGCCTGGCGCGACAGAAGGAGCTGAACCTGAGCCTGGCCATCGACGCCAGTGCGCACCGTGACGTACTGCTCGACCCGCTGCGTTTCAAGCAGATCGTGTCCAACCTGGTCAGCAATGCGATCAAGTTCACCGAACAGGGCCAGGTGCGCGTAGAACTGGCGCTGCACCCCACCGGCGGGGCCGACGCCTTCAACCTGACCCTGGCGGTACGCGACACCGGCATCGGCGTCAGCCAGGCAGACCAGCAGCGCCTGTTCCAACCCTTCGCCCAGGTGTCGCCCGATAGCAGCCTGGCGCGCAGCGGCACGGGGCTGGGGCTGGTGATCAGCCGCAACCTGTGCGCCATGATGGGCGGGCAAATGACGCTGCACAGCGAACCCGGCCAAGGCACCGAAGTGCGCATCAGCATGCCGCTGACCGGGCTCGCCGTCTGCGAGAAAATCCTCGAACCGGTGCAGGTCACGCTACCAGCCCCCCAGGTCAAGGTGCTGGTGGTCGACGACCACCCCGCCAACCTGCTGCTGATGGGCCAGCAGCTGGACTACCTGGGCGTGCGCCACACCACTGCCGACAATGGCATGAGCGCACTGCAGGCCTGGCGCCAGGAGCCGTTCGATATTCTGATCGTGGACTGCAACATGCCGCAGATGAACGGCTACCAGTTGGCCCAGGCAGTGCGTGACGAAGAACGCCAGCAGGGCCGTACGCCCTGCACCATTCTGGCGTACACCGCCAATGCACAGCCGGAAGTGCTGGAGCGCTGCCGATTGGCCGGCATGGACGATTGCCTGCTCAAGCCCATCAGCCTGCACGAGCTCAGCCAACGCTTGAACGAGGTACCGCCGCCCAAGGCCAAGGCGCCACCGGCCGAGGCTGACCTGATCGACCTGCTGGGGCTGGAACCGATCATCGGCAACGATCCCGGCGAGCTGTGCCGGCTGCTCGAACAGTTGCTCGGGTGTGGCCCGGCCGATCGTCAGCAGTTGCTCGACGCCGACACCCACGGCTCGCCCGAGGTGCTCAGGGACGCGGCGCACAAAGTGCTGGGGGTGGCGCGGATGGTACAGGCGCACGCGCTGATGCGCGCGTGTGAACGGCTGGAGGAGGCCTGCGAAGGATTGGCAGCAGAACCAGTGCTCAGGCGTCGCAAGCGCCAGGTGCTGGCGGCAATGACCCGCGTGGAGCGGGCGTTGCAGCGTACGCTCGATGCGTTGTCGAGGTAGCCAGCGAACCGCTGAAACGAAAACGGCAGCCGCAAAGGCTGCCGTCTGGCGAGGTATCAGTTGGCCGAATTGATCGGCTTCTCTGGGTACCAGGCATCAACCAGCGGGCTGAGTTCGATCTTGGTCAGCTCTGGGCGAGCGTTCAACCAGGCTTGGACGGTAGCGCGCTGCTCTTCGGTGACCGAGCCACGGCTGGCCTTGCACACCAGGCCGAAGTCGTCGCCACCGACATAGTCCAGGCCGTTGGCATCCATGGCTTCAGTCAGGAATGCATCGAGGAAGGCGTCAACGGCTTCGTCGGACAGATCTTCCTTGAAGCTCAGGTTCAGTTCAAAACCTTCTTCCTGGAACTCGTCTACACACAGTTTTTTACGCAGACGGCGGGAACGGTTGGTCGCCATGAAACAATCCTCTTAAGTAATAACGCGCGGCACTTTACCAGTTCCACCGTGAAACTGCCTGAATAAAACCCGACAAATCGCTGCACCGACAGGCATTGTTCGGCCCATCGGCGCCATGCGTGGTGCATAATGCGCGCTATATTTTTCCATACCGGGGCCGTCACCCTATTGCGCTCTGGTTTTTTTCACCCCTCGCCTGCAGGGTTCACGTGCAAATGACCAAATCTCTACGTTCACTGCTGTTCGCCGGCCTGTTTCTGCCACTGGCCATGCCGGCCCACGCCGCCCCCGTCAATACCACCCTCTCGCCCAAGGTGCAGCAGGCCCTGCGCACCAACAAGCTGCAGGACAATGCGCTGTCGCTGGTGATGCTGCCGCTCAACGGCCCGGGCACTGCGACGGTGTTCAACGCCGATGTGTCGGTGAACCCGGCCTCGACCATGAAGCTGGTGACCACCTACGCGGCCCTGGAAATGCTCGGGCCCACCCATCAGTGGAAAACCGAGTTCTACACCGACGGCACCCTGAGCAACGGCACCCTCAACGGCAACCTGTACCTCAAGGGCGGCGGCGACCCCAAGCTGAACATGGAAAAGCTCTGGCTGTTGATGCGCGACCTGCGCGCCAACGGCGTGCAGACCATCAGCGGCGACCTGGTGCTGGACCGCAGCCATTTCGTGCAGCCGCAACTGCCGCAGTTCAACGACGATGGGGGTGACGAGAACAAGCCGTTCCTGGTCAAGCCTGACTCATTGCTGGTCAACCTCAAGGCCCTGCGTTTCGTGGCACGCAACGATGGCGGCAACGTGCGGGTGTCGGTAGAGCCGCCGATCGCCAGCATCCGCATCGACAACCAGGTCAAGGCCGTACCCGGCACCCAGTGCAAGGGCGAAGTGCGCTACAACCCGGTGCTACAGGCCGACGGCGTGAGCGTGGTGGTCAGCGGCCAACTGGCCGACGGCTGCAACTCCCAGACCTACCTGTCGCTGCTCGATCACCAGGCCTATGCCGCCGGTGCCGTGCGGGCCATCTGGAGTGAGCTGGGCGGGCGTATCCAGGGGGCCGACCGGGTCGCCGAAGTACCCAGGAGTGCGCGCCTGCTGGCCCGCGCGTTTTCCCCGGACCTGGTCGAAGTCATTCGCGACATCAACAAGTACAGCAACAACACCATGGCCCAGCAGCTGTTCCTGAGCCTGGGCGCGCAGTACCGTACCGACGCCGACGGCGACGACGCACGTGCCGCACAGCGTGTGGTGCGCCAGTGGCTGGCGAAAAAAGGCATTACTGCGCCGCACCTGATCATGGAGAACGGTTCCGGCCTGTCGCGTGCAGAACGCGTCAGCGCACGGGAAATGGCCACCCTGCTGCAGGCCGCCTGGAAAAGCCCGTACTCCGCCGAGTTCATCAGTTCGATGCCGTTGACCGGCATGGACGGCACCATGCGCAAGCGCCTCAAGCGCACCGCCATGGCCGGCGAAGCCCACATCAAGACCGGTACCCTGAACACCGTACGCGCCATCGCAGGTTTCAGCCGCGACAGCAACGGCAACACCTGGGCCGTGGTGGCGATCCTCAACGATCCCAAGCCATGGGGCGCCTCGGCAGTGCTCGACCAGGTGCTGCTGGACCTCTACCGGCAGCCGAAACTGGCCGGCAACGCCACCGTGCAGCAGCCCTGAGCCTGGCTCAGCGCAGTTCGGCCTCGACCCGGTCGCGGCCGGCCTGCTTGGCCGCATAGACGCCCGAGTCGGCTCTTAGCAGCAAGGCATCGGCGCCCTCTCCCGGGCGCCAGCCCGCCACACCGAAACTTGCGGTCACCCGCCCCACGCCGTCTACCGGCGTACTGCGTAGCCCCTGCCACAATTCCTGCGCCAGGGTGCGCGCCTGCGCGGCATTGCTGCCGGGGCACAGCACCATGAACTCCTCCCCGCCCAGGCGGCAGAACACGTCGGTGCGTCGCAGACGATGGCTGATACGCTGACACAGGCTCTGCAGCACATGGTCGCCCACGGCATGCCCGTACTGGTCGTTGATTCGCTTGAAGTGGTCGATATCGAGCATGATCACCGCCAGATCCTGCTGATCGCGCTGGGCGCGGTCCAGCTCGGCCTTGAGGCGTTCCTGGAAGTAGCGCCGATTGTGAATACCGGTCAACGCATCGGTCACCGACAGTGCACGCAACTCCTCCTCGACCCGCTTGAGGTCGGAGATATCGCTGAGGTAGCCATGCCACAGCGTGCCACCGTCCGGCCCAGGTTCCGGCGTGGCCTCGCCACGTATCCAGCGCAAGCCGGCTGTGGGCAACTGCACACGGTACTCTTCGCGCCAGGGCGTCTGGTGCTCGGCCGAGTAGCGGATCGATGCACGAAAATGCGCCAGGTCGTCGGGATGAATGCGCTCGAACACCGCCGAGGCATCACGCTTGAGCACTGCCAGGTCGATCTCGTAGATATCGCGCAAACCTTCACTGGCATAGTTGAAACAGGAGCTGCCATCGGCCCTGCGGCAGAACTGATAGATGCCGCCGGGCACTTCGGCGCTGAGCTTCTCCAGCAATCGGTCGCGGGCGGCCAATGCTTCATGTACACGCTTGCGCTCGGTCACGTCGATGCAGATCGCCAGGTGCCCGACCCACAACCCCTGCTCGTCGAGCACCGCGGTCACCAGCATGTTGGCCTGCAGGTGGCTGCCATCCTTGCGCAGCAGGCTCCATTCGGCCGGCTCGCTGTCGGGGTGGGTGGCAGTATCGGTCAACATCGCCTGCGCCGGGCTGATCTGGCGGCCGTAATGCAGGCTCATGCGCTGCGCACGCGCCTGCAATTCCTGGGGCAACACCAGGTTTTCCAGTGTCAGGTGCCCCAGCACCTCGTCGCTGCGGTAGCCAAGCATGCGCTCGGCGCCGGCATTGAACGTACTGATGACCCCGTGCAGGTTGGTGGCAATGATCGCCACCTGGGTCGCCGCATCCAGCACGCTGCGCAGCTGGCCATGGGTATCGCGCAAGGATTGCTCGCTGACACGCAATTGCGCGGTGCGTTGCTCGACCAGCGCCAAGGCACGCTGCCGCTGGTTTAACAGGCTGTAGAGCAACGCACTGAGCAACAGGCTGAGCAACCCGCCGAAGAACACCACCGCACTCACCACCGAGGACTGGTTGGCCTGCATGAACAGGAGGCTGGGGCGAATGTGCAACTGATAGTCATGGTCGGCCAGGTGCAGCGCAAAACTGGCCTGAAGGGTAGAGTCCGCCAGGGTATTGGCCGACTGGAACAGTACAGCCTGCGGGCCCTCGGCGCTGTCATCGAGAATCTGCACCACGAGGTTGTCCTGGTCGGCACCGGGCAAGCCATCGGCCATCAACTGGCGCATGCCGATCACGGCAACCACGTAGCCCAGCGGCTGCCCCTCGGCGCCACTGGCACCGAACACCGGGGTGACCATCACCATGCCACGCATATCGGCCGGGGCCACGCCCAGCAGATCCAGCGGCGCGGTCACCGCCAGCGAACCCGACCTGCCGGCCCTGGCCAATGCGTCCTGTCGTGCCGGTTGTGACAGCAGGTCCAGGCCCCAGGGCTGGACCTGGCTGCCCTGGCTCTGGGTATACAACACCGGGTAATACAGCGCACGCGGCCGTGCCACCTGCAACACGCCCTGTTCACTCAACTCCTGGATGCTGAACGCGCTGCCCAGGCTGTGCCGCGCCCGCCGCTCGAACGCGTCGCGCTCGGCGCCCAGCACCCGCGGCGCCCAGGCGAAAGCCTGGGTGCGCTGCAGCAACGGGCGTGCATAGCCATCGAACTCCTCGCGGGTGATGGCATCGGCGTACACAAAGAAACGCCGCAGGCTGTCCAGGCGTTGCACCTGGTCCTGCAGGCGTTCCTGTATCCGGCTGTAACGCTCCGAGGCCAGCAACTCAAAGCGCTGGCGCAACTGGTGCTGGTAAAGCTCACCAGCGGCCATGGCCAGCAGCGCGGTCAGCAGCGCGCCGGCGCACAGTGCCAGCAGCGCAGCCAGCCAGGCGCAGACCTGCTCGCTGATCGACCCCAGGAGCGTGGGACGCAAGAATTGCAGCGACATAATTCAACTCACAACGCCAGCCAGCAGTGATCGTGGCGGCTATCTGCAATCATAGCTACTTGCCACGCTGCTGGCGCCCCCCGTTGCGCGACGCCTCACCGCGCCTGAATGCGCCAGGCCCGATGGATCTTGCTGTTGCGTGCAAAGTCCGGGTCCAGGGTCTGGGCAGTGATTTCCTCGACCGCATAGCGCTCCAGCAGATGTTCATCGAGCTGGAACTTGCGGAAGTTGTTGGAGAAATACAGCACGCCGCCCGGCGCCAGGCGGGCTACCGCCAGGTCAAGCAGCTCGACATGGTCGCGCTGCACATCGAACACACCCTCCATGCGCTTGGAATTTGAGAAGGTCGGCGGGTCGATGAAGATCAGGTCGTAGTCTTCGCGGCAGGCTTGCAGCCACGCCATCACATCGCCCTGCTCCAGGCGGTTCTTGTCCGAGAAACCGTTGAGCGACAGGTTGCGCCGTGCCCAGTCCAGGTAGGTCTTGGACAAGTCGACGCTGGTGGTGCTGCGCGCGCCGCCCTTGGCTGCATGCACACTGGCGGTGGCGGTATAGCAGAACAGGTTGAGGAAGCGCTTGCCGCCAGCCTCGCGCTGAATGCGCATGCGCATCGGGCGGTGGTCCAGAAACAGGCCGGTGTCGAGGTAGTCGGTGAGGTTGACCAGCAGCTTGACGCCGCCTTCGCTGACCTCGGTGAACTGCCCCTGGCTGTTCTGGCGCTCGTACTGGCGGGTGCCGGACTGACGCTCGCGACGTTTGATCACCACGCGGCTCTGGTCGATGTTCAGCGCTTGCGGAATCGCCGCCAAGGCATCGAACAGGCGGGCCTGAGCCTTCTCCGGATCGATCGAACGGGGGGCGGCGTATTCCTGCACGTGCACCCAGTCGTGGTAAAGGTCGATGGCCAGCGCGTACTCAGGCATGTCGGCATCGTAGACGCGGTAGCAGGTGATGTTCTCGCGCCTGGCCCACTTGCCCAGTTGCTTGAGGTTTTTCTGCAGGCGATTGGCAAACATCTGCCCGCCTTCGCTCAGGCGTGCCGGCTCGCTGGCGGCAGACACGGCGGGCTCGCTCGGCTCGCTGCCGCGCTCACGCTCGGGCGCGCGGCGCTCACCGGTAACGAACTGGTCAGGTTGTACCTTGATCAGCAGCAATTTGCAGGGCAGCGCGCCGTTCCAGAAGGCGTATTGCTTGTGGCTGCGAATGCCCATGCGCTTGCCCAGGTCCGGGGCGCCGGTGAACACCGCCGCTTCCCAGTTCAGGCAGGCCTGACGCAGACGCTCGCCGAGGTTCTGATAGAGGTACAGCAGGCTGGCCTCATCACCCAGACGCTCGCCATAGGGCGGGTTGCAGATCACCAGGCCTTTCTGGTTCTGGTCCGGGCGTGGCTCGAAACTGCCCACTTCACCCTGGTAAATCTTGATCCAGTCGCTCAGGCCCGCACGCTCGACGTTGTTGCGCCCTGGCTGGATCAGCCGCGGGTCGGCTTCATAGCCGCGGATCCACAGCGCAGGACGCGCAAGGCCCGCATCGGCCCGCGCCCGTGCTTCGTCGTGCAACTTGCGCCACAGCGCCGGCACGTGGCCCAGCCAGGCGCTGAAGCCCCAACGCTCGCGCCGCAGGTTCGGCGCAATGTCGGCGGCGATCATCGCCGCCTCCACCAGGAAGGTGCCCACACCGCACATCGGGTCGGCCAGCGCACCACCTTCGGCGGCAATGCGCGGCCAGCCGGCCCGGATCAGCACCGCGGCGGCAAGGTTTTCCTTGAGCGGTGCAGCCCCCTGCTGCAGGCGGTAGCCGCGCTGATGCAGGCTGTGGCCGGAGAGGTCCAGCGAGAGGATCGCCTCACCCCGTTCCAGGCGCAGGTGCACACGCAGGTCCGGGTTGAGCTTGTCGACCGACGGGCGCTCGCCGGCGGCGTTGCGCAGCTTGTCGACGATGGCGTCCTTGACCTTCAGCGCGCCGAAGTGGGTATTGTCGATACCCGAGCCGTGCCCACTGAACTCGACCGCCAGGCTACCCGTAGCCTCGAGGTGGTCCTGCCAGTCAACGGCATTGACCCCGTCATACAGGTCGTCGGCGTTCTTCATGTTGAAGCGCTTGAGTACCAGCAGCACGCGGTTGCCCAGGCGCGACCAGAGGCACAGGCGGTAGGCGGTTTCCATGTCGGCCTCGCCGCGAATCGCCGAGGTGTGCTCGCGCACCTCCTCCAGGCCAAGCCCACGGGCTTCTTCGGCAAGCAGGCCTTCCAGGCCCTTGGGGCAGGTGAGATAGAGTTCGAAACGGTCCGACATGAGTAATCCAAGCCTTGGGCAATAGGTGAAAGGGCAAGCGCGTCGCCCTTTCGATGTTTGATCGAACGCCTTCCAGCAACGTTCGAATGGCACTGACAGAGGTGCCGGGCCACCGGGTGAAGGCTTTTTGCACAAGGCAAAACAGCTTTGATCACACGGCAGAATTAAAAATTCGGATATTGCAGTGTTTTTTTGTGACCCTTCGTCGCCTTATCAGTTGGCGTTGGAAGTGATTCTCAACGATGGCCTTGTGACCCCAGGCACGAGCAAAGCCTGATCATAGCTGGCTTTGCCCCAAATCCGCTCGTGAAGCAATTTTTTACTTATCCCCTGACCCTATGAAAGGTTACGTCCTTATGACAAAACGATCATTCACACTGTGACCTGCATTGGTTAGAACTCGTATCAGGTTGCTCTGCAATGGGGCAACACTTCAGCTCGCCACGCCGGCAGCGAGCGCATAACCGGCAGAACGACTCTGCCCGGCCTCAGCCGAGGCCGACGGGACATTACAGTCAACAAGTGAGGGCAACACCCTATGAGAAGACTTAAGCGTGATCCGTTGGAAAGAGCATTTTTACGTGGCTACCAATATGGGGTCACCGGCAAATCCCGCGAGCTTTGCCCTTTTACTCTACCGTCAGTACGCCAAGCCTGGGTCAACGGCTGGCGCGAGGGACGTGGCGACAACTGGGACGGTATGACCGGCACTGCGGGTATCCATAGACTCAACGAACTTCACGCCGTTGGCTGAACGAGGATCTGAATTCTAGTTACCATGCACGCTCTATCCGAGCGGCGGGCCTCGGCCCAAGGGCCCCTTTTGCGGGGCCCTTTTTTATGCCTGCTCAGCGCCTGCGCACGGCCGCGATGGCATCCACCGATTCGCGAATCAGCGCCGGGCCCTTGTAGATGAAACCGGAGTAGATCTGTACCAGGCTGGCACCCGCCGCAATCTTTTCGGCCGCGTGCCTGCCTTCGGTGATACCGCCGGCGGCAATGATCGGCAGCTTGCCGCCCAATTCACCCGCCAGCGTACGCACGGTGTGAGTGCTCTTCTCGCGTACCGGGGCACCCGACAGGCCACCCGCCTCGTCGCCATGCTCCAGGCCCTGGACCCCTTCACGGCCCAGGGTGGTGTTGGTGGCGATCACCGCATCCATGCCGGTCGCCAGCAAGGCGGCGGCCACTTGTGCGGTTTCTTCATCGCTCATGTCCGGGGCAATCTTGATTGCCAGTGGCACGCGCTTGCCGTGAGCCAGGGCCAAGGCTTCACGGCGCACCGCCAGGGCCTCGAGCAACTGCTTGAGCGAGTCGCCGAACTGCAGGCTGCGCAGCCCCGGGGTGTTGGGCGAGCTGACGTTGACGGTGACATAGCTGGCGTGGTCATAGACCTTGTCCAGACAGATCAGGTAGTCATCCACCGCCCGCTCGACCGGGGTATCGAAGTTCTTGCCGATATTGATGCCCAGCACGCCGCGGTAGTTGGCGGCACGCACCCGGCCCAGCAGATGATCGACGCCCAGGTTGTTGAAGCCCATGCGGTTGATGATCGCCTCGGCCTCGGGCAGGCGGAACAGCCGCGGCTTGGGATTGCCTGGCTGCGCGCGCGGGGTCACCGTACCGATCTCGACAAAGCCGAAGCCCAGCTGGGCAAAGCCGTCGATCGCCGTGCCGTTCTTGTCCAGGCCCGCCGCCAGCCCGACCGGGTTGGCAAACTCCAGCCCCATGACCGTCACCGGCAGCGACGCCGGGGCCTTGGTCAACAGCCCGTTGAGCCCCAGGCGGCCGCCGGCACCGATCAGGTCCAGTGACAGGTCGTGGGAAGTTTCCGGGGACAGTTTGAACAACAGCTGGCGGGCCAGGGTATACATGGGCGGGCTTAGCTCGAGGTGTGGGAAGGCAGCGATTATAGCGGCGCCGCCGCCCCGAAGACAGGCCCGTGTTCACCCTTGGCATATGCGTTGCTTGGCTTGACCCACAGGCCTGCCCGCTGTTCGGCGCGGGCCGTTGCCATGAGCGATCGGATGAATCAGACCTCTACACGCGCGCTGGCCTGGGTCAACGGCAGCGACGCACCGGAAAAACCCAGCCTCAATATCGGCTTCATGGCCTTGAGCGACTGCGCCTCACTGGTCGTGGCCGCCACGCAGGGCTTTGCCCAGCCCTACGGCCTGAGCCTGAACCTCAAGCGGCAGAGCTCGTGGGCCGGGCTGCGTGATCGCCTGGTCAACGGCGAACTGGATGCCGCGCACTGCCTGTATGGCCTGAGCTACGCCGTGCACCTGGGCATCGGCGGCATCCCGGCCACGCCGATGGCAGTCCTGATGGGCCTGAACCAGAACGGGCAGAGCATCAACCTCTCGCCTGCATTGCAGGCCCGCGGCGTGATCACTCCCGAGGCACTTGAGCGGCACGTGCACCAAGGCGGGGCAAAACTGACCTTCGCCCAGACCTTCCCCACCGGCACTCATGCCATGTGGCTCTATTACTGGCTGGCCAGCCAGGGTATCCACCCCCTGCACGACGTCGACAGCGTGGTGGTGCCACCGGCGCAGATGCTCGCGCACCTGCAGGCCGGGCGCATCGACGGGTTCTGCGTGGGCGAGCCATGGTCGGCCAGCGCGGTCAACCAGAACATGGGCTTTACCCTGGCCACCAGCCAGTCGATCTGGCCCGATCATCCGGAAAAGGTTCTGGGCTGCACGCGCGCCTTCGTCGAACAGTACCCCAACACCGCCCGCGCTCTGGTGGCCGCCATTCTCGCGGCCAGCCGCTTTATCGAGCAAAGCCCGGAAAACCTGCGTGCCACCGCACAACTGCTGGGCGCCGAGAACTACCTCGATGCGCCGCTGGCGTGCATCGAACCGCGCATGCTCGGCGACTACCACGATGGCCTGGGCAACCAGTGGCAGGACGCGCACCCGCTGCGCCTGCATGATGAAGGCCGGGCCAACCAGCCCTACCTGTCCGATGGGATGTGGTTCATGACCCAGTTTCGTCGCTGGGGCCTGCTGCGCGAAGACCCGGACTACCTTGGCGTGGCCACGCAGGTCCAGCAATTGGCCCTGTACCGCGACGCCGCCAACGCGGCCGGCGTGACCTGTTCGGCGGCGTCGATGCGCAGCAGTCAGTTGATCGATGGCACGCGCTGGGACGGCTCCGACCCGCGCGGCTATGCCCATGGCTTTCGTCTGCATGCCCTGGCCGACGCGCCAGTGGCCCATGCCCGTCGCTGAGGGAGGTGCCGGCATGCTGCGTATTCTGCTGATCGACGACACCGAGAAAAAAGTCGGCCGCCTCAAGGCCGCGCTGGTCGAAGCCGGTTTCGAGGTGATCGAGACGTCGGGCCTTACCATCGACCTGCCCGAACGCGTCGAAACAGTGCGTCCGGACGTGATCCTGATCGATACCGAATCACCGGGGCGCGATGTGATGGACCAGGTGATCCTGGTCAGCCGCGACCTGCCGCGTCCGATCGTGATGTTCACCGACGAACACGACCCTACAGTCATGCGCCAGGCGATCCAGGCCGGGGTCAGCGCCTACATCGTCGAGGGCATTCACGCCAAGCGCCTGCAGCCGATCCTGGACGTGGCCATGGCCCGCTTCGAAAGCGACCAGGCGCTCAAGGCCCAGTTGCACGCGCGTGACCAGCAACTGGCCGAGCGCAAACGGATCGAGCTGGCCAAGGGCTTGCTGATGAAAATGAAGGACTGCAACGAGGAACAGGCCTACACACTGATGCGTCGCCAGGCCATGAGCAAGCAACAGAAACTGATTCAGGTGGCCGAGCAGATCATCGCCATGAGCGATCTGCTCGGTTGAGTCGGCAACTGGCCCGGCTCTTGCTAATGCATTGACAGGCAGCCAACGGCGGTTGCCTCCACATTCCCGACAAAGACGTCGCTCTTGCCCCTGGACCCACAGGTGCGAAGCGGCGTCTTTTTCGTTTAAGCCCACTGGGCACACGATTTTCCGTTGAAACGCTGAGCGAGGTGTTCGATGAATACAAGCTTCTGGAAATCCGGCCACATCCCCACGCTGTTCGCCGCCTTCCTCTATTTCGACCTGAGTTTCATGGTGTGGTACCTGCTCGGCCCGATGGCGGTGCAGATTGCCACCGACCTGCAGCTGACCACCCAGCAACGCGGCCTGATGGTGGCCACGCCGATCCTGGCCGGTGCGATCCTGCGCTTCGTGATGGGCTTGCTGGTGGATCGCCTGTCACCCAAGACCGCCGGCCTGATCGGCCAGGTGATCGTGATCATTGCGCTGTTCTGCGCCTGGTCGATCGGCGTGCGCACCTATGAGCACGCGCTGCTGCTAGGGGTATTTCTCGGTGTGGCGGGGGCCTCGTTCGCGGTGTCGCTTCCGCTGGCCTCGCAATGGTATCCGCCCCAGCACCAGGGCAAGGCCATGGGCATTGCCGGTGCCGGCAACTCGGGCACGGTGTTCGCCGCACTGCTGGCGCCGGTGCTGGCCGCCGCCTACGGCTGGAGCAACGTGTTCGGCTTTGCCCTGATCCCGCTGGTACTGACCCTGGTGCTGTTCGCGCTGCTGGCGCGCAATGCCCCAGAGCGTCCCAAGCCCAAGGCCATGGCCGACTATTTCAAGGCCCTGGGCGACCGTGACAGCTGGTGGTTCATGTTCTTCTACAGCGTGACCTTTGGCGGCTTCATCGGCCTGGCCAGCGCGCTGCCCGGTTACTTTAACGACCAATACGGCCTGAACCCGGTCACGGCCGGCTACTACACTGCCGCGTGCGTGTTTGCCGGCAGCCTGATGCGCCCGCTCGGGGGCGCGCTGGCTGATCGTTTCGGCGGCATCCGCACCTTGCTGGGCATGTACAGCGTTGCCGCCATCTGCATCGCTGCCGTGGGGTTCAACCTGCCAAGCTCGATCGCCGCGCTGGCCCTGTTCGTCAGCGCCATGCTCGGGCTGGGTGCCGGCAACGGCGCGGTGTTCCAACTGGTGCCACAGCGCTTTCGCCAGGAGATCGGCGTGATGACCGGCCTGATCGGCATGGCCGGCGGTATCGGCGGCTTCCTGCTGGCCGCTGGCCTTGGCACCATCAAGCAGCACACCGGTGACTACCAGCTGGGCCTGTGGCTGTTCGCCAGCCTGGGCGTACTGGCGTGGTTCGGCCTGCACGGGGTCAAACGGCGCTGGCGCACCACCTGGGGCTCGGCGGCCGTCACTGCGGCGCGGGTCTGAGGCACACCATGAGCCTGCAACTGAGTTTTGCCCACGCCAGTGACAGCGGCCCGCGCGACGAGAACCAGGACGCCCTGCGCCTGGTGACGCCAGCGGCAGAACTGGCCGCGAGCAAAGGCTACCTGTTCGCCCTGGCCGACGGTGTCAGCCAATGCGCTGACGGCGGGCTGGCCGCGCGGGCCAGCTTGCAGTCGCTGGTACTGGACTACTATGCCACGCCCCAGACCTGGGGCGTAGCCCAGGCGCTGGATCGCCTGCTGCTGGCACAGAACCGCTGGCTGCGCGCCAACGGCGGCGGCCAGCCGTTGCTCACCACCCTGAGCGCGCTGGTGCTGCGCGGCCAGCGCTTTACCCTGGCGCATGTGGGCGACTGCCGGGTGTATCGCTGGGGCGCCGGACAGTTGCAGCGCATCAGTGAAGACCATGTGTGGGACCAGCCGGGCATGCAGCATGTACTCAAGCGCGCGCTGGGTCTGGACCAGCACCTGCTGGTCGACTACCTGGAAGGTACGCTGGAACCGGGCGAGTGCTTCGTACTGCTCAGCGACGGCGTCTGGGCCACCCTCAGCGACCTGCAGATCAGCAGCGTGCTGCGCGATCAACCCGACCTGCAGGCAGCCGCCAGCACCCTGGTCAACGCCGCGCACCGTGCCGGCAGCCAGGACAATGCCAGTGCCTTGCTGGTGCGCGTCGAGCAATTGGGCGCCAACACACTCGGTGACACCCTGGCCCAACTGCAGCAATGGCCGCTCCCTCCCCCCCTGCGCGCACTGCAACTGATCGATGGGCTACGGGTAGAGAGCGTGGTAGCCCAGAGTCGCCAATCACTGCTGTACCGCGTGATCGACAGCCAGCAGCAGGCCTGGCTGCTCAAGACCCTGCCCGCCGCCCGCAGTGATGACGTGCACGCCCAGCAGAGCCTGCTGCTTGAAGAATGGTTTCTGCGCCGCGTGGCCGGGCGCAGCTTCCCCGAGGTGCACCCGGCCAGCCAGCGCCAACATCTGTATTACCTGATGCGCGAGTACAGCGGCCAGACCCTGGACGAGCGCTTCAAGCAGGCCGGGCCGCTGGCGCTCAGCGAATGGCAGGGCCTGGCACGCCAGTTGATGCAGGCGCTTGGCCTGCTGCACCGGCGCAACATCCTGCACCGTGACATCAAGCCGCAAAACCTGCACCTGGCGCACGACGGCCAGCTGCGTGTGCTGGACTTCGGCCTGGCGTACTGCCCAGGGCTGTCTGAAGACCGCGCCCACGAACTGCCCGGCACACCGTCGTTCATCGCCCCGGAAGCCTTCGAAGGCGTCGCGCCAGGTGCGCAGCAGGATCTGTACGCGGCCGGCGTGACCTTGTACTGGCTGCTGACCGGGCATTACCCCTATGGCGAAGTGGAGGCCTTCCAACGCCCGCGCTTCACCGCGCCGGTCAGCGCGGCGCGTTACCGCCCGGACCTGCCGCAGTGGCTGGAGCAGTGGCTGGCCAAGGCGGTCAGCGCCGACCCGCAGCAGCGCTTCGAAACCGCCGAGCACGGCCTGCTGCAACTCGAGCAAGGCGAGTACCAGACCGAACGCCTGCGCCCTCGCCCGCTGCTGGAACGTGAACCGCTCAAGGTCTGGCGTGGCCTTGCGCTGCTGTCGCTGCTGTTCAACCTGATGCTGCTGATCGCCCTGCTGAAGGGCTGACGGCGAACACCCTGACAAAGAGGAAGCCCCATGAAAGGTAAAGTCTGGCTGGTGGGCGCAGGCCCTGGCGACCCGGAACTGCTGACCCTCAAGGCGGTACGTGCATTGCACGAGGCCGACGAGGTCCTGATCGATGACCTGGTCAACCCGGCGATTCTGCAGCACTGCCCGCACGCCCGGGTCACTGCGGTGGGCAAGCGCGGGGGCTGCCGCTCCACACCGCAGGCCTTCATTCAGCGCCTGATGCTGCGCCATGCACGCCAAGGGCGTTGCGTCGTGCGGCTCAAAGGCGGTGACCCGTGCATTTTTGGCCGTGGCGGCGAGGAAGCACTGTGGCTGCAGGCGCGCGGGGTCGAGGCAGAGCTGGTCAACGGTATCACCGCAGGCCTGGCGGGTGCCACGCAATGTGGCATTTCACTGACCTTGCGCGGGGTGAGTCGTGGCGTAACGCTGGTGACCGCACACACCCAGGACGACAGCCCCTTGAACTGGCAGGCCTTGGCTCAGGGCGGCACCACGCTGGTGGTGTACATGGGGGTGGCCAAACTCGAGGAGATCCAGCAGGGCCTGCTCGACGGCGGCATGGCCCCGGACACCCCGGTAGCAATGATCGAAAACGCCTCATTGGCGCAGCAACGCGAATGCCGCAGCCAACTGCGCCACTTGCAACGCGATGCGACTGAATTCGGGCTGCGCAGCCCGGCGATCATGGTGATCGGTGCCGTGGCCGACCCCGCCATCATGGCGTCAGAAACGCAGGTGCTCACGGCGTCTGCCCGAAGGGCGTAATCACATTCCTGCAGGCAAAAAAAGCCCGGCCTAAGCCGGGCTTTTTTCAAGCGTCAGACCAATTACTTGGCTTGAGCTTCTACTTGAGCTTCAACGCGACGGTTGACAGCACGACCAGCTTCGGTGGCGTTGTCAGCAACCGGACGGGTCTCACCGTAGCCAACCGATTCAACACGGTTGGACTCAACACCGTACTGGTTGGTCAGAACTTGCTTCACGGCGCTGGCGCGACGCTCGGACAGCTTCTGGTTGTAAGCGTCAGGACCGACGGAGTCAGTGTGACCTTCAACAGTGGTGGTGGTGGATGGGTACTGCTTCATGAAGTCAGCCAGGTTCTTGATATCACCGTAGCTGTTTGGCTTGACGACCGACTTGTCGAAGTCGAACTTGACGTCCAGCTCAACACGTACGACTTCGGCAACTGCCGGGCAGCCATCAGCGTCAACGGTAACGTTGGCTGGGGTGTCAGGGCATTTGTCGACGTTGTCGCACACGCCGTCGTTGTCGCTGTCGGAGCACACTTCAGCGACTGGCGCTGGTGCTGCTTCAACTGGCTTGGAGCCACCGCCGAAGTTCAGACCGATACCGACGCTTGGCGCCCACTCGGTGTCGCCTTGGTCGATGTTGTACTGGGCTTCAACGCCAGCACGGGCGTAGAAGTTCTCGGTGAAGTACAGTTTTGCACCGCCGCCCAGGTTGGCGAAGGTGGAACCGTTACGGCCGCCACGACCGGTCTGGCCGATGCTTTGGTCAGAGAAACCAGCGGAAACGTACGGGCGCAGCATGTCGCCTGGGTTGTTGAAGTGGTACAGAGCGTCCAGGGCGGTGTTCGAGCCCTTGATGTTCTTGCCGTCGTTACCACGGACGTTGTGAACTTCGTCGTAGCCCAGACGCAGTTCGACGTCGTCGGTCAGGAAGTAACCAATCGAACCACCGAACAGGTTGCCGTCGTTTTTGAAGTCGCGCTGGCTGTCATAGTATTCTTTCTTCATGAAGCCTTCGACTTCGACCGCGCCTTGGCCTTGTGCCAATGCGCCGAACGAAGCTGCGGCAACCAAAGAACCAATGGCCAAGCCCAAGGTGTTTTTCAATTTCATCCGTTAAATCCCCATCTGGTGATTGTTAAGTAGTCCCACCAAACCCGGGGGACAACTCGCCGACAAGTTTAGCAGACCTTGTCGGTACGTTAGAGATATTTGCGGTTCACTAAGTTTCGGTGAGACCCGCAAATTTCTCGCGTAGCTTGTCGAGCGCACGCTTGTAGCGCATTTTCGTGGCGCTCAGGCCCATGTGCATGATGTCGGCGATTTCCTGAAATTCCAGCTCTGCGACAAATCGTAGCACCAGGATCTCGCGGTCAATCGGGTTCACATGCACAAGCCATTTATCCAGCCCGCCTTTCTCTTGCGGCTTGGGCGACTTCTCTTCAGAGGCCTCTTCAAGCGGGTCGAGACTTAGCGCATCCATCAATCGACGTTTGCGCCGCTCCTTGCGGTACTGCGTGATGCATTCGTTGTAGGTGATGCTGTAGAGCCAGGTCTTGAATTTCGATTTGCCCTCGAAGTTCTTCAGGCCATACAACACCTTCAGCATCACCTCCTGACAGACATCGTCAGCATCCCGATCGTTCCCCAAATAACGTGCGCACACGTTAAAAAGGGTCCGTTGGTAGCGCCGCATGAGCTCCTCATAGGCGCGAGTAACATGAAAAAGCTCCTCATGCGAACGCGCCACCAACTCCTCATCTGTGAGCTCGCGGGGGTCGTAACGCATGGGCAGCGAGTGAACTTTATTCAAAACAAATCTGGCCGACAGTCAGGTCATTGTCGCCGCTCGCCCTGCCTGGGCATTTTTGCGGCGGCATACATTAGCAGGATTTGCCCGGTTAGCGGCTATTGACACGCTGTTCCAGGAGAATCCGGTTCGACAGCGAGACCAGTTCACCCTCGTCGGTGAGCAGCGTGGTCTTGACGGTACCGATCTCTTCGATCTGCCCTTCGACCTCGCCAATCTGCACCTGCTGGCCGACCTGATAGAGTTCGCGCACGTAGATTCCGGCCAGGATCTGCCCGGCAATTTCGCGGCTGCCCAGGCCCATTGCCAGGGCAACGGCCAGACCAACGGTAATCAAACCGATCACGATCACGTGGTTGAGCAGGTCGGTCTTGACCTCCAACTGGCTGATCGCCACCGAGATGCTGATGATGATCACCAGGCCCTGCGCGATACGCCCGACGCCTGCGGCATATTCAAGCCCGATGCCCTCTGCAGCGCCGCGCACCAGCCCATTGACGATCTGCGCCAGCAGCACGCCAGCCAGCAGCACCAGCGCACCACCAAACACCTTGGGCAGGTACAGCGCGAGCATGTCCAGGGTCGCCGAGACGCGCTCCAGGCCCAGCGACTCGGCCGCCGACACCAGGAAGATCAGCAGCACGAACCAGTACACGATCTTGCCGATCAGGGTCGAGATCGGCACCTGAATGCCGACCCGGCTCAGCAGCTTGGTCAAGCCGGTACCGCCCATCAGACGATCCAGCCCGAGTTTTGCCAGCAGCTTGGACAACAGTGTATCGAGCAGTTTGGCGACCACAAAGCCGAGCAACACCACCACCAGCGCACCGAACAGGTTGGGGATGAAGTTGGCGACTTTGGTCCACAAGGCGGTCATGGCCGCCACCAGGCTCTGGGTCCAGAGATCAAGTTCCATAATCAATCAGCCTTATCAGCTTTGCGCGCAGACGCGTTACGACGCACCGGCGCAACATGCGCCGAGCCATTGTTCACGGCGATCATCAGCGCCTGGCTCCAACGGCCAAGCAAGCTGAACAGATCGCCCGCGCCAACCTGACGGTTGGCGGTCTTGAGGACCCGGCCCAGGCAGGCATCGTCGTCCCGGTCTTTACCGGACGGCGAAGCCTTGAGCAGGTCCCGCAGGGATTCTTCAAACGGATCGTGCATGGGCACCTCGCGCAATGTCTGTAAAAGACGAGACGCTCGTAGGGCGGGTCACATGAACACTGTCCGCAAATGTTGTAGGAAATTTCACACGCAGCATCCCTCAGGCCCAGCGCAGGCGGCGAAACAGCCACCACTGCCCCAGCGCAAGGGTCAGTACCAGCAAGCTGGCGTAGAGGAACCCATACGGGTTGTCCGCCCCCGGGATACCACCGACGTTGATGCCCAGCAACCCGGTAAGGAAGCTCATGGGCAGGAAGATGCAGGTGATGATGCCGAAGCGGTACATGGTCTTGTTCATGCGCTCGCTCAAGCGCCGATCCTCGCTTTCCAGCACCAGCGCCACGCGCTCGCGGGTCAGCTCCAGCTCTTCGAGGTAGCGGGTCAGGCTGTTGTGCAGCTCGTTCCAGTAGTCGGCATCGTCTGCGGCGAACCACGACCATTTGTTGCGCGCCAGCTGGGCGTAGATTTCCCGCTGCGGCGCCAGAAAACGGCGCAGGCCCGCTGCCCGGCGGCGCATCTGCTGCAGGCTGCCATGCTCCGGAGTGTACCGTTCGTCGGATTCGAGCTTTTCTTCCTCGTCATCCACCACTTCGGACAGGTCCGAGACCAGCGCCTGAACCTTTTCGGTCAGCAACTGGGCCAGGGTCAGCAACAGTTCGGAGGCGGTTTTCGGGCCGCGGCCTTCGTCCAGTTGCTGCAGCAGTTCGTCAGTAGCGCGCAGCGGACGCAGGCGCAGCGAGATCACACGTTGCGCCTGGGCGAAGATACGCACCGAGACCATGTCCTCAGGCTCTGCACCAGGGTTCAGGTTGACCCCACGCAGGAACAGCAGCATTTGCGCATCCGGCAGCGGCAACAGGCGCGGCCGGGTGTTCTCCTCCAGCAGCAGGTCGCAGGCGAACTCGTTCAGGCCGCTGTCCTGACGCAGCCAGGTACGGGTTTGCGGGTGACTGCGATCCCAGTGCAGCCACAGGCTCTGCTCCGGCTGCAGCACCAGATCGTCCAGTTCAGTTCGAGCAATCGACTGCGCACCGCCCTTGCCATCGAGCACCAGGGCATGCACCAGGCCCCACTGCGCGTTTTCTTCCTCGAACATCCCTACCCCACGCACCGTTATCAGAAATTACTCAGGCATTTTCAGCGGGCTTGGCGAAACGATGACGCCGTTGTTGTCGGCATACACGTACTCGCCCGGCCTGAAGGTCACACCGGCAAAGGTCACCACCACGTTGAGGTCGCCGATGCCGCGCTTGTCGGTCTTCATCGGGTGGCTGGCCAGGGCCTGCACCCCGACGTCAGTCTGCGCCAGCACGTCGACATCCCGCACGCAGCCATAGATCACCAGGCCTTCCCAGCCGTTCTTGGCGGCCTTTTCGGCGATCATGTCGCCCAGCAGCGCCCGACGCAATGAGCCGCCGCCATCGACCACCAGCACCTTGCCTTTGCCGTTCAGCTCGGCCTGCGCCTTGACCAGCGAGTTGTCCTCGAAGCACTTGATGGTCACGATCTGGCCACCGAATGAATCGCGGCCACCGAAATTGCTGAACATCGGCTCCAGCACCTGCACCTGCTCGGGGTAGGCGTCACACAGATCGGGCGTTAGGTAATGCATGGGAAACTCCTGTCGATGACCATCTGAATGGAAAAGCGGATTTCACACGTTCACTTCAAAGACGATGCCCGCCCGTTCGGCTTTAGCCAAGGCTACACGCCGACAGCCTGCGGGTCACCTGCTGGCGCTGCGGGCTCCAGCATCGCCAGCGGGTCGCTCAACCAGCGCTCCACCAACGGCCAGACCTGCGCCTGCGCCTGTTTGCTCACCAGCATATCGACATGCCCGAAATTGTCGAAGCCTTCCTCGCGACCCAGGCGTACAAATCGCTTGTGCGCACTGCCCACCTGTTCGAACAGCTTGCGACAGGCCCACACCGGGTCCTGATGATCGCCCGCCCCGGCCACGGCCAGCACCGGCACCTGCACCTCGGCAAGTCCTGCCCACCAGTCACGCTGCTTGTCGCCAAAGCGGCCGAACAGCCCGAACCAGCGCATGCTCTCCAGCGCCAGACCAATCGGCTCGTCCTCGGGGCCGCGCTTGAGGCGCGAACCGGAAATATGCGCGAAACGCTTGAGCAACAGGCGCCCGCTCCATTCAACCGGTGGAATTTTCAACGGCCAGTAGGTCCGGCTGACCTGCGTGCCGAAAAATGCTGCGCTGGCCACCTGCTCCTGCGCCAGGTAAGCGCCACCCAGGGCCGCCGCCAGTGTCGTGCCGCCCAGCGAGTGGCCGAGCCAGTGCGGCGCACGGCCGCTGACTTCGCACACGAATGCGGCAATCGCCGGCAGGTCGTAACGGGCGTAGTCAGCCACACGGTTGTGGCGGTAGTCGCGGTTGCGCGGCGACAGCCCGTGCCCGCGCATTTCCGGTATCCATACGTCGAAGCCGGCCCGCGCCAGGCTTGCGCCCAGGCCCACGCCCCGGGGCGAAAACCAGAAGCGCCGGTTGGAAAAGCTGCCATGCAACAGGATCACCGGGGCACCGCGCACCTCGCTCTGATCGGCCATGCCCAGCCGGGTCAGCGCCAGCTCCACGGTACGGTCGGGGCTGTTGCCGGCCTTGAGCCGGTAGACATCTTCACTGAGGTCGCCGCGCCGCTCCGCACTGAGCAGGGCAACGGGAAAAAGAGTACTGCTGCTTTGCATAGTCTACTTGCACAAAAAAGGGCGAGCCCATCACTGGATCACGCCCTGAAAAGACCGTGGAAATGGCCGCGCGACGCCTCCTGGCTGCGGCCACTCCCCTCTAACGCATCAGGCCGGGGCCTGGCCTTCAGCCAGGAAGAACCAGGTTTCCAGCACCGAGTCGGGGTTCAGCGAGACGCTCTCGATACCCTGCTCCATCAGCCACTTGGCAAGGTCCGGGTGATCGGACGGGCCCTGGCCACAGATACCGATGTACTTGCCGGCCTTGTTGCAGGCCTGGATGGCGTTGGCCAGCAGCTTCTTGACCGCAGGGTTCCGCTCGTCGAACAGGTGCGCGATGATCCCCGAGTCGCGGTCCAGGCCCAGGGTCAGCTGGGTCAGGTCGTTGGAGCCGATGGAGAAACCATCGAAGTACTCGAGGAATTCGTCGGCGAGGATCGCGTTGGACGGCAGTTCGCACATCATGATCACGCGCAGGCCATTGACGCCGCGGCCCAGGCCGTTTTCGGCGAGCAGGTCGACCACCTGGCTGGCTTCGCCCAGGGTGCGTACGAACGGCACCATGATCTCGACGTTGGTCAGGCCCATTTCATCGCGTACACGCTTGAGTGCACGGCACTCGAGCTCGAAACAGTCACGGAACGATTCGCTGATGTAGCGCGACGCACCACGGAAGCCCAGCATCGGGTTTTCTTCTTCCGGCTCGTAGAGCTTGCCGCCGATCAGGTTGGCGTACTCGTTGGACTTGAAGTCCGACAGGCGCACGATGACCTTCTTCGGCCAGAACGCTGCGGCCAGGGTGCTGATGCCTTCGACCAGTTTCTCGACGTAGAAGCCGACCGGGTCGCTGTAGCCGGCAATGCGCTTGTCGACGCTGTCCTTGAGTTCGGCGGGCAGACCGGCGTAGTTGAGCAGCGCCTTGGGGTGCACGCCGATCATGCGGTTGATGATGAACTCCAGGCGCGCCAGGCCGACACCGGCGTTGGGCAACTGGGCAAAATCGAACGCACGGTCGGGGTTGCCGACGTTCATCATGATCTTGAACGGCAGGTCGGGCATGGCATCGACCGAGTTCTGGCGGATGTCGAAACCCAGTTCGCCTTCGAAGATAAAGCCGGTGTCGCCTTCGGCGCAGGACACCGTCACACCCTGGCCATCCTTTAGCAACTGGGTGGCGTTGCCGCAACCGACCACGGCCGGGATACCCAGCTCGCGCGCGATGATCGCGGCGTGGCAGGTGCGCCCGCCACGGTTGGTGACGATGGCGCTGGCGCGCTTCATCACCGGCTCCCAGTCCGGGTCGGTCATGTCCGACACCAGCACGTCGCCGGGCTGGACCTTGTCCATCTCCGAGACGTCCTTGATGATGCGGACCTTGCCGGCACCGATGCGCTGGCCGATGGCACGACCTTCCACCAGCACGGTGCCGGTTTCCTTGAGCAGGTAGCGCTCCATCACGTTGGCCTGGGCGCGGCTCTTCACGGTTTCGGGGCGGGCCTGCACGATGTACAGCTTGCCGTCGTCACCGTCCTTGGCCCACTCGATGTCCATCGGGCACTTGTAGTGCTGCTCGATGATCATCGCCTGCTTGGCCAGCTCGCTGACTTCGGCGTCGCTCAGGCAGAACCGCGTGCGATCGGCCTTGTCGACATCGACGGTCTTGACCGAACGGCCGGCCTTGGCCTCGTCGCCGTAGATCATCTTGATGGCCTTGCTGCCCAGGTTGCGGCGCAGGATGGCCGGGCGACCGGCTTGCAGCGTGCCCTTGTGGACGTAGAATTCGTCGGGGTTGACCGCACCCTGCACCACGGTTTCGCCCAGGCCGTAGGCGCCGGTGATGAACACCACGTCACGGAAGCCCGACTCGGTGTCGAGGGTGAACATCACGCCGGCGGTACCGGTTTCGGAGCGCACCATGCGCTGCACACCGGCAGACAGGGCGACCAGCTTGTGGTCGAAGCCCTGGTGCACGCGGTAGGAAATGGCGCGGTCGTTGAACAGCGAGGCGAATACCTCTTTCGCGGCGCGGATCACGTTGTCCACGCCACGGATGTTCAGGAAGGTTTCCTGCTGGCCGGCGAACGAGGCGTCGGGCAGGTCTTCGGCGGTGGCCGAGGAACGCACGGCAACGGCCATGTTCGGGTTGCCCTGGGACATCTCGGCGAAGGCGGTACGGATTTCGGCGTTCAAGCGCTCGGGGAACTCGGCATCCATGATCCATTGGCGGATCTGTGCGCCGGTGCGGGCCAGGGCGTTGACGTCATCGACGTCCAGCGCGTCGAGCGCAGCATGGATCTGGGCGTTCAGGCCACTCTGCTCGAGAAAGTCACGGTACGCCTGAGCCGTAGTGGCAAAGCCGCCGGGTACCGATACACCGGCACCCGCGAGGTTACTGATCATCTCTCCGAGGGATGCGTTCTTGCCCCCCACATGCTCCACATCATGGACGCCGAGCTTATCGAGGGAAACTACGTACTCTACCAAGGTGATCTCTCCACTAACTGTGTTGGAAAAGCTCATGACGCCGGCGGGTTCACGGTGACCGTACCGGGCGTGTGTGGCCTGGACCTGGAAAATAAGTGAGAATGCCGATCAGGGATGTTCGGCAAACCGAACGTATCATATCCAAGAATCGTCACCAGCTTAAGGCCCAAGGCGCAAATGAAACGATCTGCTTTCTTTATTTCCGACGGCACCGGCATCACGGCCGAGACGCTGGGACAAAGCCTGTTAGCGCAATTCGAAAACATCGGGTTCAACAAGTTCACGCGTCCGTACATCGACAGCGTGGACAAAGCGCGCACCATGGTACAGCAAATCAATGCCGCGGCAGAACGTGACGGGGTGCGGCCGATCATCTTCGACACCATCGTCAACCAGGACATCCGCGAGATCCTGGCCACCTCCAACGGCTTCATGATCGACATCTTCTCGACCTTCCTGGCGCCGCTGGAGCAGGAGCTGACCGCGCACTCCTCGTACTCGGTGGGCAAGTCGCATTCGATTGGCGGCAACTCCAACTACATGGAGCGCATCGAGGCGGTGAACTTCGCGCTGGACAACGATGACGGCGCCCGCACCCATTACTACGACAAGGCGGACCTGATCCTGGTGGGGGTTTCGCGCTGTGGCAAGACCCCGACGTGCCTGTACATGGCCATGCAGTTCGGCATTCGCGCGGCCAACTACCCGCTGACCGAGGACGACATGGAGCGCCTGCAGTTGCCACAGGCGCTGAAGAACCATCAGCACAAGCTGTTCGGTCTGACCATCGACCCGGACCGCCTGACTGCCATTCGCCACGAGCGCAAGCCCAACAGCCGCTACGCCAGCTTCGCCCAGTGCGAATTCGAGGTACGCGAGGTGGAGAACCTGTTCCGGCGCGAGAACATCCCCCACATCAATTCCACACATTTTTCGGTGGAGGAGATTTCCGCCAAGATCCTGGTGGAGAAAGGTGTGGAGCGGCGCTTCAAATAACGCACGAGGACGCCTTCGCCAGCGAAGACGGGCCTGCTTCGTGCAGATAATGCTCGGTCCAGTCCGCCAGCGGCAATGCCGGCTGCTGCTGGAAAATGCGCCTGAAGATGCGTTTCAGATCATCGGAATTGCTCATTGAACCCACGCCGGCACCGGGCCACGCCCTCGGCGTGACCGGCCTCCAGCGCCCCTCGACACAGGCCGCCATGATGAAACGGAAGGTGTAGTTGCCAGCAATCCCCATGCGCAGGTCGCTCACCACCAGTTCGTCACCGATACGGTCGTAGCGCAACCAGTCATCGCTGAACCAGCGCAACCGCTCATGCAGCGCCACGCCCTGCAACACTGCAGCAAGCTCCAGGCCGCGCGATTGGCGCTGCCACTCGGGCGGGGCGCGATCAAACAGGCTGCTGGCGCCTTCGTAATAGTCGCCCTGCGGCGTCTTGGCGATCACCCGCCAGAGCAGCGAGTTGAACGCCATCGGGATCGCGCGCAGTTGCCCGACCTGGATGCCCTGCCCGTCCAGCTCGGCCTTGAAGCGCTGTTCGGCCACTTCTCGCCCGACCAGACCGACCCCCAGGTAGGCACTGCTGAACAGCAACGCAACGGTCAACACGACCACACTGCGGCCGGTGATGCCTGTAACGCCCGCGTAGAGCACGCCAAGCAGCAGAGGCAGCGTGTAGACCGGGTCGATGATGAACACCGCCGCCCAGCTTTGCGGGGTGAACTGAAACGGCCAGAACAGTTGCGTGCCATAGACGGTGAACGCATCGAGCAGCGGATGGGTCAACAACACCAGCCAGAAGGCCAGGAACACGCGCCCCGGCGTATACCCGGCGTGCGGCCAGCGTGTGCGCGCCACGCGCAGCACCAGCCAGCTCAGCAGCAGCGCCAGGCCGCTCAGCACGAACAGCGAATGCGAGAAGCCGCGGTGGAAGGTCATCTGCGACACCGGGTCGGCGTAGCGGATCAGCACGTCCATGTCCGGCAAGGTCGCCAGGGCCGCGCCATAGAGCAACGCACGGCGTCCTTGTATACGGCCCAGCACCACCCCCTGGAGGGCGGCGCCAAGTACTGCCTGGGTCAAAGAATCCACTGCATGTGTCTCCTGTGCAGGCGCCAGCGCCCACCTGGGGTATTCAGTCCATCAGGCCGGCGGGGTCATGCAGGCCGAGTTGAGAAAGCCGACGCTGATCGCAACCGACGCCGCATAGATCGCTGCGGCCAATTCGCCGCGGGCGATACGCGCCGACAGGCCCCTGATCACCACACTGCTGAACGTGAAGGCAAGCAGTTGCACCACACCCGCGATCAGCACCCACACCACAAAGTCGAGCACACTGACGCTGTAGGAAATGATGCTGCTGGCGGGCAGGGCAAAGCCGATCAGCGACCCGCCCAGCGCGATGGCCGCCGCCGGGTTGTTCTCGCGGATCAGCTCGAACGCCTTGTGCGGCGTAATGCGCGCGTACAGAAACTGGAACAACGCAAACAGCAGCACAGCGACCACGATGTAGAGGATGAATCCGAATACTGCCGTCGCGTTGAGCGACAGGCGAAGCGCGTCGAGCATGGTGATCCCACCGTTGAATTCAGGGCGATAAAAAGGGCAGGCAGCTTGCTTAGCGTGCCCTTGCACACAGCGTTGCCAGGCAGGTCGTACCCTGCGGCCCGGTTTCAGGCGTGCCGGCGTGCTGCAGCCGACGGTACAGGGCCGATTTTTGACGCGCAAGCGCTGAACGTTCGCAAAGGGCTGCCCCAGAGGGCCCGCACAAAAAAAAAGAGGCAAGCGGTAAACCGCTTGCCTCTTTTTCACTGCCGCCGATTTACGCTGGAATCAGCGCCGCCTGTCCGCTCAAGGCCAGGTCCACCAGCTCCCGGTTCGCCACCGCATACATGGCGTAATCGGTACCGGTGGCCGCACGCAGCTCATCGAGCATCGCACGCCAGCGTTCCACCATCACACGGTGCTGCTCCAGCCACAACGCCACCCGTGCATCCATGTCCTGTGGCGCATCGACCATCTGCAACACAGAGATGGTGATCGCACGCTGCTGCAGGTCGATGTCATCACGAAACGCCTCACGCGCCAGTGCCTGCCAGTTGTTTTCCACCGGCAGGTTGCTGATTTCCTGCAGGTACCAGGTCAGGTCCAGCGCGCTGCCCACGGCGAAGAACGCCTTGGCCACTTCGGCAGGGTCCTGACCGGTCACATCCGACGCCTCGATGATCGGCAACAGGGTGTACAGGTGCGTAGTGCCCGCCACCATGCGCGCCAGCAACTCCGGCACGCCGGCTTCGACGAAGCCCTGGTAGCGGGTCATCCAGCGCTCGCGGGTCGGCCCCTCGAGCAGTTCATCGAGCTTGAGACCCAAGGCGGCGATCTTCGGCCCGAAATGCGCCACGTCACGCCCGGCATCCTGCTCGTTGCGACGGCTGCGCAGGAACCAGCGCGTAGCGCGACGGCCCAGGCGCATCAGCTCGTCCATCAGGGTCAGCTGCACTTCAGCCGGCACCTGATAGTCCAGCGCCTCGATCTGACGGAACCAGTGCGGCAGGTGGAAGATGTCGCGCACGATCACATAGGCCCCGGCCACGTTCGCCGGGCTCATGCCCGTGGACTCCTTGAGCCGCTGCACGAACGTGATGCCCATGTTGTTGACCAGGTCGTTGGCGATCTGGGTGCTGACGATTTCACGCTTGAGGCGGTGACGGCGCATGGCCTCGGCAAACTTGCTTACCAGCGACGGCGGGAACGCGGTTTCCATGTCGCGGGTCAGGTAGTCGTCGTCGGGCACCAGCGACTTGAGCAGGGCTTCCTTGAGGTCGATCTTGCTGTACGAGATCAGTACCGACAATTCGGCACGGGTCAGCCCCTGGTTGGCGGCAATGCGCTCTGCCAGTTGCTCTTCGGACGGCAGGAACTCGATGGCCCGGTCCAGCTTGCCACGGCTCTCCAGGTCGGCCATCAGGCGCTTGTACTCGGCAATCCGCTCGCGGGCCCGGCGTGCGGCCAGCGACAGCGCCTGGGTCTGCTTGTAGTTGTTGCCCAGCACCAGGCCCGAGACTTCCTCGGTCATGCTGCCCAGCAGTTGGTTGCGCTGCTTCTCGGTCATGTCGCCGGCCTGCACCACTTCGTTGAGCAGGATCTTGATGTTGACCTCGTGGTCGGAGCAGTCCACGCCACCGGCGTTGTCGATGAAGTCGGTGTTGGTGGCGCCGCCGTTCAGGCCGAATTCGACCCGGCCCAGCTGGGTCATGCCCAGGTTGCCACCCTCGCCCACCACCTTGCAGCGCAGCTCGTTACCGTCCACGCGCAGTGCATCGTTGGCCTTGTCGCCCACATCGGCGTGGCTTTCCTGGCTGGACTTGACGTAGGTGCCGATGCCGCCGTTCCACAGCAGGTCCACCGGCGCCTTGAGCAGCGCATTGAGCAGCTCGGTCGGGGTCAGCTTGTCGGCTTCGATGGCGAAGCGTTCCTTCATCTGCGGGCTGATGGCGATGCTCTTGGCACTGCGCGAGAAGATCCCGCCGCCCTCGGACATGAGGCTGGTGTCGTAGTCGCTCCACGCCGAGCGCGGCAGGTCGAACAGGCGCTGGCGCTCGGCGAAGCTGCTGGCAGGCTCCGGGTTCGGGTCAATGAAGATATGCAGGTGGTTGAACGCCGCCACCAGTTGCAGCTTGTCGGACATCAGCAAGCCGTTGCCGAACACGTCGCCGGCCATGTCGCCCACGCCGACCACGGTGATCGGGTCTTGCTGCACGTTGATGCCGCGCTCGCGGAAGTGACGCTGCACACCGACCCAGGCGCCACGCGCGGTGATGCCCATCTTCTTGTGGTCGTAACCGGCCGAGCCACCCGAGGCGAACGCGTCGCCCAGCCAGAAGCCGTAGTCGATGGCAATGCCGTTGGCAATGTCGGAGAAGGTCGCGGTGCCCTTGTCGGCCGCCACCACCAGGTACGGGTCGTCATCGTCGTGACGCACCACATTGACCGGCGGCACCAGTGCGCCGTCCTTGAGGTTGTCGGTGATGTCCAGCAGGCCGGAAATGAAGATCCGGTAGCAGGCGATGCCTTCTGCCTGGATATCGTCACGGCTGCCGCCCAGCGGCAGGCGCCGCGGCAGGAAGCCGCCCTTGGCGCCCACCGGCACGATCACCGAGTTCTTCACCTGCTGCGCCTTCACCAGGCCCAGCACTTCGGTGCGGAAGTCTTCTTCACGGTCCGACCAGCGCAGCCCGCCACGCGCCACGTTGCCAAAGCGCAGGTGCACACCCTCGACCCGCGGCGAATACACGAAGATCTCGAACTTGGGTACCGGCTTGGGCAGCTCGGGGATCAGCTTGGGGTTGAACTTGAAGCTGAAGTACGACTTGGCCTGGCCGTTGGCGTCGGTCTGGTAGAAGTTGGTACGCAGGGTGGCCTTGATCAGGTCCAGGTAGCGACGCAGGATGCGGTCTTCGTTGAGTACCTGCACGTCGTCCAGCGCGGTCAGGATCGCCTGTTCCAGACGCTGCTGCTTGTCGTCCAGGTCGTCACCGGCCAGCTTGCGCGCCAGGTAGAAACGCGTCTTGAACAGACGGGTCAGCTCGCGCGCGATGTCGGTGTGGTTGTTCAGGGTGCTGGCGATGTAGCCCAGGTCGAAGCCCAGGCGGATCTGCTTGAGGTAACGCGCATAGGCACGCAGCAGCGCCACGTCGCGCCACGGCAGGCCGGCGGTCAGCACCAGGCGGTTGAACGCATCGTTTTCGGCGTCGCCGTTGACGATGTGCACGAACGCGTCCTGCAGCGTGTCGTTGAGCTGCTGGATATCCAGGTTCAGGCCTTCGCTGTAGGTGAAGGCGAAGTCATGAATCCAGAACTCGCGACCATTGCTGTGACGCAGGCGGTAGGGGAACTCGCCCAGCACGCGCAGGCCGAGGTTTTCCAGGATCGGCAGCACGTCCGACAGCGCCAGCGGCGTATCGGCGTGGTACAGCTTGCAATGCAGTTGCTGTTTGCCGGCCTGGGTCAGCGGCTGATAGAAGCTCATCACCAGCGGCTTGCGCTCGGACAAGGTCAGCAGGTGCTGCATGTCGACCACGGCCGAGTGCGCGGCAAAACGCTCGCGGTAGCCTGCCGGGAAGCCTTTGGGGAAGTCGGCCAGCACATTGGTGCCCTGCGCTTCGCCAAAGCTTTCGACGGTCAGGCTGGCGTAGTCGTCCTGCCACGAGCGGCAGGCCTGGATCACTTCGTTTTCCAGCTGCTGCGGGTCGATGTCGATGCGGTTCTTCGGGTCGACGCGCAGGATCAGTTGCACGCGGGCCAGCACCGACTCGGAGAAAAAGGTCCAGAACTCGCAGTCGCTGGCCTTCAGGCGCTCCATAAGTACCTGCTGGATCTTCTGGCGCACTTCGGTGGAATAGATGTCGCGCGGCACGTAGGCCAGGCAGTAGCAGAAGCGGCCGTACGGGTCCTTGCGCAGGAACACGCGGATCTTGTTGCGTTCCTGGATCTGCACGATCGACATCACGGTGCTGAACAGCTCGTCGACCGGGGTCTGGAACAGGTCGTCACGCGGCAGCACTTCGAGGACCTGGGCCAGTTCCTTGCCCAGGTGAGCCTTGGCGTCGAAACCGGAGCGGCGCTCCACTTCGGCCACCTTGCCACGGATGTACGGGATCTCGCGCACGCTCTCGCCATACACCGACGAGGTGTACAGGCCCATGAAACGGCATTCCTTGATGACGTTGCCGTCGGCGTCCAGTTGGCGGATCGACACGTAGTCGGGGTACGCCGGGCGGTGCACGCGGCTTGGGTGCGCGGCCTTGGCGAAGGACAGCAGCAGCGGCTCGTTCAGGTAGTTGACGGCGTAGTCTTCAATGCGCAGGTCATCGGCCGTGAGGCCGGCGCGCAGCAGGCGGGTCAGCCCCAGGAAGGACTGCTCGTCATACACCAGTTGGCCGCCCTCGGCGTCCGCCTTGACCACGAACTCCTCGTAGCCGAGGAAGGTGAAGTGATTGCTCACCACCCATTGCAGGAAGCTCTTGACCTCTTCCTTCTCGGCGGCGGCCGGCGCGTAGGCGGTGTGGTCGATCAGCTCGAGCAGCTCGCGTACCTTGGCCTTCATCGGCTCGAAATCGGCCACGGCCACGCGCACTTCGGCCAGCACCTGCTCAAGCTCGCGGGCCAGCAGGTTGAGTTCGGCGGCGTTGGCGCAGCGGTCGATCTCCAGGTACATCAGCGACTCTTGCAGCACGCCCTCGCCCTGGGTGCCCTTGGGCAGAATTTCCAGCAGCTCGCCCTTGGCCCCGCGACGCACGCTGAGCACGGTGGTCTGCAGGGTATGGATGCTGTAGCCGCGACGGTTGAGCTCGGTACGCACCGAGTCGACCAGAAACGGCAGGTCATGGTGCAGGACTTCCACGGCGGTGTGGGTCGACTGCCAGCCATGACGTTCGTAATCGGGGTTGTAGACACGAACCTGGGGTTCGCGATGGTCGAAGCGCTCGATGATGCGCCAGGCCGAGAGTGTGCAACCGGCCAGGTCGGAAAGGCGACGCTGGGTCAGTTCGTCCAGAGAGATGATGCCAAAGAACTGCTCGGCAAACAGCGCCACTTGTGGCAGTGCCTGTTCGCCGATGTGCTGCGCCAGGGCCGTCTGCAGTTGATGCTGGAAGTCGGCTTTGCTGGCTGCGGTGAAAAACGCCATCTGTGGTACTCCGCTTGGGCTTGTTATTGAATGAAGCGTCGCGCACATCCGCCATGCTCGGATCAACCATAGCCAACCCCGTACGCGGTGTCGTCCGGTTGTCCATCGACAGGGCAGCTTAACGACTGCCCGGTCACCCCTGCTTGCGATGCTGCGACATATTCGGTCAATCAGAGGCAGGCGGCGATTTATCCGGGGGCTGAAGACTGGCACACTCGCGTTTCACTTTTTAACCACCGAGCCGTCCATGCAACTGACCACCGCCCTGCTCTTCGCCACCCCCTGCGATGATGAAGAAGACAACATGGCCACCCTGTGCTGCCACAGCGACAAGGGCCAGATGTTCCTCATGACCCGCTACCCCGACGAAGACACGGTGGACATCACCCTGGACGACGAACCAGGCACGCTCGACGGCCTCAAGGTCACCCTCAGCGCCAAGCGCCTGCTGATCGAAGTGGCGCCGGGCGATGCCGACGTGCTCAACGACGACGACCACCTCGAGATCATCCTCAGCACCGACGGCACCGACCTGGCCGAAGTCGAGCAAACCCTGCAGAACATCCTCAAGGGCACCGGTACCTACGTCAGCGAGCTTTGACCCCGTCAAGGAGCCCCCATGCCCCAACCGATATTCGACGCCCACTGCCACATCATCGACCCGCGCTTCCCCCTGGTGGCCAACGACGGCTACCTGCCAGATGCCTTCAGTGCCGACGACTACGTGGCGGCCGTCAAGCCGCTGGGCATCTGTAGCGGCGCAGTGGTATCGGGCTCGTTCCAGGCCTTCGACCAGGGTTACCTGCTGGCAGCCCTGAAACAGCTGGGGCCCGACTACGTCGGTGTGACCCAGGTGCCGGCCAGCATCGGCGATGCCGAACTGCTCGAGCTGAATGCCGCCGGCGTGCGCGCCGTACGCTTCAACCTCAAGCGCGGCGGCTCGGAGCACGCCGACCAGCTCGAACGCATGGCGAAGCGCGTTTTCGAACTGGCCGGCTGGCACGTCGAGCTGTACGTCGACTCGCGTGAACTGGGCGAGCTGGCCACACTGCTGCGCCGCCTGCCTGCGGCCAGCATCGACCACCTGGGGCTGAGCCGTGCCGGCTTGCCGGCCCTGCTGCGCCTGGCCGAAGCGGGCGTGCGCATCAAGGCCTGCGGCTTCGGCCGGGTCGACTTCGACGTGGTGCCCGCCCTGCGCGACATCGATGCGGCCAACCCGCACGCCCTGATGTTCGGCAGCGACCTGCCCTCCACCCGCGCACCACGCCCGTTCGCCGCCACCGATATCGACCTGATCGGCGAAGCCCTCGACAGCGACGGGCTGCACCGTGCCCTGTGGCGCAACGCGCATGCGTTCTATCGGCTGTGAGGCCTCGCGCATTCTTGACAAGGTGCGCCTACGTGGGCATTGTCTGACAACCTGACTTGCGAGCCTTACCTTTCATGCTTGAGCTTCAGCGCCCCGACACCCTGGTGGAACGCGTGGTTGGCGCCATCCGCACCGAGATCGACTCGGGGCGCCTGGCCGCCGAAGCACGCCTGCCCACCGAGCAGCAACTGGCCGAGCAGCTGAATGTCAGTCGCTCGGTGGTGCGCGAAGCCATTTCCCAGCTCAAGGCCGACGGCGTGTTGATCGCCCGGCGCGGGCTGGGCTCGTACATTTCGCAGAACCCGACCGGCACGGTGTTCCGCTTCCCCTGCACAAACGGGCGCAGCGCCGACCTGGTGCAGATGTTCGAAGTGCGCCTGTGGATCGAAACCCAGGCCGCCGCCATCGCCGCCCAGCGCCGTGATGAGGCAGACCTGGCGCGCATGGCCAAGGCCCTGCAGGAAATGATCGACAAGCGCAGCGACTTCGCCGTGGCGGCGGCGGCCGATGTGGCGTTCCACCGCGCGATTGCCGAGGCCAGCAAGAACGACTATTTCGTCGCGTTCCATGATTTTCTGCGCGGCCAACTGGCTGCCGCACGCAAGACCGCCTGGGAGAACTCGGCGGCGCACTCGGTGGGCGGCTCGGCGGATGCCAACCGCGAGCACCAGGCGTTGTACCAGGCCATCGCCGACGGCGACCGGCATGCCGCCGCTGCCTGCGCCGAAGCGCACCTGCGGGCCTCGGCACGGCGCCTGACACTCGACCTGCCCGCCATGGCATAACCCGGGAACACCGCTTCAAGGGGCGCGGCCTGCCAGCGCCCTTTTCTTTGCACTACTTAGTCTGACAACCTGATAACCAGATAAGAATACCAAGGTGACCCCTGCATGATTTACGACTACTGCATCATCGGCGGCGGCATCGTCGGCCTCGCCACCGCCATGGCATTGCTCGAACGCCAGCCCGGCGCCTCGCTGGTCATCCTGGAAAAGGAAACCACCCTGGCCCGGCACCAGACCGGGCACAACAGCGGGGTCATCCACGCCGGCATCTACTACGCACCGGGCAGCCTGAAGGCCGACCTGTGCAAGCGTGGCGCCCAGGCCACCAAGGATTTCTGTGACACCCACGCCATCAAGTACGACGTGTGCGGCAAGCTGCTGGTGGCCTCCACCCCGCTCGAGGTGCAGCGCATGCAGGCGCTGTACGAGCGCTCGCAACAGAACGGCCTGACGGTCGAACGCCTGGATGCGGCCGAACTGCAACGCCGCGAGCCGAACATCGTCGGTCTGGGCGGGCTGTTCGTGGCGTCCACCGGTATCGTCGACTACACCCAGGTCTGCCAGGCCATGGCCAGGGTCATCCAGGCCGCCGGCGGCGAAATCTGCCTGGACACCCGCGTCACCGCGATCTTCGAAAGTGGCGACAACGTCACCGTCAGCAGCGACGACCGTGTCTGGCGGGCCAAGCAGCTGGTGGCCTGCGCCGGCCTGCAATCGGACCGCCTGGCAGCACTGGCCGGGGTCAGGATCGACCACCAGATCATCCCGTTCCGCGGTGAATACTTCCGCCTGCCGGCCGCCAAGAACCAGATCGTCAACCACCTGATCTACCCCATCCCCGACCCGGAGCTGCCGTTCCTGGGGGTGCACCTCACCCGCATGATCGATGGCAGCGTCACCGTCGGGCCAAATGCGGTACTGGGCCTGGGCCGCGAGAACTACAGCAAGTTCTCGATCAACTGGCGCGATGTGGCGCAGTACGCCCGCTTCCCCGGCTTCTGGAAAACCCTCTGGAACAACCTCGGCTCGGGCACCACCGAGATGAAGAACTCGCTGTTCAAACGCGGCTACCTGGAACAGTGCCGCAAGTACTGCCCTTCGCTGGAGGTCAGCGATCTGCTGCCCTGTGAGGCCGGTATCCGCGCCCAGGCCGTCATGCGCGACGGCACCCTGGTGCACGATTTCCTGTTCGCCGAGACGCCGCGCATGGTCCACGTGTGCAACGCGCCGTCACCTGCGGCCACCTCGGCCATCCCGATCGGCCAGATGATCGCCGAACGCATCTTCAAACCACGCTGATCCGCACTGCTGCACGGGCGCCGGTCGCCCGCTTGAAAATAACTACAAAGACCAACAAGGAACCTCTCGATGTCGGTACATGAAGCGGTCAACCCCGCAACCGAAACCCCGCAACAGAACAAGAAGCGCCTGCGCAAGGTCGCGGCAGCGACCATCTTCGGCTCGATGCTGGAGTGGTATGACTTCTATCTGTACGCCACCATGGCGGCCATCGTGTTCTCGAAGATCTTTTTCGATGCCAGCAACCCGCAGGTCGCCTCGCTGCTGGCCTTTTCCACCTTCGCCATCGGCTTTGTCGCCCGCCCGTTCGGCGGCGTGCTGTTCGGCTACCTGGGTGACCGCTTCGGGCGCAAGCAGGTGCTGGTGGTGACCTTCTGCATGATGGGCCTGTGCACCACCCTGATCGGCCTGATCCCCAGCTACGCCACCATCGGCATCTGGGCGCCGATCATCCTGGTGCTGGTGCGCATCATTCAGGGCCTGGGCGCGGGCGCCGAACTGTCGGCTGCGGCGGTGACCAGCTACGAGCATGCCAGCGAAGGCAAGCGCGGCAGCCAGGGTGCCTGGCCCGCGCTGGGGCTGAACCTGGGCCTGCTGCTGTCGTCGCTGACCGTGTACCTGCTGACCATGAACGGCAACGACTTCCTGCTCTCCGGCGGCTGGCGCATTCCGTTCATCTGCAGCATCGTGCTGGTGGGCGTGGGCTTCTGGGTACGCCGCAGCATTCCGGAAACCCCGCAGTTCGCCGAGCTTGAGCAAGCGCCGAAAAAAGCCAAGGTGTCGCCACTCAAGGCGCTGTTCAAGAATGACCTCAAGGGCCTGGCGGTGGTGTTCTTCGTCGCCATTGGCTACAACGCGCTCAGCTACATCTTCAAGACCTTCTCGTTGGCCTACCTGACCCAGTTCAAGGGCGTCGAGGCACACGTCACCTCGCTGTCGGTGACCATTGCCAGCCTGGTGGCGATTGTCGCGGTGCCATGCTTCGGCTGGCTGTGCGACAAGTGGAGCAGCAAGGCGGTGCTGATCATGGGCGGGTGCTTCTCGGTGCTGTTCGCCTGGCCGTTCATGGCGCTGCTCAATACCGCCGAGCCGCTGATGATCTACCTCGCCATCGCCATTGGCACCGGCCTGCTGGCGCCGATGATGTTCGCCCCTCAAGGTTCGTTCCTGAGCCGGCAGTTCCCGACTGCCACGCGCTCTTCCGGGTTTGGTACCGGGCGTGAAATCGGCACCGCCGTGGCCGGTGGCCTGGCGCCGTTGGGCGGCCTGGCGCTGGTGGCCAGTTCGCCGACCCATTCGACCGATGGCGTGGTGGTGATCCTGGCCGTTGCGGCGGTGTTGGTGGTGGTGTTTGCCTTGTGTGACCAGGGGCGCAAGCATTCCAGCTTCAAGAACTGAGTAACGGCCATTCGCTGGCAAGCCAGCTCCCACAGGATTTTGCAGGCACCGCAAGACCTTGTGGGAGCTGGCTTGCCAGCGAAGAGGCCATTGCAGCCTGCGCAACATCGTGCACCCAGCACATATTTGCGCCCCACCATTAGTCGCCGCACCCCCGGATAGATTAAAGTATCAGCCCCTGCCCGGGCGGTTCGCTGCCCTACCCCCGGGCGCTCTTCCAGGAACCGTCCCGATGGAACATCGTGAAGCGCTGATCGCGCTGCGCACCTTTCTCTCTACCCAGATTCTTGGCCAGGAAAAACTGGTCGAGCGCCTGCTCATCGTGCTGCTCGCCGATGGTCACATGCTGGTAGAAGGCGCGCCGGGCCTGGCCAAGACCAAAGCCATCAAAGAGCTCGCCGAAGGCGTCGAAGCGCAGTTCCACCGCATCCAGTTCACCCCCGACCTGCTGCCCGCCGACATCACCGGCACCGAGATCTATCGCCCCGAAACCGGCAGCTTCGTGTTCCAGCAAGGCCCGATCTTCCACAACCTGGTACTGGCCGACGAAATCAACCGCGCCCCGGCCAAGGTCCAGTCGGCGCTGCTTGAAGCCATGGCCGAGCGCCAGGTCAGCGTGGGCCGCAGCACCTATGACCTGTCGCCGCTGTTCCTGGTGATGGCCACGCAGAACCCGATCGAGCAGGAAGGCACCTACCCGCTGCCCGAAGCCCAGCTCGACCGCTTCCTGATGCACGTGAAGATCGGCTTCCCGGATGCCGCCGTCGAACGGCGCATCCTGCAGCAGGCCCGTGGCGAAGCCCTCAACGGTGAAACCAAGCCCGAACGCCGGGTCAGCCAGCAGGCGATCTTCGCGGCCCGCAAGGAAATCCTCGGCCTGTACATGGCCGACGCGGTAGAGGAATACCTGGTGCAACTGGTCATGGCCACACGCACCGGCGCCAAGTACGACGCCGAGCTCGGCGACTGGATCGCCTATGGCGCCAGCCCCCGCGGCTCGATCGCCCTGGACCGCTGCGCACGGGCCCACGCCTGGCTCGCCGGGCGCGACTTCGTCAGCCCCGAAGACATCCAGGCGGTACTGTTCGACGTACTGCGCCACCGCATCATTCTCTCGTTCGAGGCCGAAGCGGCCGGTATCGACCAGGACCGGGTGATCCAGCGCATCCTCGACGTCGTGGCCGTGGCCTGAAGCCATGCCCACCACCCTGCTGGCCGACCCAGGCATCCGTATCGGGCTGCGCGAGCTGATCGAGATGCGCCATCGCGTGCGCGAAGTGCAGCTGTTCGCAGCCCCCGGGCAGCGCAGCCCGCTGGTCGGCCTGCACCACTCGCGCCTGCGCGGGCGCGGCGTGGACTTCGACCAGGTGCGCGTATACCAGGCCGGCGACGACGTGCGCAACATCGACTGGCGCGTCACCGCACGCACCCAGGAGCCCCACACCAAGCTGTTTCACGAAGAGCGCGAGCGGCCGATCTTCATCCTGGTCGAACAGAGCCGGCGCTTGTTCTTCGGCTCGGGGCTGATGTTCAAGTCGGTGCTCGCCGCCCAGGCCGCGGCGCTGATCGGCTGGGCCGCGCTGGGCCACAACGACCGCATCGGCGGGCTGGTGTTCGGCGACAACGAGCACTACGAGATCAAGCCGCGGCGCAGCAAGCAGAGCCTGCTGCAACTGCTCAACCGCCTGGCGCGGGTCAATCAGTCGCTGCACACCGAGGCCCAGCCCCAGGGCGACAACCTGGGCATTGCCCTGCGCCGCGCCCGCGAAGTGTTGCGCCCTGGCAGCCTGGCCATCGTGATCTGCGACGAGCGTGCACTCAACCCCAGCGTCGAGCAGCAACTGAGCCTGCTGGCGCGCCATTGCGACCTGTTGCTGCTGCCGGTGTCCGACCCGCTCGACCACGCCCTGCCCGCCGCCGGTCTGCTGCGCTTTGCCCAGCGCGGTGCACAGCTGGAACTCGACACCCTCGACGCCAACCTGCGCAAGAGCTACCGCGAACAAAGTGAAGCGCGTATCGAACGCTGGGAGCTGCTGGCGCAAAAACTGCGCGTGGTGCTGATGCCCCTGAGCACCCAAAGCGAAATGATCGAGCAGTTGCGCGAATACCTCGACCCGCAGCGCGCGGGCAAAACCCGATGACCCCCCTGGACGCACTGCAACCGCTGATCGCCCCCGAGCCGATCGGCCTGTGGCCGCCGGCGCCCGGCTGGTGGGCGCTGCTCGCCTTGCTGCCATTGCTCGGCTGGGGCCTGTGGCGGCTACGTCACTGGCGCCCGCGCAAAGCCGCCCTCCCGCGCGCCGAGCAACCCCTGGAACCGGTGCGCATCGCTGCACTGGCAGAACTTGCCGCGCTGCCCAAGCCCTACGATGGCGCCCCGGCCGGCGCCTGGCTGCAGCAGATCAACGCGCTGCTCAAGCGCCTGTGCCGCAACCACTACCCGGACAGCCACAGCCACACCCTCAACGGGCGCCAATGGCTGGCATTTCTCGACAACCGCTGCCCCGCCGCCGGCCTGACCCGCTGGATGGTGCTGGTCGAAGGCGCCTACAAGCCCGAGTGCAAGCTGGACGACAAGGCCATTGTCGGGCTCAACCAGGCGGTCGACACCTGGATTCGCAAACATGTTTGAACTGGCCTGGCCGTGGATCTTCGTCCTGTTGCCGCTGCCCTGGCTGGCGCGCCTGCTGCTGCCCGCCGCCGACAGTGGCGAGCCGGTGCTCAAGGTCAGCTTTCTGGATGAGCTTGAAGGCCTGGCCGGGCGCCGTGCGCGCCTGAACCTGCCGACCTGGCGCCAGCAGGCGCCGTTCGTGCTGGTGTGGCTGTTGCTGCTGTGCGCCGCCGCGCGCCCACAGTGGCTGGGCGAACCCTTGCCGGTGGCCGCCAGCGGCCGCGACCTGCTGGTGGCGGTGGATGTGTCCGGCTCCATGGACTTCCCCGACATGCACTGGGACGACGAGGACATCAGCCGCCTGGCGCTGGTCAAGCAACTGCTCGGCGACTTCCTGCAGGGCCGCGAGGGCGACCGCGTGGGCCTGATCCTGTTTGGCAGCCAGGCCTATCTGCAGGCGCCGCTCACCTTCGACCGGCGTACCGTGCGCAGCTTTCTCGACGAGGCGCAGATCGGCATCGCCGGCAAGAACACCGCGATCGGCGATGCCATCGGCCTGGCAGTCAAGCGCCTGCGCATGCGCCCGGCCAACAGCCGGGTGCTGATCCTGGTCACCGACGGCGCCAACAACGGCGGGCAGATCCACCCGCTGACCGCCGCACGCCTGGCTGCCCAGGAAAGCATCAGGATCTACACCATCGGCATCGGCGCCGACCCGGACGAAACCGGTACTGCCGGCATGATCGGGCTCAACCCGAGCCTGGACCTGGACGAAGCCTCGCTCAAGGAGATCGCCGACGTCACCCACGGCGCGTACTTCCGTGCCCATGACGGCAACGAACTCAACGCCATCGGCCAGACCCTCGACCGCCTGGAGCCGGTGGCCCAGCAACCGACCCAGGCCCGCACCGCACTGGCTTTGTACAGCTGGCCGCTGGCCCTGGCATTGTGGCTGAGCGTGCTGCTGGTGGTGCGTGAACGCTGGCCCGACAACCCGCTGCAGCGCCTGCTGCGTCGGCCGCACTTCCTGCAGCCGCACCCGCAATGGCGCGAGCGCCTCAAGCGCCTTCGCCTGCGGAGGCGTCGATGATCGAACTCTGGCCTCACTGGCTGCGTCCTGCCTGGCTGTTGCTGCTGCCGCTACTCGGCTGGCTGCTGTGGAAGCTGTGGCACCGGCAAAAACGCGCCGGGCGCTGGCAGATGATCCTGCCGCCGGCCTTCCATGCCGTGCTGCTCGGCGGCGGCAGCGGGCGTGACAGCAAACTGCCGTGGATCGCCATGGGGCTGGCCTGGCTGCTGGCCTTGCTGGCGCTGCTCGGGCCCAGCTGGCAGCGCCTGGAAGAAACCCGTCAGCGTGCCGCCGACCCACTGGTGATCATGCTCGAACTGACCCCGCAGATGCTCGCCGACGACAGCCCGCCCAACCGCCTGCAACAGGCCCGGCGCAAGCTGCTCGACCTCTTGGAGCACCGCCGCGACAGCCAGACCGCGATCATCGTGTACGCCGGCAGTGCACACACCCTGGTGCCGCTGTCGGACGACCTGGCAACCAGCCGCAACCTGCTCGAAGCACTCGACCCCACGATCATGCCGCAACCCGGGCAACGCGCCGACCTGGCCGTGCGCAAGGGCCTGGCGCTGCTGGCCCAGGGTGCGCTGGGCCAGGGCCGGCTGTTGCTGATCGGCTCATCGCTCAGCCAGCAGGAACGCGAAGGCATCGCCCAGGCGCTGGGACGCAATGGCCCGAACCTGCTGATGCTCGGTGTCGGCACGCCGGAGGGCGCACCGGTGAGGCAGGCCAACGGTGAATTCCTCAAGGACGACACTGGGGCAATCCTGGTGCCACGCCTGGACAGCGCCGAACTCAAGGCGTTCATCAGCAGCACCGGCGGGCGCTACCGCAAGGCGCGTATCGACGACCTCGACCTGCGCGGCCTGGGCCTGTTCGACAACCCACAGGCGCTGCGCGCCGACGGCCAGACCCTGCAACTGGACAGCTGGGCCGACCAGGGCTACTGGCTGCTGATACCCCTGCTGCTGCTGGGTGCCTGTGCCGGCCGGCGCGGCTGGCTGTTCTGCCTGCCGCTGCTGCTGGGCCTGCTGCCACAACCCGCCCATGCCTTCGAATTCAGCGACCTGTGGCTGCGCCCCGACCAGCAGGGCCAGCGCCTGCTTCAGCAGCAACGCCCAGCCGAGGCCGCACGGCGCTTCCAGGACACGCAATGGAAAGGCCTGGCGTTGTACCAGGCCGGTGACTTCGCCGCAGCCGCACGCGAATTTGGCCGCGCCAGCAGCGCCAGCGCCCACTACAATCGCGGTAATGCCCTGGCCCGCAGCGGCGAGCTGGAGGCGGCGGTAGACGCCTACGAGCAGGCACTGGAGCTGCAGCCGGAACTCGAAGCGGCGCAGGCCAACAAGGCCCTGGTCGAGCAACAGCTGCGTCGCCAGCCCGAGCCACCAGAAGAGCAGCCGGCCAACGACGAGCCGGCCCAGGGCCAGCCAGACCTGCCCACCGACTCGGCCAGCAGCGGCCAGCAGTCCAGCAGCAGCGACAGCACTCAGGGCGAGCCCAAGGCCGAAGACACCGCCGACATCAGCAACAGCCCCGAGCAGCAACAGCAGGCCGGCGAAACGACGGATGAGGACACCACCCGGCCACCGCAACGCCCCACCGACAGCAGCCTGGATGCCGAACAGCGCCAGGCCCTGGAACAATGGCTGCGCCAGATCCCCGACAACCCGTCAGAGCTGCTGCGCCGCAAATTCTGGTACGAACAGCAACTGCATCAGGAAAGCCCCCAATGATCCGCGCCTGCGCCCTGGTTTTCAGCCTCTTCTTCGCCCTGCAGGTGCAGGCGGCGACGCTGCTCGCCAGTGTCGACCGCAGCCGCCTGATCGCCGGTGAAACCCTGGAGCTGACCCTGGAGATCGAAGACGTCACCCAGTTTGGCCGCCCGGACCTTGCGCCCTTGCAGGCCTTGTTCGAGGTACGTGACACGCGCCAGGTCAACAGCCTCAAGAGCCTGGACGGCCAGACCCAGGCCAACACCCGCTGGATCATCACCCTGCGCCCGCGCCGCAGCGGCACGCTCGAGGTGCCGGCGCTGCAAATGGGCGAGGCGCGCAGCCAGCCGATTGCACTGCAGGTGCTGCCGGCCGACGCCGGCAACATCGCACGCCTGGCCCCGGTGAGCATCGATGCCAGCCTCGATGCCGACAGCGTGTACGTGCAGGCCCAGGCCGTGCTGACCCTGCGCATCTACCATTCGGTGTCGCTGTACGACGACAGCAGCCTGAGCCCGCTGTCGATTGCCCAGGCCCGGGTCGAACCGCTGGGCGAGTCGCGCACCTACGAGAAACTGATCAACGGCGTGCGCTATGGGGTGATCGAGATGCGCTATGCGATTTTCCCGCAACAACGTGGTGTATTGAACATCCCCGCACTGACCTTCAGCGCCACCTCCGCCGAGGGCGACAGCCAGGCCGACCCGAATGCCCCGCGCAGCAACAAGCAGGTCCGCGTCAGCTCCACGGCGCTGCCCTTGCAGGTACTGCCAAAGCCGGCCGACTACCCCGCAGACCAACCCTGGTTGCCGGCGCGCAGCCTGGTGCTGGAAGAGCGCTGGAGCCCGGACCCGGCACACACCCCCACGCAGATCGGTGATTCGCTGACGCGCAGCGTGATCATCAAGGCCGAAGGCTTGTCCAGTGCGCAACTGCCGCCGTTGCCGGCCACCGAAGCCAATGGCGTGCGCCGCTACCCGGACCAGCCGCACCTGCGCGACGAGGTAGGCGAGCGCGGCCTTGTGGGCCAGCGCGAAGAGCGCGAGGCGCTGGTACCGACCCACAGCGGCACGCTGGAACTGCCGAGCCTGGAAGTGGTGTGGTGGAATACCCGCGAGCAGCACCTGGAGCGCACCAGCCTGCCGGCGCGGGGGCTGAAGATAGAAGACAATCCGTCGCTCAGCGCTGAAACGCCGGCCAACGCCAGCAGCCAGCCTGATCGGCCGTTGTGGCCATGGCAGTTGAGCACGCTGGTACTGGCGCTGACCACCCTGCTGGGCTTTACCCTGTGGTGGCGCGCCCGTTCGCGCCCGGCCGTGCTGCGGGCGGCGCAGAGCGGGCCAAGCCCGCGCACACTGCTCGACGACCTCAAGCGCGCCTGCCAGGCCAACGACCCGCAGGCCACGCGCCAGGCCCTGGATGCCTGGGCGCGGCAGCAACCGGAAACCCTGGCCGAAATGGCGGCGCGCTTCGTGCCGCTGTCCGATGCGCTGGACGGCCTGAACGGCGCCTTGTACAGCGAGAGCGGGCAGTTCTGGCAGGGCGATGAGCTGTGGCGGGCCATCGGCACCATCCCGGCGGCCGAGCAGGCGCAGCCGAGCGCAGGCGAAAACGGCAGCCTGCCGCCGCTGTACCCCAAGTAATGCGGCGCCCCC
>NZ_JAHTBI010000033.1 GCF_019168305.1 Pseudomonas aegrilactucae
AAAAAGGTGTCCATTATAGGCCTAGAAGCGCGCGGCTTGGAACGAAGATGACAGTTGGTGGGGAATTTGCGCCAGCAAAGCCGGCCTCTTCGCTGGCAAGCCAGCTCCCACCGGGTTCAGCGGGCGCACACAAACCCTGTGGGAGCTGGCTTGCCAGCGAAGCGGCCCGCAAGGCTGCCAACTACCGCACGGCTACAACCTCTCCCTGCCTCGTCACCCGCCCCTTCCTGAACACCAGCACATTGCCCAGCATCACCAGCACCAGCCCGCACAACGCCGGGGCCGTCCACTGGTAGCCCTCGTAGAACGCCGACACATTCAACGCCACCAACGGGAACAGCACCGTGCAATACGCCGCGCGCTCCGGGCCCATGCGCCCCACCAGCGTGAGGTAGGCGGTAAAGCCGATCACCGAGCCGGGTATCACCAGGTACAGCAACGAGCCCACATAGCGCGTGTTCCACTCCATCGCGAACGGGATGCCGCTGACCACGCAGTACATCGCCAGCATCGCCGCCCCGTACAACATGCCCCACGCATTGGTGGTCATCGGCCGCAACCCGCCCTTCTGCTGCAGGCTCGACAGCATGTTACCGGCCGAGAAGCACAGCGTACCCAGCAGTGCCAGGCCCAGGCCGATCAGGGTCTCGCGGCTGGCTGCATGCCCGGACAGCTCAGGCCAGAACAGCAGGCCCAGCCCACCCAGCCCCAGCGCGCCACCGGCCAGCACGTTGGCCGCGACCTTCTGGCCGAAGAACACCCGTGCGTTCAGTGCATTCCACAGCGTGGCGGTAGAGAACACCACCGCGATCAGGCCGCTGGGAATCCACTGGCTGGCCGTCAGGAAGCACATGAAGTTGACGCAGAACAGGCACAGCCCCTGAGCCAGGCAGATCAGGTGCGCGCGCCGGCTCATCACCTGCAGGCGCCGCCCGATCAGCAGGATCGCGAACAGCACCAGCGCCGCCAGGGCAAAGCGGTAGACGATCGAGACCGGGATGGCCACCACGCCCAACTGCCACTTGAGGGCGATCCAGGTGGTACCCCAGATGAGTACGGTCAACAGGTATAACGACAGGTTCATGGCACAGGCTCCTCACGATGGCCTTCAGTGTCCGGCCCTTGCCGGCAGCGCGCTTGCACAAACTTGCGGTTTTTGTCGGCACAGGGCTGCCAGGCGCTGCCACCCGGGGTAGGATTGGCCCCAGAGGTAGCGATCAATGAACCCGCTGGACCAGCTGCAGATCTTTCAAGCCATGCACGCCTCACCCCATGCCCGCCTGGAACACAGTGCGCTGCTCGGTGACGGCATGGCTGCAGCCCTGTGGAACAACCGCCACGATGCCCGCGACTACGAAGCGCCCAGCCACCACACGCTGTCGTGCTACATCGCCGGAGGCACCGGCACCTTCCGCCGTGATCGCCCGGCCGCCAAGGGCGGGCCCGACAAGCTGTGCATCATGCCGGCCGAGCACGCCTCGAACTGGGTGATCAACGGCAGCATCCGCCTGGCCCACCTGTACATCAGCCAGCAGCAGTTCGCGCTGGGCTGCATCCGCCTGCTGGACCGCGAACCGCGTGAGCTGCAGTTGCGTGAAGCGACCTTTATCGACGACCCCGAGCAGGCCCGGCGTTTTCGCCGCCTGATCGCGCTGAACTGGAGCGAGCCTGGCGAGCGCCTGCTGACCAGCAGCCTGGCCCACGCGATGCTCGACCATGCGCTGCTCAGCCAGGTAGGGCAGCGCAACGGGCTGCGATTGAAGGGCGGGTTGGCGGCACATCAGCGGCGCCAGTTGGCCGAGTACATCGAGGCGCACCTGGAGCAGGCGATCAGTCTGGGTGAACTGGCGCTGCAGTGCAGCCTGTCCGAATACCACTTTGCGCGGATGTTCCGCGAAAGCTTTGGTGTGCCGCCGCACCAGTACCTGCTGGCGCGGCGCCTGGCCAAGGCGCGCCAGTTGCTGCGCTGTGGCGACCTGGCGCTGGGCGAGGTGGCCCTGGCGTGCGGCTTTGCCAGTGCCAGCCATTTCAGCAACCGGTTCCGCCAGGCAGTGGGCGCTACGCCGGGGGAATACCGATTGGCCCTTCGCTGGCAAGCCAGCTCCCACAGCTAATCCACCGCCTTCAAGCTCAGTGATCACCCTGTGGGAGCTGGCTTGCCAGCGAAGGGGCCGGCCCAGCCCCTACACCACCCTCAGAACTCCAGCGTGCTCGACAGGCTCACCTGCCGCGACTCCCCCACCGCCACGAAGTAGCGGTTCACCGCCGAGCTGTAGTAGGTCTTGTCGAACAGGTTCTTCACGTTCAGCTGAAAGCGCACCTTGTGCTCGTCCATGCGGGTTTCATAGGTGGCAAACGCATCGGCCACGGTGTAGGCCGGCAGCTCGAAATCATTCTCGGCGTTGCCCGCCCGCTCACCCACATGCCGTGCCCCGGCACCCACCCGCAGGCGGTCCCCACCGAACAGGCTGCCCACCTCATACACCGCCGACAACGAGCCGGTATGGCGCGCCACGTTCTGCAGCCGGTTGCCCTTGAGTTCCGGGTCCTTGGTCACTTCGGCGGCGGTGTAGGCATAGCTGCCGATCAGGCTCCAGCGCTCGCTCACCTGCCCCGTCAGGTCCATCTCCAGCCCGCGCGAGCGCACCTCCCCGGCATTGCTGTACGCGGTCTCACGGGTGAGGGTGTCGAAATTGGCCACCAGCACGTTCTGCTTGGTGATGTCGAACACCGCCACGGTACCGGTGACCGCACCCGGCAGGTCGAGCTTGGCGCCCAGCTCCCAGGACGTGCCCTCTTCGGGTGCAATCGAACCGTCCAGTACCAGGCCGCCGGTCAGCGGCGCAATGCTCGAATTGGGCTTGAACGATTCGGTGTAGCTGCCATAGAACGACAGCGTGTCATCGACCTTGTACACCAGCCCTGCACGCGGCACCCAGGCCTGGCCGCTGGTGTCGGTATTGGCATGGAACGACCGGCCACGACCAGCGTACTGGTCGAACTGCTGGTAGCGCGCACCCGCCACCAGGATCCAGTGCTCGTCGAGGTGGATCGAGTCCTGGAAGAACAGCGAGTTGCTGCGCAGCTTGTCGGTCTGCGCGCTGTTTTCATCGGACACTGCGGTGCCCTCCTCGACCTCGCCATACACCGGGTCGACATAGCTGAAGGTGTTGCGTGCACCGCGAATCAGGTCGGCGCGGTAGACCTTGCGAAACTCGTCATCCACACCCACCAGCAGGTCGTGCTGCATACCGGCCAACTGTACCTTGCCCTCAAGGCTCACGGTGGCGAAACGGTCGCTGCTGATGGCCCCACGGGTACCGTCCAGGGCGCGTGAAAGGGTGCCCGCGGCAGCGTCCACGCCTGTCACCCGCACCTGGCTGGCATCGTAGGTCTCGCGGTTGAAGCTATAGCCCAGGTGAGCGTTCCAGTCGTCCGAAAGCGGGTGGTCGACTTCCAGGCGGTAAAGGTCCGAGCGCCCTTCCATGTCGTTGAACGGCTCGTCCAGGCGGCGCGTGCTGGGGATGTCCAAGGGGTGATGGGTGGTATTGCTGATCGCCGTGCCCCGGTCGAACGGGTACAGGAACTCGCGGTGCTCATAGGCCAAAAGCACCTGGGTGTCCTCACCGAACCAGGCCAGCGACGGTGCCACCAGTGTCTCGCGCTGGGTACCGAAATTGCGCCAGTAGTCTTCGTCCTCATGGTCGAGCACCAGGCGATAGGCGAAGTTGCTGTCCCCCAGCGCGCCAGTGCTGTCGAGCCCGCCGCCGCTGCCATTCTTGCCGCTGCCGTAGGTCGAGCCGCGCAGCGTGAGCGCGTTGTATTGCTGCAGTTGCGGGCGCTTGCTGACCACGTTGATCACCCCGCCCGGGTCCTGGATGCCGTACAGCAGCGAGGCCGGGCCCTTGAGCACTTCGACCCGCTCGGTGGTGGCGTTGAGGCTGCGCCCCTGCACGATCGGCATGCCGTCGCGCATGATCGAGCCGTCGCGGTTGTCGCCAAAACCGCGCTTCATCACCGTGTCGGAAGTACCGCCGAAGTTGTTGCCCTGGGTGATGCCGCTGACATTGCTCAGGGCATCGTCGAGGTTGCGCGGGGCCTGGTCCTCAAGCACCTGGGCCGGCACCACATTGATGGCCTGCGGGATCTCCAGGATGGGCACCTGGCTGCGCATGATGGCGCTGGTGGTCGGCGGCTGGTAGCTGCCCACGCTTTGCTGTTGCGACGAGACGGTGGTGGGCGCCAGGTTCAGCGCGCCGGCCTCGGCCAGCGGCTCGAGGGTGAGTGTGCGCGCATTCAGGCGCCGGTAGCTGAAGCCGCTGTTGCCCAGCAGTTGCTGCAAGGCCTGGTCGGCGCTGAAGGTGCCCTTGAGTGCCGGCGCCGTCAGCCCCGGCAGGTCGACGGTGTAGACCACGCTCAGCCCGGTCACCCGGCTGAAGTCATTGAGCGCCTGGGGCAAGGGTTTGCTGACCTGGGCAAAGCTGTACACCTGCTCGACCTGCTGCGTGGCCATAGCCAGGCTCACGCCGGCGCCCATCGGCAGCCATGCCGCTGCCCCCAGACCGATTGAAACGCACCGCACCAACGAAGAGTTTGCCCTGAACTTCATGCCGACGACCTGTGAGTGAACCTACCGTATGCGAATGAATCGCACTTTCACCCACTACACGGATGCCGAATGCACTTACCTCACCTGCACCCGAAATTTTTTTCAACGCAGCAGCGTCACCCGCCCCAACAGCGTCTTGCGCTGGAACCCAGCCACCGAACCGAGTGCGTCCAGCGCCGCCAGCGGGTCATTGGCCGGGAAGCTGCCGCTGACCTTGCGCTGCGCCAGACCGTCGCCCAGCAGCACGATACGCCCCGGGTAGTAGCGCGACAGTTCGTCGACCACCTGGGCCAGCGGTGCCTGGTAATAATTGAGCCAGCCCTGGCGCCAGGCCAGCCGGGTTTCGCTGTCGACGCCGTGCACGGGGCTCGCGCTGCCGTGCTCGTAGGCCACCTGCTGGCCGGCCGTCAGCACCTGCTGCGCCTGGCCATCGGCGGCGGTCACGCCGACCTTGCCGGACAGCACGGTGACACTGGCGCCATCGGCGTGGCGGCGCACCTCGAACTGCGTGCCCATCACCCGTACTTCGCCGCCGTTGGCGTGCACGGTGAACGGCGCACCGGTATGCGTGACCTGGAAGAACACCGCGCCACGGCGCACCTGCACCTGGCGCTGACCGTGGCTGAAATCGACGCTGATGGCGCTGTCGGCGTCCAGTACAAGCTGCGACTGGTCGGCCAGGGTCACGGTCTTGAGTGCGCCCACCGACGACACGTAGTCGGCGCCCAGGTCATCGACCCAGTTGGCCGGGTGCCAACCGGCACCGAGCATGACGCTCAGCACCACGCTGGCGGCCACGGCCAAACCGGCGAGCCGCGTCGGCCAGCGCCGGGCCGGACGGTCCATGGCGCGCAGCAAGTGGCCGAGCGCCTCGGCCTGCTCCCCGGCCAGGCGCGCAGCGGGGGCGGCGGTCTGCTGCCACAGCGCCTGCGCCTCGCGGTAGGCCTGGGCGTGGGCAGGGTCGGCCAGCAGCCAGCGCTTGAAGTCCGCACGCTCGGCACGCGCC
>NZ_JAHTBI010000034.1 GCF_019168305.1 Pseudomonas aegrilactucae
GGTTTGAAACGCTGTAGAATTCGCCTCCCGCTAACGAGAGATCGAAGCGAGTCAAGTGCTTGAAGTTGAAAGAGAAATTCTGAAAGACTTCAAAATAAACGCTTGACAGGCTCTGAGGAAAGCGTAGAATGCGCGCCTCGGTTGAGACGAAAAGCTCTTAACCAACCGCTCTTTAACAACTGAATCAAGCAATTCGTGTGGGTGCTTGTGAGCTCAGACTGATAGTCAGAAAGATTATCAGCATCACAAGTGACTGCACGAAAATCGAAAGATTTGAAAGTAAGTCATTTGAGTATGCTGAGCCAAGTTTAGGGTTTTCTCAAAACCCAAGCAGTATTGAACTGAAGAGTTTGATCATGGCTCAGATTGAACGCTGGCGGCAGGCCTAACACATGCAAGTCGAGCGGATGAGAAGAGCTTGCTCTTCGATTCAGCGGCGGACGGGTGAGTAATACCTAGGAATCTGCCTGATAGTGGGGGACAACGTTTCGAAAGGAACGCTAATACCGCATACGTCCTACGGGAGAAAGCAGGGGACCTTCGGGCCTTGCGCTATCAGATGAGCCTAGGTCGGATTAGCTAGTTGGTGAGGTAATGGCTCACCAAGGCTACGATCCGTAACTGGTCTGAGAGGATGATCAGTCACACTGGAACTGAGACACGGTCCAGACTCCTACGGGAGGCAGCAGTGGGGAATATTGGACAATGGGCGAAAGCCTGATCCAGCCATGCCGCGTGTGTGAAGAAGGTCTTCGGATTGTAAAGCACTTTAAGTTGGGAGGAAGGGCAGTAAGCGAATACCTTGCTGTTTTGACGTTACCGACAGAATAAGCACCGGCTAACTCTGTGCCAGCAGCCGCGGTAATACAGAGGGTGCAAGCGTTAATCGGAATTACTGGGCGTAAAGCGCGCGTAGGTGGTTCGTTAAGTTGGATGTGAAATCCCCGGGCTCAACCTGGGAACTGCATCCAAAACTGGCGAGCTAGAGTAGGGCAGAGGGTGGTGGAATTTCCTGTGTAGCGGTGAAATGCGTAGATATAGGAAGGAACACCAGTGGCGAAGGCGACCACCTGGGCTCATACTGACACTGAGGTGCGAAAGCGTGGGGAGCAAACAGGATTAGATACCCTGGTAGTCCACGCCGTAAACGATGTCAACTAGCCGTTGGAATCCTTGAGATTTTAGTGGCGCAGCTAACGCATTAAGTTGACCGCCTGGGGAGTACGGCCGCAAGGTTAAAACTCAAATGAATTGACGGGGGCCCGCACAAGCGGTGGAGCATGTGGTTTAATTCGAAGCAACGCGAAGAACCTTACCAGGCCTTGACATCCAATGAACTTTCCAGAGATGGATTGGTGCCTTCGGGAACATTGAGACAGGTGCTGCATGGCTGTCGTCAGCTCGTGTCGTGAGATGTTGGGTTAAGTCCCGTAACGAGCGCAACCCTTGTCCTTAGTTACCAGCACGTCATGGTGGGCACTCTAAGGAGACTGCCGGTGACAAACCGGAGGAAGGTGGGGATGACGTCAAGTCATCATGGCCCTTACGGCCTGGGCTACACACGTGCTACAATGGTCGGTACAGAGGGTCGCCAAGCCGCGAGGTGGAGCTAATCTCACAAAACCGATCGTAGTCCGGATCGCAGTCTGCAACTCGACTGCGTGAAGTCGGAATCGCTAGTAATCGCGAATCAGAATGTCGCGGTGAATACGTTCCCGGGCCTTGTACACACCGCCCGTCACACCATGGGAGTGGGTTGCACCAGAAGTAGCTAGTCTAACCTTCGGGAGGACGGTTACCACGGTGTGATTCATGACTGGGGTGAAGTCGTAACAAGGTAGCCGTAGGGGAACCTGCGGCTGGATCACCTCCTTAATCGACGACATCAGCTGTCTCATAAGCTCCCACACGAATTGCTTGATTCATTGAAGAAGACGATTGGGTCTGTAGCTCAGTTGGTTAGAGCGCACCCCTGATAAGGGTGAGGTCGGCAGTTCGAATCTGCCCAGACCCACCAATTACTCGTGGTGACAACCTGTAGCAATACGGGGCCATAGCTCAGCTGGGAGAGCGCCTGCCTTGCACGCAGGAGGTCAGCGGTTCGATCCCGCTTGGCTCCACCATTCTCCACTTGCAGCCGTCAAAGCTTAGAAATGAATATTCGGATCGAATATTGATTTCTGAACTTTATCAGAATCGTTCTTTAAAAATTTGGGTATGTGATAGAAAGATAGACTGGACAGCACTTTCACTGGTGATGTTCAGGCTAAGGTAAAATTTGTGAGTAATTACAAGTTTTCGGCGAATGTTGTCTTCACAGTATAACCAGATTGCTTGGGGTTATATGGTCAAGTGAAGAAGCGCATACGGTGGATGCCTTGGCAGTCAGAGGCGATGAAAGACGTGGTAGCCTGCGATAAGCTTCGGGGAGTCGGCAAACAGACTTTGATCCGGAGATCTCTGAATGGGGGAACCCACCTGGCATAAGTCAGGTATCTTGTACTGAATACATAGGTGCAAGAGGCGAACCAGGGGAACTGAAACATCTAAGTACCCTGAGGAAAAGAAATCAACCGAGATTCCCTTAGTAGTGGCGAGCGAACGGGGACTAGCCCTTAAGTGGCTTTGAGATTAGCGGAACGCTCTGGAAAGTGCGGCCATAGTGGGTGATAGCCCTGTACGCGAAAATCTCTTAGTCATGAAATCGAGTAGGACGGAGCACGAGAAACTTTGTCTGAATATGGGGGGACCATCCTCCAAGGCTAAATACTACTGACTGACCGATAGTGAACCAGTACCGTGAGGGAAAGGCGAAAAGAACCCCGGAGAGGGGAGTGAAATAGATCCTGAAACCGTATGCGTACAAGCAGTGGGAGCCTACTTTGTTAGGTGACTGCGTACCTTTTGTATAATGGGTCAGCGACTTATATTCAGTGGCGAGCTTAACCGAATAGGGGAGGCGTAGCGAAAGCGAGTGTTAATAGCGCGTTTAGTCGCTGGGTATAGACCCGAAACCGGGCGATCTATCCATGGGCAGGTTGAAGGTTAGGTAACACTGACTGGAGGACCGAACCGACTACCGTTGAAAAGTTAGCGGATGACCTGTGGATCGGAGTGAAAGGCTAATCAAGCTCGGAGATAGCTGGTTCTCCTCGAAAGCTATTTAGGTAGCGCCTCATGTATCACTGTAGGGGGTAGAGCACTGTTTCGGCTAGGGGGTCATCCCGACTTACCAAACCGATGCAAACTCCGAATACCTACAAGTGCCGAGCATGGGAGACACACGGCGGGTGCTAACGTCCGTCGTGAAAAGGGAAACAACCCAGACCGTCAGCTAAGGTCCCAAAGTTATGGTTAAGTGGGAAACGATGTGGGAAGGCTTAGACAGCTAGGAGGTTGGCTTAGAAGCAGCCACCCTTTAAAGAAAGCGTAATAGCTCACTAGTCGAGTCGGCCTGCGCGGAAGATGTAACGGGGCTCAAACCATACACCGAAGCTACGGGTATCACTTAGGTGATGCGGTAGAGGAGCGTTCTGTAAGCCTGTGAAGGTGAGTTGAGAAGCTTGCTGGAGGTATCAGAAGTGCGAATGCTGACATGAGTAACGACAATGGGAGTGAAAAACTCCCACGCCGAAAGACCAAGGTTTCCTGCGCAACGTTAATCGACGCAGGGTTAGTCGGTCCCTAAGGCGAGGCTGAAAAGCGTAGTCGATGGAAAACAGGTTAATATTCCTGTACTTCTGGTTATTGCGATGGAGGGACGGAGAAGGCTAGGCCAGCTTGGCGTTGGTTGTCCAAGTTTAAGGTGGTAGGCTGAGATCTTAGGTAAATCCGGGATCTTAAGGCCGAGAGCTGATGACGAGTTGCCATTAGGCGACGAAGTGGTTGATGCCATGCTTCCAAGAAAAGCTTCTAAGCTTCAGGTAACCAGGAACCGTACCCCAAACCGACACAGGTGGTTGGGTAGAGAATACCAAGGCGCTTGAGAGAACTCGGGTGAAGGAACTAGGCAAAATGGCACCGTAACTTCGGGAGAAGGTGCGCCGGTGAGGGTGAAGGACTTGCTCCGTAAGCTCATGCCGGTCGAAGATACCAGGCCGCTGCGACTGTTTATTAAAAACACAGCACTCTGCAAACACGAAAGTGGACGTATAGGGTGTGACGCCTGCCCGGTGCCGGAAGGTTAATTGATGGGGTTAGCTAACGCGAAGCTCTTGATCGAAGCCCCGGTAAACGGCGGCCGTAACTATAACGGTCCTAAGGTAGCGAAATTCCTTGTCGGGTAAGTTCCGACCTGCACGAATGGCGTAACGATGGCGGCGCTGTCTCCACCCGAGACTCAGTGAAATTGAAATCGCTGTGAAGATGCAGTGTATCCGCGGCTAGACGGAAAGACCCCGTGAACCTTTACTATAGCTTTGCACTGGACTTTGAATTTGCTTGTGTAGGATAGGTGGGAGGCTTTGAAGCGTGAACGCCAGTTTGCGTGGAGCCAATCTTGAAATACCACCCTGGCAACTTTGAGGTTCTAACTCAGGTCCGTTATCCGGATCGAGGACAGTGTATGGTGGGTAGTTTGACTGGGGCGGTCTCCTCCTAAAGAGTAACGGAGGAGTACGAAGGTGCGCTCAGACCGGTCGGAAATCGGTCGTAGAGTATAAAGGCAAAAGCGCGCTTGACTGCGAGACAGACACGTCGAGCAGGTACGAAAGTAGGTCTTAGTGATCCGGTGGTTCTGTATGGAAGGGCCATCGCTCAACGGATAAAAGGTACTCCGGGGATAACAGGCTGATACCGCCCAAGAGTTCATATCGACGGCGGTGTTTGGCACCTCGATGTCGGCTCATCACATCCTGGGGCTGAAGCCGGTCCCAAGGGTATGGCTGTTCGCCATTTAAAGTGGTACGCGAGCTGGGTTTAGAACGTCGTGAGACAGTTCGGTCCCTATCTGCCGTGGACGTTTGAGATTTGAGAGGGGCTGCTCCTAGTACGAGAGGACCGGAGTGGACGAACCTCTGGTGTTCCGGTTGTCACGCCAGTGGCATTGCCGGGTAGCTATGTTCGGAAGAGATAACCGCTGAAAGCATCTAAGCGGGAAACTTGCCTCAAGATGAGATCTCACTGGAGCCTTGAGCTCCCTGAAGGGCCGTCGAAGACTACGACGTTGATAGGTTGGGTGTGTAAGCGCTGTGAGGCGTTGAGCTAACCAATACTAATTGCCCGTGAGGCTTGACCATATAACACCCAAGCAATTTGAGCGAAAGCCAGATTGCGGTGTTGTGAAGACACAGTAAGCCGAAGATTTGTAACTCACAAAGCATCACATACCCGATTCGCTGGAGTGTCTTAAAAGACCTTCTGGCAACAGAATTTCTTGACGACCATAGAGCATTGGAACCACCTGATCCCATCCCGAACTCAGTAGTGAAACGATGCATCGCCGATGGTAGTGTGGGGTTTCCCCATGTGAGAGTAGGTCATCGTCAAGATT
>NZ_JAHTBI010000035.1 GCF_019168305.1 Pseudomonas aegrilactucae
TCCGCACACACTCCGATTGTGCTGGAGTATTAACGAAAAAAGGCGCTCTACCCCGTATTCGTGGGGCTGAGCGCCTTTTTGCATTAGAGCATCAATGCAGCTAGAGGCATTGAATGGCATGGATTGGCGTACGGTTTGCCCCATTTCTGCCCCAAGCCATGGAGCAAGATGAAACGTTTGTGCAGGGCCTTCCAAGCACACCACGATTCACCAGGTCAGATCACTGAGCCTCGAACTTCAATGCCAGCAGATTCCAGTTGCGTTGATCGGCGTCCTGACCAGATTGGTATTGAATGTTGCAGATGTACCAATTGCGTATCTGGGCACCAAATGCGTTTTGCGCATCTACGTAGGATCGAACCAGGTACTTCTGTTCCCCCAGATGCTTTGATCCACCTGCTGCCTTGTCAAATGGGAAGTCCGCACTTTTCGGCGACTTGAGCGAGTTCTCAACGTAGTTACTGCAAATAATCGCGGCCATGATTGACCGATCTTTATTTTTCTCTGTCTTGACCTTCTCAGCCTCCTTCTCGGCATTTTCGGCAGCCTCCTGCTGGTCCGCCAACTGCTTGGCTTCAGCACGGGCCTGAACCTGCTCAGGGGTAGGCTTGGGCATAAATACGCCTGCGAAAATTGTGAACAAAACCAAACCTGCTATAGCACCCACAAGGTTCGCCGCCACCAATCCCATTTTTTTCCTTCGACGTACAACCAGTATCCAGGTGCCAACCCAAAGCGCGAATGCTACTACCGAAACAATTCCTTCCACTTCAACTACTCCTTTTCAAAGTGGCAAAATGCTACCTCATTAGAGATCACAGCAGGAAGGATCAAAACAGCCCCCCAAGATCTGCCGGCACCCAATTCATAATCACTAACTCGCCCGTCACTTCTGCCCTGCCCTGGCGTTGATTCGCAGTGGTATAGCGGATATCCACAGTTTCGAAGTGAAAGCCCTCAAACACGCGCCGGATGTCCGGGTGGTCGTTGATGCTGACCATCACCTTGCCCTTGCAGCGCCGCATGAATTCGGCTATGCGCTCGTAGTTATCGAAAGGAAAGTCGACGCCGTAGCCGGCGGTCTGCCAATACGGCGGGTCCATATAGTGGAACGTGTGCACTCGATCATAACGCTCGGCACAGTCCTGCCAAGACAGGTTCTCGACATACGTACCAGCGAGGCGCTGCCAAGCTGCAGAAAGGTTCTCCTCGATGCGCAGCAGGTTGATGGACGGCGCAGTGGTGGCGGTACCGAACGTCTGCCCAGTGACCTTGCCGCCGAAGGCGTGCTGCTGCAGGTAGAAGAACCGCGCCGCGCGCTGGATGTCGGTCAGCGTCTCGGGGCGGGTCATCTTCTGCCACTCGAAGATCTGCCGGGAGCTGAGCGCCCATTTGAACTGGCGGACGAACTCTTCCAGGTGGTTCTGCACCACCCGGTAGAGTGTCACCAGGTCGCCACTGAGATCGTTCAGCACCTCCACCGGTGCGGGCTGGGGACGCATGAAGAACAGCGCGGCGCCACCAGCAAAAACTTCGACGTAGCATTCATGGGGGGGAAAGAGTGGGATCAAGCGGTCGGCCAGGCGGCGTTTGCCGCCCATCCAGGGGATGATTGGAGATGTCATTGGTAGCAAGTCTTTACTGTATGGATAAACAGGTGATAGGCTCGCCGCGCTCTGTGCACGGAGCAGGAGCCTAGGCTGGACTTGCAGGAAGGGTCTGCGGGTCTGGCGGGCCAGAGGATGTTGACGCATCCTCTTGGCCCGCTTCTTTCATTTCACTGCGCGATCTCGCGCACGTAGGCTTGACAGGCTCTGAGGGCGATCAGTCCTTGGTCGCCGGCATCGGTGATGCTGATAATTCGTCGAGCATGCGCTGGGTCAAGTTTGGCTCGCGTGACTCCATGAACCACACTGCCGGCGCCGGTGGCGGCTCGCATCCCACTGTCACAACCCGTGGAGGCGTCGAGTAAGACTGACAACCGCAGATCAGCAGCGGCCAGGCGGTCACGCAGGCGAGCCTGAGCTTGTTGCGCATCGTTTAATTCCTTGTAGTGGGTTTGATCGTTCACCTTCAGGCGATCTTCCAGCTCACGCCGATGGGTTTGCTGCAAGTCCAACTGCTCAAGCGCTGCGACCGCCGCAACTTCTCGGTCGAGCCTATGAGCCGCGCCCTGCTCAGCCAGCCGCCTGGCATAGGCGTTGCCCTGCCACTGCCAAGCAGCCCAAGCGCCCAGTACGACCCCGACCAGCAGGGCCAAGGCCGTCACACGGATATGGAGCGCTTTCACTGCAGCACCTTCAAGGCGCGCTCATAAAGCACTTCCCGGTCTGCCAAGCCATTGATGCCGCCATTGATGCGCCTGGTGATCAGTACGAAGGCCCCTTTGTCGGCGAGCTTGTTCAACTCGGCTCGATGCCAGTACCAACCTGCAGACATACAGGCATACACAGGGTGCTCAAGCAGCTCCGGCGTCTCAAGCAATCGGCTGTCGCCGAACAAAGCCTCACTGCAGGCTTCGTAGTTCGCCCTGCCGGTAACCTGAATCAGCCCCCTGCCCCGGTACTTTTGCCCGTCACCATCGGCCTCTGGTGTATTGCCCAGCGCCTTGGCCAGCTTCCCCGTGTCGTACCTGGAAAGGTAGTCATTGCTGCCCAGCTCGCGGACATAGCGCAACTGGCCGGACTCATGGCCGATCTGCGCGATGAAGGCCGCTACACGCAGGCGGGTTACGATGGCGTACTTGCCCATGGCCGCATTCAGGGCAGGTACAAAAACGCCGGCTTTAGCGCCGGCGTTGGGGAGAATCTGCTGCAACTGTCTCTCGGTGATAGCCATCCCGAATCATCCTCATGCGTAGACGTTGTATTACGCCGGCCAAACAGCCGGCAAGAAAAAGCCCCGTCAGTGCGGGGCTTTACAGGGTCATGTCATCCAGCCAGGGCGGCGGTGCCGGTCGGTGTTCGACGGCAGGGAACGCACTGGACTGTGGCCAGTCGCGCAGGGCCTGGCGGTACTGCAGCAGCTCGGCGAACTGCGAGGCCTGCAGCGTTGTGATCAGTTGCATGTCTTGCTCATCGCGATGACGGCCTACCAGCCACTCAGTCGGATTGATTGCACTGTCGCGCCATGACCGCTCCAGGGCGGCCATGTCTTCACCGGGGGCCGGCTCAAAGCTGCCGTCAACATAACGATCACCGGGCACCGCGCCATCGCAAGCCACCCACACAAGCGATGGATGGAATCGCCCAGCCGGATCAATGCCAGTGATTTCGACCACCGTGTCGTTTTCGATTCGTGCCCACATAGCCATCACCATTCGATTTTCCCAATGCCATCGGCACCCTTACCCGAGCTAGATACAGCACCGCCACCGCCAGATCCAGGCGCTACCGCTGGGTTTGCACTATCGGCAGAAACCGAGCCGCCTCCCCAGTACGACGCGCCCCCGTCACCGCCGGCACGATTGAGCGGCGTGAAACCGGCAAGCAGGTTGCCACTCCGACCACCGTCAATATTGATGTCACCGCCGACGCCACTGCCGGGCGGTCCTCCCACACCGTTTGATAGCCCTCCACCCCCGCCGGTAGCTGAGAAAATATCGCCGAATGACGTTGTGCCACCTTCGTATCCAGAACCATTACTTGTCGACCGGGAAAGGCCGCCCTCGCCGATTGTGAGCGTGATACTCGACAGCCCTGCAAGTGATAGCCGCTTGATAGCTGTACCGCCCGCACTACCGCCAGCGCCAGAGGCGGTGGATGATCGAGCACCGCTACCGCCCCCCCCCGGTCAGCGTTATTTTTGGAATGCGACGACCTGCCCGCAGAACTGGCGGGACAGTGAACGGATACACACCAGGCGCGCTGTAAGGAATCAGCCCGGACTCGATACTTGGCGGGAGTTGCGCCTGGCCTACACACCACCACTTGCCTGCGCCGTCACTGCGCAGGCTCAGAAAGTCCCCGCAAAACAGCAGCTCAGTCCAGGCTTGACCGGTGGGCGCTGCTGAGGTGTCCAGCAGAATCTTGTCCGTGCCGGCGGCGGTGATGGTCAACGCATTGGCGGCCAGATCAGTACGACGCAGAACGATATCCATCACGCCCAGGGCGGCAGAAGGCAGCGTAAAGGTACGTGCGCCGGCGCTGGCATCGAGCAGCACCAGGCCCCGATGGGTGCTGGTCAATACCTTGTCGGTGTTGAAGCTGAACACGCCCGGGAGGGAGGCCTTCTGTTCCAGCAGGGCATCCACCTGCAGAATCGTGTACGCGTCGGTGATGCCATGCCCCGCCAGCGATGCCGGGTTGGTACCGCCGATCACTCGGCCCTGCTCGTCCACCGTAACCTTTCCATACGCGCCGGGCGCAACGATCTTGCCGCGTACCGCGATAAACACCAGGGGCGTGGTCCCCAGGGTCGGCACGTCCGTATTACTCAACTGCCAGGCCGACAGCGCATTGGCGGTGCCGGCCTGCACCGGGACCACGTGTCCCGGGGTGCACTCAAAGCTTTCGTTGGCATCCTGGGCGCGCACCCACGCGCCGGCGGCGACGGTGTAAATCCAGTTCTGCGCCGCGTTCGCCTGATCTTTCACCAGCACCCGGTCGCCGGCCGTTACGATAACGCCGTCGATTGTCTGCAGGCCGCTCAGGGCAATAGGGCCCGTGGTCGCGCAGCGCACCGAACGCTTGTAGTCCGATGCGCTGATCGACGTGACGGCCTGCAGCAGCTGGGCCACGTTCGATTCGTCGGGCACAAGACCGGCGCCCTTGATCACGTTCAGCATTTCTTGCGTGATCGAATCACCCCAGGCTGCCGGAATCAGTGAGCCGATTTGCCCGGTAACCGGGTTCTCGTCGACAAAGTGCCCATCGACAAGGCCGATGTTTGGCACGCTCTTTGGATAGTCCATCCCTACTCCCCATACTTGATAAATTCGACGGCATGCGCTGGTGCAGCGCGCCGCAATACACATTCCAGTGCGCCGCTCGGGTTGCCCCCGAACTGCTCGCCGAAGTACGTCGCGCCAAAGCGGCGACCCAGGCGGCGCCGAGGGCCCGTGTCGAGCGTCCACATAAACTGCGCGACCCAGGTGCCGAAGTGCGCCGCACCGAAACGTGCGCGGCCAAAGCGCGGCGCCCGGTGCTCGATCACGCGGGCATGCGGGTAGCCCTGCCCGATGGCCAGTTCGACGAAGTACGCCGGCGACTGCCCGCCCACCTCGACCAGGCGCCGGCGCACGGCCAACTGTCGGTCCTCAAACTTGGGCGAGTCGCCCAAGCAGGGATCAGGCAAGTCCATGACCCGCTCCCAGTCCGGTACCAGCTCGCGCACCGTTGCCGGGTCAGCCTCCGCCAGCAGGTCGGCGGCGCGCAGATCCTCCCGGGCCAGCACGGCGGCCGCTTCCTGCAGCAGCTCATCAAGCCCCGGGTTACGCTCAAGATCCCAGGCCGGGCCGGGGGGCAGCAGAAGCCGCAACTGGCTGTGATAGTTCGCGGCCGTTCTTATCGCCACAGCACACCCCCATAGGTCAGCAACTGGTTGGGCTCGGCCGAGACGTTGCCCAGCGGGCTGATTACCTGATGATCGCGCTCACCCGTGGCACCGCTGATGGCTTCGCCGATATGCGTGGCCAGCATCTCAGCGCCCAGGGCCGACTCGCGGTTGTGCAGATCGACCAGCGCCGCCTCCACCGCACGACGCACGGCACTGCTGTCGGGGCTGACCTTCAGTTCGTACTGCACCGGCTTCTCCAGGGGTGGCAGCACGTACACCTCGGCCGTTACCGGCCGCTCCTTGTCGATGTACGCCTTGACCCCAGCGCAGGCCTCGGCGCTGGGAATCGGGTCAATGTCGTTGTCACGCATGAAGAACACGCCCACCGTGCCGGGGCCCATCCAGTGCCGCACAACCCAGGCCCGCGTCACGCCGGCCACCTCAAGCGCCCAGGTTTCGTAATCGGCCGCGCTGCCGCCATGCGGGATCACGCGGTAGGAACGAATAACCCGGGCCCGCAGCGCTTCGATACTTTCTTCATCCACGCCACCCTGCAGGCCGGGGGCATCGATCTTGACCAGCTCATTGACCCCCAGGGCGGGCACGACCAGGCGCGCCATCGTCCCGGCCGGCGTGTTGCCCATCGGCCCCTTGTCCAGTGCCTCAAGCTTCACCGTGCCACTGTCACCGGTCAGGGTGGCCGTGGTGGTCACGCGCAGTTGCACGCCGTCGTCACGCTGCAGCAACGTGCCGGCATCGAGCACGGCTGACGGCGCGCCGGTATACGTCCCGGTACCGGTGGCGGCCACCGCTTCCAGTCGGCCACGCTTGAGGCGCGCCCGAGCCATGCGCAGCAGGGTTTCCTCATCGGCCGTGTCCGGCAGAATCTGGTCGGCGATATACAGTTGATGCCCATAGCGCCCGAAGGAAGCGGCGCCCAGCACCCTGGCCAGCACCTCGGCATCGGAGCGGATCAGCGCGCTGGAACCAGCAAGGTTCGATTGTTCGCGGCTGATCAGCTCGGGCAGGCTTGGGGTTTTAAACGGCATTGATCACCTGCCAAATATCATCTAGTTCAACATCGATCGTGCGGCCGTTTCGCAACGTCAGCACCACCCCCAGCTCCAGCCGGTTCACCCCGCGCGCGGTCGTTACCGTAACGCCGGTGACGCGGCCGTCGTCGAGCATCCAGCTCAGTGACTCCCGAGCGAACGCCTCGGCATCACGCACCGCCTCGGCATCCAGCTTGCGCCGGCGCAGCAACCACAGGCGCGACCCGATACGGTCATTCGCCGCACTGGGGAAACTGTCGCCCCACCAGCCATAGCGCTGGTCATCATCCAGGCGATCATCAGGGCCGGCCCGGCGCCAGGTCAGCAGACTGATTACTGCCGCCCGCCGCCAGGCACGGGTGCTGTCGTCGTCCTCCAGCAACGCCACCTCAGCCACCCGCCACGGGTTTCTTGTCCGACCCTTCGTGAACGTGCAGCATCGTGCTGAAACCGCCGGCCACCTGATCGCCGGCCGACTCGATGCGGCCGGTGGTGGTGATCAACGGCGTATCGAACGCGACGGCCGTGTCAGCGGTGATACGCAGGGTCGCGGTCTTGATCTCGATTTCCCGGCCGCGCTTGAAGTGCAGGTAGTCGCCTTCATCGGTGTGCAGGGCAACCTCGCCCGGTTTGAGCCCCTGCAGGCGAAAACGCCGGTCGGCCACTACCAGCACGACGCCGTGGGAGCGGTCACCGCCGACGAACACCGCCACAGCCTCAGCCCCTGGGTGCGGGTTGGACGTGAACCCGTACGGTTCGAAGTGCTCCATGTTGTCTTTTGTTTCGCCGGCGGTCAGGCGCATCTGCAGCGCCTGCATCTTGCCGTCAGGGTTTACCAGGGCAAGCTCGCCCCGGGCCACGGTGTTGTTGCTCGGTTTCATGTGCCTGGCTTCCAGTCAGCGGGAATGAGGTATTCGAAGTTGTCGGCCTTGCCGCCCTTCTTGAGCTTGCGCGTGCTATGCGGATCCTTCGGTTCGGGTTCGAACGCATCCGGCGGCGCCACGGTGATGTTCGCCACCGTGCCGCCGTCGTCGAGGCTGTATTCGATTTCGCTGATCAGCATGTCCCGGTCGATGCCGATCCAGCCGTCGACCACGCGCACGATCATGTTCGGCAGCCACAGCGCGCCGTTGGACTGCCGCCAGCCCTGCACCTTGTAGTTCAAGGTCAACGCCTTGCCCATGCGGCTGCCGCGCTCCCAGTTGGCCCGCGCGGCGGCCAGGTCGGGAGTCATCTGCCCGCTTTCATGAATCTGCAGGACGCGCTTTCGCCGAGCCCGCGGATCGCTGACAGCGGCCTTGACCTCGGAGGCCTTGGCCCCGTAGCTGTCGTCAGTGCCGGAGCGCTGGCCGGTGACCTTGTAGTCAGAGAACACCCCGGAAAAGTCCAGGGATGCATCACCGGTCAGGATGTTCTGCCCCAGCACCAGGCTGTCGACCGCTCGGCCAGCACTCCCCGGCCGTATGATCACCAGCCGCCCCCGCGTGTCGTCAGTCGACAGCAACCGCGAAAGGGTCAATAGGCGGTCGATGGATTCAAATACCGTTTCCCCCGGCTCGACGCTGTGCTCAGTCAGTTTCGAGGTTTCCGCCGCCTGGCTCAGCACCTTGATGCCGTAGGGTTCGGCCAGCGCCTGCACGATCTTCTGCACGCTCTGCTGCTTCCACTGGCCGGGCTCATTGATCACTGAACAGTCGATCAAGTCGGCGGTGAGCGAACGCCCCTGAATCGAGCGGTTGACCTGTTTGCTGTCGTAGCTGACCGGTGTGCCGAATATCCAGCCCGTCAGCACCAGGTCGTCGCCGATCTTGACTGTGCAGTAGTCACCCTGCCGCACCGGGACTTCCTCGCCCTGATCCGGCCAGCGCCACGTCACGTCGAGGTTGAAGTCTCGGGCCTGTCGCTCGATGCCGGCGCTGATGCTGACTTTCTTCCAGCCACCGTAACTCATGCCATTCACGGTCAACGTGACGGCGTTTTGTTTGTCCATGGGTTTACTCCTGGGCGACGTACAGCGTCCCGGCCGGCAGGAAGCCCGGGTGCACCGCTTTGTTACGCGTAACGATTTCGCCGGCGCGGGTGGCATCGGCGAAACACTGGTAAGCCAGCACGACGGCCGGCAGGCTTTCGTTGCGCTCGACGGCCACAAGACGCACGCCGGCGCCGGCAACGGCCGACAGGTGCGCCCTGGTGCTTTTGCGCACCGCCTCCAGCGCTTCGAAGTGATCGTGGGGGGCAGAGAGCGCCGCCGACCACAGGGCCGCGCTGATCGCATCACGCAAGGCGAGAACGTCTGCAGACACAGGAACGTCCGGCCGATCAATCGGCGCGGCTACCTGCTGCGACAGTACGGGCACCCCCGGCAGCGCCGCCGGCGCCGATACCACCGGCATCGAGGCCGCCACTCGTACGGCCTGCACAATCAGGGCATCGCGCACCAGCTCGCGGGCGGCCTTGACCACAGCCACGGTTGCGGCGCCACCGGCAACGCTGTCGGCAGCACCATCGCTTGCGGCCGTCAGGCCTTGGGCAGCTTCGATTTTGCTGGTGATGCCCCGGGACGCGGCGGCGAAGCTTGTGAAGCCTTCGTCGTCGCGCTCAAGGCGTGCCACGGTGCGGGCAAACTCCGGGTCGACTTCTACCGCAGAGCCGACCGTAGAACTGCCAGAGGGCGCCCAGCGGTAGCCCGACGAACGATTACCACCGCCGATGCTCGCGAACTGCGCCCGGATCATCGCGGCGAAGTTACCCGGGGCGTTGATCAGCATGTCGGCTAACGCCTCGACCGACGATACCAGGCCCGTCACCTGGGCAATTTCCTGCTGGATGGCCATCTGCACACCGGCTATGCCGTTCTGCAGCGCAGTAACCGCCAAGCGGGCCTTGTTGACCATCGCCATTGCCGCCTTGTAGCGCGCTATCGCCGAGTCCAGCAGGCCCTCGGAGTCTTCCTCAACCTGCTGTGCCTCATCGGGCACACCGACCGGGTAGCCCTTCTCGCCGGCTTCGACGAACTCCAGCTGAAAGCGCACCAGGCCACCGGCCCGGCGCTCGTGCGATACCTCGCAGCCTTCTCCTGCAGTAACGTTCATGCGCCCGAACCACGGATGCACCAGCTCACCCGCCCCGGGCTGGTCCAGGGCGTTCAGCAGGTTGTCACGCTGGAACAGACAATCGTCACCGATCACGAACGCGGACATTTTTACCGTCCGCGTCTTGGCGCCCATGTCTTCCACCAGCGGCTTGTCCCGCTGGGGATATTCATGCAACTGGGTGCGCCGCCCGACCGGGGTTGAATCATCATCGACAAAGAACGGCACCCCGCGAAAGGATGCCGGGTGCCGCTTCTCCCGCCACGTGTCCACCATTACGAAGCCCTCCCTAACGAGCGGTAACCCACATTGGGCGTCATCGCCAGCCCAGGCTGGTTGGTCTGCCCAGGATCAGCGCGCATGCCCGGCGGGGCGTTTTCGAAACGCACAGTCATGTCGCCCTGCACTTCGGTACGCTGCCGGGCGGCGGTCTGCTGCACCAGGCTGCCGGCAGGTACGCTGCCCGACCCCGGCAATGAGCCCGCCAGCCGCTGCGGGCCCTGCAGGCTGGGTTGCTGCAGCAGTGACTGATTACCCGGCGCGCGCAGCAGGTTGGCCACCTTCGTCGCTTCCGGCATTAGCTCGGGCGCATGGGCTATCGGCTTGACCAGAGCGCCCGGAGTGGGCTTGCCTTCCGCGTTCCGGGCTTTCTGCTCTTCGGTCCAGGCGTTGACTTTATCCGTCGCGCCTTTGATCACCCCGTCACCGTCCGAACTGAACCCGAGAAATTTCATCATCGGTTCAATGATCGGCTTGAGCTTGTCCCACAAACCTTTGAAGAAACCCGTGATCGGCTCCCAATGCTTGAGGATCAGACCCAGCGGCGACCAGTCAAACAGAGTCTTGAGGAAGCCCATGAACGGCACCGACAGGGCTTCAATCAACCCCCACACTGCGCCAAAGAACTCGGTGAGCGGCCCCCAGTTCGCCACGATCATGCCGAGCGGGGTCCAGGCAAAGGCCGCTTTCATCCAGCCCCATACCGCCATCGCAGGGCCCTTCACCAGGTCCCACACCTTTGCGAAGTACGGCCCCACGGTCGACCAGTTACCGATGAGCAGACCAGCCGCCAAGGCAATGCCGCGCACGACCAGGCCAATCGGGCTCATGCTGGCTACCGTGCTCATCAGCGTGAGCGCACCGGTTGCTGCGGCCGTGGCCAAGCGCAACACAGTAAAGCCCACTGCGGCGCCAAGAATCCCCTTGATCAGCCAAGGGTGCGCCCCGGCCAGTTCGGTCACGTTGCTGATGATCGGCCCCACCGTGGCCATGAAGTCGTTGAACGGCGGCAGCAGCGCCGTACCGACCGTGATGCCCAGGCGGGTTACCCGGTTCTGCAGTAGCTGCAGGCCGTTTTCCGTGGTCGCCGCCCGGGCCGTGTACTCGTCTTGCATTGAGCCGGCAAAGTCGCCCTCCTTGCCGACCGACCTGAAATTCTTCTGCAGCGTGTCCAGGTTGGTCAGCAGCGGCGCGATAGCTCCTACCGATTCCTTGCCGAACAAACTAGTCAGAACTGCAGCCTGTTTGGCCTTGTCGACCTTGGCCAGCGTCTTGAGCACGCGGGTCATGGTCCCTTCGCTGTCGGTCTGCATGCCCTGGGCGATTTCGTTCGCGTCCAGACGCAACGCCTTGTAGGCCTCGCGCTGCGACTTCGTGGCCGCGTTGCCGGCGGTCATCGTGAGCATGAAGTTCTTGATGCCCGTGGCCGCCACGTCCTGGGCGATACCCACCCCAGCCAGCGCCGATCCCATCGCCGCCAGTTGCCCGGCGTTGACCCCCGCCACCTCGCCCAGCGGGCCGATGGCGGTCACGATGGCCGAGATTTGCGCTGTGCTGGCCGCACCGGTGTTGCCCAAGTAGTTGATCTTGTCGGCCAGGGTGACCACTTCGTCCTGATTCATGTGGAACGCGGTGCGCCACTTGGCCATCATTTCCCCGGACTGCGCGGCGGTCTGGTCGAACGCCACGCCCATCTTTACCGCGTCTTCGGCGAACTTGTTCAGTTCCTCCCGGGCAATGCCCGACTGCCCACCGGCCGCCACGATTTGCGCGATGCCGTCCGCCGCCATCGGCAGGCGCTCAGACAGGTCGAGCACGTCATTACTCATCACCTTGAACTGCTCGGGCGATTCGAAATTCACGACCTTTTTCACGTCGGCCATGGCGCTTTCAAACTTCATCGCCGCCTGCACGCCCATGACAAAGGGGGCCGCCATGGCGCCCCCCTGCACTGCATCCATGAACGTAATTTTGCCGAGCCCTGAGCTGTTCAACTGCTTACGCAGAATCGCCGCGTTCTTGCGTACCCCGCTCATCACTGGTGACAACCTGTCAACACCAGTGATCAGGGCTTTGAGCTGGAACTTATCCGCCATTGCCGCCCCCTGCTTGCCGGTTGATCCGGTGCGCGTTCTGCTCGCTCTCAAGCAGAACGTCCAGCCGCCAGGCCTTTACCTGCTCCGGATCAACTTTCCAGAACCAGGCCAGGTCATAGGCCAGCTCGATCAGCTCGCCGACTTCGGCGAAGCGGCAGCCATGAAAAAACCGGCAATCATCCAGGCCAGACTGTTCAGGTCGGCCAGGTCCAGCTGATCAACCGAGCCCGCCGGGATGGCGGCACACACGCCGATGTACTTGGCCGCGACATCGAGGTCGAGGGTGACCGCCTCTTCCTTGTCGATCTTGTACGGCAGCGCCTTGATCGCTCGGCAGTCCTGCACGGTAGGCCGGCGAATCTCCAGCTCAAGCAGGGTTTCGCCATGGGCCTTGATGGGTGCCTTCAATACGTGGGTAGTGGTGCTCATTACTGCCAGTCTCCTGAGATGCCTTCGAAATTGAGTGAAACCTTGCCGTCGTCGGCGGTGACATTCACATCGTCCACCGCGTACGCGCCCGACAGCACGTAGCTCGTGCCGTCCTTGAATTCGGCCGTGATGGTCATGTTCGTGCCATCGACTACCTTGGCCATCGGAAAGCCAGGGGTTTTCACTGCGTCGAGCTTGATGAAGGGTGGCCGGTCTTCTTCCTTGTAGTAGCCCGTCACGATGGTTTCGCGCTTGACCTTGGAAAGCGGCACCTCGACACCGCCACTGATGACCAACTGCTGGCCGTCGACCTTGATGTAGCAAGTGCCTGCGACTTTCTGACCCATGAAAAGGGCTCCCATAAAAAGGCCCGCTCAAGGCGGGCCGGGGTGTAGTGATGCGGGTTACGCCGCGTCTGGGTACTGCAAGCGGAACTGGTAGAGCAGCGCGAACACGCGCAACTGGTTGACCAGATCCGGCGGGAACAACACGTTGAGGCGATTCGGGTTGTTCGGGTCGCGCTCCACGATCAGGTGCGCCTTGAACAGCTCGACGTTCTCGACGATGCCGTCACGCTCCAGCTCGCGGTAGGCCGCGATCAGCTCGCCACGGATCACCAGCGGGGTGACGATGGCCTGGCCAGCGCCGAAGTTGGTACCGTCGTTGGCCAGCTTGCTGCGCCCGTACTTGCTTGTAATGCGGCTTTGCAGGTAGCGGATCACATGCGCAGACTGGTGCAGCGTCTCGCTGTCCAGATAGGAATCATCCTGTTGGCCATAGGCGTTACGCTGGTACGTCGTGATAGCCCGCTGAATGCGGTACAAACCGCCTTCGTAGTACGCCGTGGCAATGCCGCTGGTGAGCAGTGATTGCCGCTCGTCGAGCATGAAGCGGGAGCCTGCCGGCGCCGGCGCAATCGTCGGCATGGTACCGGTCTGGGTAGGCCGAGCCGGGTCCGCGCTGATGAACACCGCCGTGCGCGCCGCAAACTGCGCCGCGACTTCCCACACAGGCTGCGGCAAGCCGCGCTCAAAACCGTGCACGGTCATGTGCGGGTCATTGCGCAAACGCCCCGCCGCAACCAGCTGGCCCAGCGTCCCGCGCTTGGCGCTGTACACATGGCCATAGAGCTGCTTTGACCAGGCCCAGCGGCCACCGCTGTCATTCATGGTGGTCTGCCAGGCGTCGAGCGTGGCCGTGTCGCTCCAGGGCTGACAAATGAACTCAAACGGCTCATCACCCAGGGCGGCCAGCGCCTCTGTCATTTCCGGCGAACCCACGCCGCCGCCCATGACCCCAACCGCGAGCGTCAGCCCGGCCGGGGTCAGCTCATTGTTGACTGCGCCCAGTCGGTTCAGCTCGATGCGGATATCGTTGCCCAGGTCGCCCAGAAACTTGGCCTTGAGCGTGACCGCACCGGCAGCGGCCTGCGCCGTTACAGGCAGGTCGGTCGCCGTGTTGACGCTGGCCGCCACCGCCGTAGCCACGGCCTCGGCCGACATGGATGCGCTGACCGTGGTCCGCACGCGCTGGCCCGCCACGTACAGGTTGATCAGGCCCGGCGCCGACGCGCTGCCCGCCACCGTAACGGTGCCGGTCGCAGCCGTGCCTTCGGTGACTTTCAGTGGCAGACACCAGATTTCACCGGCAGCGTCGACCGCGCGAAACTGCTTGTGCATTGCGGCAAGCATTGAGCCTGCGCCGCCGATGGCCATCGCATCGGAGGTGCGCGACACCAGCACCAGGCGGCCGATATCGGCGCTATCGGCGTCGTCGTTGACCTGGCCAACGATCAGCCTGGCCAGCGTACTGCCGCCACTGTTGGCCTGCGAATTGTCGACCTCGGCGTAAAACAGCGGTACGCGGATATCCAAAGGAATGTTGCCGAAACTTACGCTCATACCTTGGATCCTCGGGCGGCTTTGCGTTCAACGAGCACGGCATCACCATCCTGCAGGCGGCGCTGCCAGTACACGCTGTGCTCTACGGTGTCGCCCTTCTCGGGCAGGATCTTGCCGGGCTGGTCCGGCAACGGGCACTCACGCCCCGGGGCCGGCTTCAGGTGTAGGGTCTTCATTGGGGGAAGTCCTTGCGGGTTGAAAATTCGATCCGGCCGTCAGGGCCGGTCGGGGTGACGTTCTTGTCGACAAGGGGGTCGATGAAGTCGAGATCCACGTTCAGCCCCTCCAAGGCGGGCAGGCCGTCAACCTCGCGCTCGTACCAGGTCTCCGGCGGATCACCGGCGCTACCGCGTCCCAACTGGAACTCGGCACTGAAGCTGTAGCGGTACACAACCCGGGCCCGATTGATGAAGATCAACGCGCCACCGCCATAGGTAATCGGGTCGTACTCGGGCTCAGGCTTCCAGCCAACCAACGCCCGCCAGATGTCGGCACGCAAAACGTGCAGATCGTGCGCGGCCTCCTGGCCGCGCTCATCTGTGGTATCGAGCACGACTATCACGTCGAAGCCATCTGAAATGACCTGGCGGACGCCCGTCACCAAGTCGTTGGGTTCCGCCTCATCATCGGAAGCAATGACGTAGGCTGACGGGTGCGCGAGATTGGAACTGGTCGCGACTGCATCCCAGTCGATCCCTGCCGTAATCCTTTCAGAGAAGGCCGGACAATGGGCACGCAGATGCGCAACGATCACATTAAGTCTCATCGTGGTTATCCGTTTAGACAGATGAAAGAAGGGCTGAGGCAAACGCAGCAGACAGCAGGCGCTGCACTTGGGCCTTTGAGTCCTGCAGGGCGTCAGTCATGTAGTTTTCACGGGGCGTGATACGCCATCCACCTGCTGCCCGATCAGCCAGCGCTCGCGCTCGGACCCCATTTGCCCGCCGGTTTGATTTGCCTCGCCCCTGCCCCGGGGCGAGCTTGCCGAGTCGCTTGCCCTGCTTAACCCCGTAATGCAGGTAAGCCGGGTAGTACGCCTTCATCGCACTGGTCTTGGCCGGAGCGACCCTGACCAAAAAACCGGAACGTGAAAGTTTGGCCTTGATTGCATCAACGGTTGCACCGGTTCGGCTTGTCGGATAACCGTCCTGGCCGCCACCGAGGGCAAGGTTCATCTGGGCTTTCTGGACAACCAGGCGCCCCGCCTTGCGCATGGCGGCACGAATCTTTCGACGATCAAACGCCAGGTCATCGAAGCGCTCAAAACCTTCGATATGCAGGTAGCCATCGAGCGAAACACTGTTAGCCATAAACGGATCCTCCCGCCTTTACCAACCCCAACAGCTCGACCTCAAGCACAGTGAAGCGATGCGTACCGTTCAGATCGCCAACGCGGCGCACGCGGTACAGCGCGGAACCGTGCACCACTTCGCAATCGTCCGTGACGCCCTCAAGGAATCGCAGGGTGATTCGGTGAGTGACCTTCGCATCGAGTTGCACGCTCGCGCTGTAGACGGCGGCCCCCACCGAGACAATGCTGGCCCAGCGGCGCTTTTCATCCGTGAACACCGAATCGAGACCATAGTCTCTTGCAGGTTTATCTGAGCGCAGACGCACGGTGATGCGCCGGTTCAGCTCGCCGGTAGACGGCTCTCTCATCGCCATGGCTAAAACCTCGGGGGCACGCTGACCTCAGCCAGCAGATGATCCAGAAAGGTCGACGGCAGCTCAGTAAGCGCCTGCCCCACAACGAGCATGCCGCGATGGGTATAGGCCGTTTCGGCTGCCATCAACAGCCAACTGCGAACACCGGGATAAGCATCAAGATCAACCCCAGCCCGGTACCGGATGCGCAGCGGGCCGTCAGGCCGACCATCAGGGAAGATCAGATAGCTCTCGCGCCCGCCCTGGTGAACCTGAACGGGGCCGGTGTACAGCTCAATCGCACCGGTGGCAGCCAGCAGGTGCACCGATTCGATCTCGGTGGCCTGCCCCACATCCAGCGCATGGCCCGAAGGAAACTGGCTGGGCCAGCCCTCTTCGTACAAGGCGCCACGGATAGCGGCGCCCGTCTTTGACTCGGCTTGCGCTGTCACACCAGGGATGATGATCAGGTCGATTAGCTCGGGCTGCAGATCTTCGGGTTCAAGCCGGCACTGAAATGCCACCTGGTCCAACGTCAGCACGGGCGCCCCCGTGTAAGCGATGCGGCGCGCCATGATCAGGGCTTCTCATCGTCGTCATCCACGTCACTGTCGTCAGCATCCGGATTCGGTAGCGGCCCAACCAACGGGCCGGGCTGGGCAGGACCTTTGCCCGCCGGGGGCGTCTTAGCCTTCCCGCCCCCCGACTTGCCCGACTTTTTACCTTCGTACAGCTGAGCACGGCCACCATCTACCAGCGACTGGGCCAGATCCTCTTCGAAGCCAGCCACTTCGCCTTTGCCATAACCGCGCCAAGACCCGGTGAACTCAACAATTACCTGTGCCATAACGTTCCATCCAGTTGAGTGGCCCCGGACCATCCGAGGCCAGGGATTACATGCCTGCGCCCCATTTCACGGCGACCGCTACCACGATGCTCTCGACGTGACGCGGGCCGAAGTCGTGCTTTGCGATCACGCGCAGCAGCGTCTGATCGCGCTGAAAAGCACTGACCAGATCGCCGTTGGAGTCCTTGTAGGAAGCCTCATTGCTGAAGCTCAGGGTCAAGTCCATGTCTTCGCCGATCATGCAATCCGCGAAGTTGACGAAGTAGATTTCGGTCTCGTTGCCGTCGGCGCCCAGGTTCACGGGGATCTGGTTGCTCAGACCCACCGGGTAGCCCTTGAGCATGCCGGTATCAATCTCCGCATAGGCCCGGTTACCGTTGCCATCGCGCAACGATTGCAGCCAGCGCAGTACACGCGGCGCCATCAACCAGCCGCACGACTTCATCATCACGTTCGCCGTTTCCAGTCGCAGCATCATGCCGCCCAGGAACAGATCGATCTTTTCCAGAGTCAAGCCATCCACAGCCGGGGCCGGCAGGATGTTGTAAGGCAGCGCCCAGTGACGCATGCCTTTGGGCAGCGAGCCGGAACCGTCGGCGCGAATGAAGTGCAGATCCTCTGACAAGCCCATGCTGACCGTCAGGTCGTTGAGCACCAACCCATCAATACGCGGGTTAACCCCGCTCATGGCCAGCAGATCGTTGGAGATCGGCACGATGGCGGCGGCCTTCTTCGCCGACAGCTTGGTGTCACTGAACGTCATCCCGGTGATCGGGATATCACTGTCGCTGCCGATGTACGTCACCACGGTGTTGCCGGTGATACGCGGCTGGGTCAGGTTGCCATTGTTCAGCGGCAGGCTGGTAACGCCCATCTTGCGGACAATGGATACCGGTCGCAGCGACTCGATTACGTCGGTGGCGAAGTTCTGCGGCACCAGAACACCACCAGCACCTGGGGTCACGACGCTCAGCGCCATGTGGACATCTGCCGGAAAACCGCCCTCTTTGGCCATCTGGGCAGCCGTCTGCTGGTTGCCCTGGGCAGCGGCCAGCAGGCGCGCCATCTGCGCCATGCCGGTACCAGGTTTGGATTTTTCGCTGAAGGGGCCAGAGATGCTGCCGGCGGGTGGACTGTTGTTGCCTTGGGCAGTCTCGCTCACCGGTACGGCACCAGCCGCGGCTAAACGCTCAGCCGATTCCGCGCGGCTGATCTTGGCAGTCAGCTCGTTGATCTGGGTTTCCAGCGTGGTGAACTGACTCAACTGTTCGGCACTCAGGCTACCGCCGCCCGCTTCGATCTGGGCAAGCGCCTGGACCTGGGCAACCAGTTGAGCGCGGTCGTTACGCATTTGAAGTACAAGGGACATGGTGCCTCCTGGGCATAAAAAAACCCGCACTGGGCGGGTCGACTGCTACCGCGAAAGCGGTCAAATAAGGGTTTGCATACTCAGCGCTGCAGCGCGCAGGCCGATGCGGCCGGGCTGCCTCGTTGCGCGGTTCAGCGCAACAGCGCGCGAGAGTTCGTCGACTGCATGCTGTGGACTCTGCAGGCGGTCGGCCAAGCCGACGTTGATCGCTGTCTGACCTCGATAAAGGCCAGCCTCGGTGGCAATGACCTGCTGTACTGAAAGGCCGCGATAGTCGGCCACTGCGCTTACAAACATCTGATAGCTCTCCTGCACCAGCTCGTTCAGGAAGCGCAGCGATTGTTCGGTCAGTGGCTCATGTGGCGACAGGTCGTTTTTGTGCGCCCCGGCGAACACCGTGGTCACCTTGACCCCTTTGTCTTCCTGCATCTTGGAGCGGTCCATATGGCTCGCAATCACCCCGATGGACCCGACACCGCTGGTCTGGCTGACAACCAGCTCGCTGCAGGCAGAACCGAGCAGGTAGCCGCCGCTGTAGGCCATGAAGTTGACCAGCCCGGTGATAGGCTTCTGCTGAGTCATTGCCCGAATGTCGGCGGCCAGTTCGAAGGCGCCTACCGCTGAGCCACCGGGACTGTCGATGTCGAGCACGATGCGCTCCACCGTCGGGTCAGCCACAGCGCGCTGCAGTTGGCTCCGCAGCCCTTCGTAACTGGTCATCGTCTCGCACATGCTCAGGTGGCTACCCCGGCTGACCAGCACCCCGCTCACCGGCACAATCTCAATGCCGGTCTGGGCAATCGCCGTGCGGCGCTGTTCATCTGCCAGCGCCACGCGATCAATCGGGTCGTCTTTCCACAGCTCGGCCGCACCACCGCCGAGGTTGACGATGTTCAGGCTCATCGCCTGGTTGGCCCAGCGCATGCCCAGGTCGAGCATGTCCGGGGTCACCAGCAGGGGTTGATTGAACAGCAGGCTGGATGCCCGCAGGTACGTTCGACTCATTGGGCCAGCATCCTTTCGATTTCGGCGTGCTGCAGCTCCAGCTGCGCCCGCACTTGTGGATTGTTGAGGTCGGGCGGCGTTTTGCCGGCATCGACCATGTTCAGCGGCTGCAGGTAGATATCACCACCAGGCACGGGCGGCATGTTCTCGAGCCGGCGAATATCGTTGACGCTCAACCAGCCCCACTGGCGCCCGATGGCGTAGGCCTCATACCGACTTTTCTGGTCACCGCGCAGCAACCCGGAAAGGTTGAACTCGATGAAGTATTCACGCCGATCCGATGGCAACAGGAAGTCGCGCATCATGGCCTGCTCATGCCGCTTGACCCACGGCAGCAACGCGAAGATCACGAACTGGATCATCAGTTGCTCAAGCGTGTTGTAGTTGGACTTCTCCAGGTCGTTGACCATCGGCAGGGGGATCTTGTAGATCCGGGCAATGTCGGTACCCGTTAACTTGAGGATGCCCACAATCTCGGCATCGACGTTGCTCATGGATACCGGCTTGAATGTCATGCCCTCCTGCAGCAGCGCGACCTTCTTGGCGTTGTCCATGCCGCCGAACTTCTGGCCCCATTGATCGACGATCTTGTCGATGCTGCCCTGATCCTTGATGGCCGGTGCTTCCCGGGGGCGTTCGATCACACCGGACACCGCGACACCGTTGGCGAAGCTTTTGCCGGTGTACTGGCGCACGGCTTGAGCCAACCCGACCGCATCCGCGTGCAGCTCAATCGGCGACAACCCCACGTAGGGATTGGTACCGAACCAGCGGACGTGGTGAACCATGCGCATTGGCACCACATCACCGCCGGCAATACGGTAGCAAGGCAACATGTCGGCGCCTTTGAGCACCTGCACCTGGTCGTTGTGCAACGCCCACAGCGCTGTGATGTTGCCGTCATCCCGTCGGTCGATGAAGCTGAACGAGTTGCCACGCAACCCGGCGGCGCCTTGTTGCCGCTCACGAAACTCGAAAGGCGTCTGGAAGCCATTGGGCGCGTAGCGCAGCACGTCATACGCCGGATGGTTGATCGCCGGTTCGCGCTGCCCCTTGTCCTGCCGCCGATACAGCTCCAGCGGCAGTTGGGCCACCGTCTCGGCCAACAGGGTCAGGCAGTTCTGCAGGATGGGCAGGCCAAGCGCGCTTTCCGGGGTCACTGGCGCGCCCGACGAGCTGCGACCACGGCCGATCAACCCGCGCCAAAAGCCGCTGTCCGGGTTGGTGAGGGTGCCCGCGCCAGAAGCACGGACGCTGGAAAAGAACATGCTCAACCCTCCCCGGCCGTGGCCTGCACCGCAGAAGCACGGTCAGCAAGCCACGACCAGAAAAGCAAACCGCCCCCCGCAACCACCAAGCCAGCGGGCAGGGATACCAGGGCCACACCGGTTACCAACAGGGCAAAGCCCAATAGGCCGGTGAGCCAGGACAGGTACACCAGTTTCATATGCCGACCCCTTTGTCGTAGATAGATTCGCCACTTTCGGCACCAATGGCACTGCTGATGCCGACCGCGATAAGCGCCGCAACAATGCCGTCGATGCGGCCGATGGCTTTGGATTTGTCGACCTTGCGGTTGTTGGCCGGGTCCGAGACGATCACCGCGTTGCCCGCGCACCAGGTCATGACCGGGTTGTCGTCGTGCAGCAGTGTCTCCACCACCTCCTCGGCCTCGGCAGGCGCCTCCAGCACCTCGTAATCCTCGGGCCCAAGATCGATCACGTCCGCGTTCTCGACCTTGCGGCCCAGCAATCGGCGTTCGAACTCGTCCACGGCCGGGCCCATGTCCTTGAAGCCCTGACCGAACGGCATCAGCTCCGGCAGCGCAATGTCGTGTTCACTCATCAGTTGCAACAGGTCTTCGATACGCCAGCGGTCATAGCCGATCCGGCGCACGTCGAAAAAGTCGCAGATGGTGCGCATGCGTCGTAGCACATGCAGTTTGCTGATGGCCCGCCCCGGCGTGGTCTCAAGGTGCTTGTCCTTGATCCACAACGCATAGGGCACCTTGTCGCGCTTCTCCCGGCCAAGCAGATCGTCGTCAGGGATCCAGAAGTACGACAGGGATCGCCAGTGCGGGTCGTGGGGTACCGGGCTGAACATCAGGACAAAGGCCGTGAGGTCGGTGGTACTGGACAGGTCGAGCCCGCCCACACAAGCCCGCTCACGCAACACCTTCATGCGCACGCGGTCAGCGGCCTGGCTCCAGATCTCCCAGGACAACCAGGGCGACGTGGCCTGCGTCCATTCGCAGAAGTTGAGGCGGCGCACCACTGCTTCCTTGGCCGGCAGGCCCCGTGCTTCCTGCACCTGCTCGCGCAAATACTTGCGGCCCGGAATCCCGTCGGTCTGCCCCTCCAGGATGAAGTCCAGCGAAGGGTTCACCTTTGGCCAACAGGCCTCATCCTTGAACGGGTCTTCGCCCTCATCCAGCGAGCAGATGAAGGCGAAGAACGCTTCGTTTTCCTCTTGCCCTGCACACACCCGCACACCGTGGTCATGGTACTGACCGCAGGTCGACTTCTTATCTGACCCGCTGTTGGTGATCATTGCGATCAAGGCGCGCCGGCGGAACTTGGTACCGGCACGCATCATGTTCACCGCGCTGGCGTTCTTGTGTTCGTGCAGCTCATCGATCAACGCGATGTGCGGTCGCGGGCCCGACTGGCCTTCGTCCGAACTGATCGGTCGGAAGAAGCTGTTGGTGTTCGGGTAGAACAGGTTCCAGACCTTTTCGTCGCGGCCCGACTGGACCAACCGAGTGGCAAGGTGGCTGGACATGTTCACCATGCTCACCGCGTCCCGGAACAGGATCTGGGCCTGGTCCTTTTTGGTGGCTGCCGCGTAAATCTCAGCACGCTGCTCACCGTCAGAAACAAGGCCGTACAGACCGATACCCGCCACCAAGGGCGACTTGCCCGAGCCCTTTGCCGTTTCGATATAGGCCATCCGGAAGCGGCGATAGCCATCATCGCTGTACCAGCCGAACAGGCTGCCGACGACGAATGCCTGCCATGGCGCCAGGATGAACGGCAGACCTTCATAGTCACCGCCGTTCAGGCACAGCACATCTTCGAAAAAGCCAATGGCCCGGGCAGCGGCGTCTGCGTTCCAGATCAACCCTCTGGCACCACCTTCTTCCAGATCCCGCAGGTGACGGCGTGCGGCGTTGCGGACGTTCGGTCCGGCAACAAGCTTGCCGCCCAGGACGGCATCGGAGAATGCCTTTACCCGGCAGTCAGTTGAAATACTGGGCAGCTGCGTCTCGTTGGTCATTTGGGAATAACTCACCTTGCGGGGCCGCCGACGCCCTCATGTTGCGGCGTGCCAATGGCGACAAACCGAACTGGGCCGCTGCCGCGTTGGCACGCTTCTCGGCATCGTTGGCCAGTTGCCGCAGCACATGTGTCTGCTGGGCACCGGTCTTGAAGGTCTGGACTTCGCCGCCCAGACCATCGAGAGATTCGCTATTGCGCGTGGCGATCAGCCGCTGAAACCGGACCCAATCGGCGTAGGCCTGGCAGTAGGACGCCAGCGCCATCAGGTCCAGATTCGACACCCAGCCCAATGCAATCAGCGCCGGCACCAGGCGTTCCCACTCAGCAACCGCTTCACCGGCCAGAAACTCCGGCATCGGCGGTGCATTCACCGGAACAACCGGATCCTTCACCGCATCGATCAAGCTGCCCAAGTTCTTTTTGCTTCGGTTACCGTTGAGCACATGCACGGACGCCGGCAACGGCGGGCGCCCGGAATTTCCATTTCCAGCCATGGACTACCTCCTAGTCTGATACCCCCCCTCCTCCATATTTCCCGTCTTTGCGAAGAGAGGGGGGCAAGCGGTCAAGAAGAGGGTCGGAAAAATGTTTTTCACCCCCCCTACCCCTGCACGCTTGGGCAAATGGCCCGGCGCGCCAGATCAGCGGCGATTCCAGTGGTGGTTGGGATCGAGGGGAATGCCGGTGGCCGTGCAACCCGCCAGCCGGCCGCTTCGTTCAAGCCGCTGTTTGGTCGAGTCGTGGCAAAGCTTGCAGAGTGGCTGCCAGTTGCCCTGATCCCAGAACAACTTCCATGCGGCCTTGATCCGGTCCGGCTCGCCTGACGCCTTGGCGTCCATCAACCGGGGCGGGGTCTTGTGGTCGACCACCGACGCCGGCACGGGGCGGACGTCGGTGGAGCACATCGAACAGAACGGGTTCAGCGCCAGGAACGCATCCCGAGATTGCCGCCAGCGGTGGCCGTAACCACGGGATGCGCTGCTGCCGCGTCGATCACTGACCTTGGCCATTGTTGGTCGGGCTCACATCGCACACGCCCAAACGCTTGGCGGCCCAGCGTTCATACAGCCCGATGGCAACATCAGCACCGGCCATTGCGGTCAAACAACCGACAGCCGCTGACGCCCAGATCGACACACCCATCGAATACATCAGCATGTTGGTCGAGAGCCCGCACACGATGCAGGCACCCGAGCGCAGCGCGATGCGCCGCACCAACCCCCAGCCACGAGCGCCCGCCTTGTCAGCCCTCCACATCTCACCTGATACACCACCAAGCAGAGACAGTACGATCACCATCCATAGCGGCATTTCGATTAACGCTTGTTGCTCATTGGTCATGCTGGCCTCATCGGTAGAAAGCACGGCGCCGGAAAAAGAAAACCCCGCCGGATGGCAGGGTTCTCGGTGCGCCGATTGCTCGGTGCGGGCTTGCACAGCACAGTGCTTGGGGGAGCGCCTAAGCGCAATTTGCAGATCGTGGTGACTTTTTACCCTCGGACTGAAAGACCGAAAAGAGGCAATTTTCGGTCATTCGTTTCGACGCTACTTCGACGGAACTTTGACACCAGTTGGGCGCATACCAACTCGACGAACGGTATGGGTGCGTTCGGGGCCAGCCCGCACCAGCAGGATACGCATCACCTGAAGGTGCAGCGCCTTGACCCAGTTGAAGTAGGTACGCTCAGCACCCTCAGCCAATCCCACTTCCTGCATCTGTTCACGGATGCTCAGCGCGTGTAGGTAACGGCAGTGCGCAAGGTGGGCGAGTACCTTGCCGCGTGCATCCCGCCGATCCAGCTCGGCCAGGGCCGCGTCGACCTCTGCCGCAATGTGATCCAACCCCGCACCACCAACCAGGATTCGCGTGCCAGGGGTGCCACGCGGTGCGTTGCCCTTCCATTCCATGATGCTGCCCATCTGGCTGCCCAAGCCGGCGCCAAGGCCGAGCTGGTTGCGCTGCTCTGCCCAATGCTGCAACAGGCCATCAACGTCCTTCAGCATGGCGCAACCTCCCCCGAAAACCGTACCCAACACAAAACAGGGGCACCCAACACAAACCCAACACAAGAAAAAACCAATGAATACAGGGCACTAAAAGAAGTTGTGTTTAGTGTGTTGGGTTTGTTGGGTTTTTCAGTGCTCGCATAGAATTTAATTTCCCACTGATAACCAGCTTCAAGAAAAGACGCGTACGCGCGTACGCGACGACAAACCCAACACACCCCACACAGTCCCCGGGAAGCCGCGTAACTCAAGGGCTCCACGTGTGTCGACCACTCAACACCAACCCGACACCAACCCAACACACCCAGCACACCCACGTGCGGACTCATGCTGCGAGCACCTTGATGTGCTCCCAATTATCGACGTTCCAACCCGCCAGCCTCGCCTTGGCGCGCCAGTCAGCAACCGTCTTGCCCAGCTCGGCCGCATTTAATGATGGGGGCAGGGAAGCATCAGCAGCATCCGGGAAAAAGAACACCCCGAAACGTCGATTGCTTCCATCGGTCCACGGGATCGCACGGTTTGTCTTCTCAACTACCGTACTGATGAAAAGCGAAAACTTCGTATGGCTCATCGAGTGCTCCCTATTCCGCTGGCACCACTCGATAAACAAAGCGCACAAATCCGAGGACAAGCAACAACCCCATAGACCCGGCCCAAGATCACCGAAGCGCCACAGGTTCATGAACGTCTGCCATGCCGCCCGACTCAAGGCCACCAGACGCTCCCGGGCCGGTGTGCTCGGCGGGCGCGTGCGCTCATTGAAGTCGCCCAGGTCAACGCTCAGCAACCAGGCGTACAACGCGGCCACACCACCGTTTTTCAACTCGGCGCCAATGGCCTTCTGCCGCTCGACGGGCAGCGTCTCCATCGGCCACATGACTAGCATGCGGCGGTCGCTCTCACTGATCGGCCAGGGCAGGATCTCGTTGCTGAGGAACACCGCGTTCATGTGGTTGGCTTCCTCCCAGCCGTTGATGAACTTGGATTCCATGCGCACCGTCTTGCCCGTCACCAGGTGCTTGATCTTGCCCACCTGGTTGTAACGCTGATCGCGGCTGACGACCTCCTCGAACACTGCCCAGAGCTTGCGGCTCTGCCAGGCATTGAACGAGCCTTCCAACTGAGTCTGCCCGACTGTGGCTGCGTACTGCCCGTACAGCTCACCCATGGCGTCGGCGAACAGCAGGCTCTTGCCGGAGCCCTCCATGATGGAGTGCATCAGCACAGCCGTGTCCATCTTGGCGCCAAGGTGCTGCAACGGGTAGGCCAACCAACGAACCAGCCACTCCATGGCGTCCTTTTCGTAGTTGCACAGGAACGAGATAAGCCATCGCAGGTTCTCGCAGGCCGCATCATTGCGCACCGGCTCAAGCGGCAGCCCTTCAAAGGTGTTGATGTAGGTGTTCGGGTCTTTGGTCATGGTCGGATCGAACACGATGTTGTCGACGTCGACCACGCGCCGATTCGGGCTGTTCAACCACAGGGCATACGCATCGCCCAGGGCCATCTTGGTGGCCCCTTCGGCAATACGGCGCTTCTTTTCACGGTCCCATACGTCCTTGGTACCGTCGATATAGACGTACCTGTCGATGGGGGCGAGCCCAAGGGCGCCACCCTTCTTGGTGGTCATGCGGCGCAGTTGCTCAATCTCTTGCACCTGGTCGGCAGATGTAAGGCGCTTGTCGGCAAGCTCCATCCACTCCTTCGCCAATGCCTTGCCGATCAGCGCTTCGAACCCTGACTTTTTCATCACCCGCGCTTTGTCCATATCCCAGACATGCGTGGTGCCCTCGACCAGGGCGAATCGGCGGCGTACTTCATCCAGGGCCATGGCAGCAGCCTCCCCCACTCCCCCGGAGGCTGAGGAGCCGGCCGCGCCTGGGGCATTCTGTACAGATGGGGTCGGGGGAAGCTCGCCCTGCGGCGGGGGCTCTGGCGCCCGACTGGGTTTGTCGATGCCAAGTAGCCGCGCAGCCGCCTTCGTGGCGGCCGAGGTGTCGCCGCCGTGCTCAAGAATGCAGTACACGTCGAACGCATCGTTCTTGTGCCCGTTGGCCAAGGGGTCGGTACTGTGATGCGAGTACAACTTCCCTTCCGTGATCGTCACGCCCGGCAGCCCACTGCTGCTCTGGGGACACAACCATTTGCCACCGTGCTTGGTGTAGCCATGATTGGCAATCAGCGCCTCAAGGTCATGGCACCGGTTGAACTCATCGATCACCTTGGGCAGTTGCGGGCCACCAGCTGGTGCACGCTTCGGCGCAGTAGTCGCCGGCTTGGTCGCCTTTGGTGCCCAGGGACAGATCGACAGAGCCCCGCGCTTGAAGGTGTCCCACCCTTGCCATATCGTCAGTAACGCGTCTGGCAGATCGGGCAAGCCGTCAGGGCTCGGCGGGGTACGCCAGACATAGGGCTTGCCGGTACCGGGGTGGATCGAAGGAGGCAGCAAGTCCTGCACCAGGCCAGCGCGCAGCTCAAGCACCGTAAAAGGCTTGTAAGGCTCAGCAGCAGCTTTAGCAGTCGCCTCGGCCGCTACATCACCGGCCTGCTTCGCCACCTTGGCCTCAGCCATGAAGCCGCGAAAGATCGAGCCGTCAGGGTCCGACTCGTTTGGCCACGACAACGAATGACGGGTCAGCTCGACCCCGTCAGGCACCCGGAACATCACGCGAAAACGCGCCGGGTTGCCCACCACTGTCGGGTAGGCAACTGCTAGCGCGTCGAGGTCCAGCCCCAGTTGCTCCTGCAGGACGAACCGCGTCCACTGCACGTCGTCGACGTCAAGGGAGCACACCCGGCTGGGGCCTAGAACAACCCCGAGGTTGTGGGCGGGATACTGCTGCCAGAAAATTTCGGCAGGCTCAGGGCTGGTGTAGTAGCCACCCGGCTTGTTCCATCCAAGCCCTTTTGGACCCTTCTCACCCGGCTCAATCGGCACCAGGGCGAGGCCAAACGTTTCGATGTAGCGGCGCGCCCATGCGGCGATAGGCATTCCATTGCGTTCACTCATCGACGCCGCTCCCGTAGGTCCTGGCAACTGGTGCACGTTTGGCAGCCAGGCACAGCCTGGTGGCGCAGCAAAGGAATAACTACCCCGCAATCCTCGCAAAATTCAGCGCTGGGCTGCTGCGAAGGAAAGACACGACGCCCAAGTGCGACCTGCAGCAGATAGTCGGCCTGATCATTGGCCCTGTCAGCGATATCAGCCATCGATATGATCCTCCATCGCCTGACGAGCACCGGCCATGATGCCCAGCACCTCGCGGATCACATCGGCACCCTGCTTTTCCAGGTCCAGCACTTCGTGCAGCTCCCAGTGCTTGTCGGCGGCGCCTTTATGCAGGCTAGCGACGAACTCACCCGCTTCACCCAGCAGCTTGCCGACAGCCTTCAGTGCCTCACGGCTGGCAGGCACGGGGATGGGGCGGTACCAGACGGCACCCGCCGGCCTGACCAAGGCATCAAGCAGGCGTGGGTCGGCGGTCAATCGGACCATATCTTCCAGCTCGTCTGGAGTCAGCCAACGGCGCTCTTCATCGTGCTTGAGCTTCTTTTGCAAGGCGTCGTTCTCGACGACCATTTCGAATGCCAGGCGGGTGATGCCGCCTGAATAGTCACGCCCAGCGCGATAAAGCGCATGGCGCAAAGAAAGGACCGGGCCAGCGCCCGGCAACAGATCTGTGCGACTCATAACCGTAAAACCCCTGTTTACGGTGTAGCCATAGGGTTAGGTACGACCTATCCTACGACCACGACCGATGTGCTGTGCTAAACGTGCTGTGCGGCACGGTGCGTTGATTGAGTCGTCCGGTATGTCTTGTGGTGAGAAGACCGGACGGCGGGTTGCAGCGGCGCTGTGCGCCGTCATAGCTGAGCTGGGGATAATCTTGTGGTGAGAGGCCCCAGCTCGGCGTTCCTACTCGGGCTTCGGCTTGCGCCGACTCCCTATTGGGCGGATCTCAAAGGCAAAGAATCCGCCCGTGCCGTTGCTGCGGACGCGAATATCTCGCGCAGAGCTGAGCATCTGAGAAACCGCGCTCTGAGTGACACCGAGCAATTCAGCCAACTCCGGCTGACTTCGATCCTTCGCGAACTCGCGCAAAGGCACTCCAAATTCCTCTTCCATCCCTTTCGTCCTCGACGGGTTTATGCGTGAATATTAGTGTTACTTCTTTGTCAGAGCAAGAAAAATATAAGCAACACTCTTTGATAGAGATAAGCGCCGCTAATATCGTGAGCGGCATGACTACTAAGCCCTCCTACATCGCCGAAGAAGCAGCCCGTCTGAAGGCCATCTACAAAGCCCGGAAGTCGGTCGACCCGTCCCTCAATCAGGAAAAGGTGGCGCATGACTGTGGTTGGGCAAGCCAAAGCGTTGTCAGCCAATACATGACGGGGAAGATTCCACTCAACATCGCTGCATTGATGAGTCTCAGCAGGGCATTGAGCTTCGCTCCTCACGAAGTCAGCCCGCGCTTGGCCGAAACGCTCGGCATCGCCAAGCAGCCAAGTCTTGGCAGCGTTGAAAACGCCACAAACATGGGTTCTGCTGGGCGGCTGTTACCTGTCGTTGGATACGTAAAAGCTGGGGCCTTCTGTGAAGCTGTTGCGTTTCAGGCAAGCGATGCTGATGAATGGGTCGAGGCTGGAGGCCCTGCAGGCCCACGCTCATTCATTCTCCGGGTTGAAGGGTTCAGCATGGAGCCGGATTTCAAACCTGGCGAAAAGGTCGTGATCGACCCTGACATGCAGTGGGAAACGGGTGACTTTGTAGTTGCCAAACGCGTGAGAGACCAAGCGGTGACACTGAAGCAGCTACGCTGCGAAGGTGGCGAGTTCTACCTGTACGCGACCAATCCTGACTGGCCGGAAAGGATCATTCGAATGGATGAAGAATGGTCAATATGTGGCCGAGCACGAAGAAAAATTGTCGACCTTTGAAACCAAGAGCCCGCTTTCAGCGGGCTTTTTCATGCCCGCCGAGCAGTATTTATTAGCGATACTGTTGACTTATTAAATCAGTAATACTAATTTTGTCTCGCCTTAGCCCTCTCACCACAGAGAACGAGACATGCCAAACGCACAGCACACAAGCCAATGCCAAGTATTCCTTCACCCCACCGCGTGCAGCAGCCGCTTAGCCATAAACGCAATTCAGCAACGCATCGGGCGACTGGTCATCACCACGTCGAAAGGTAATGCACAGGCTGTCAGCCCTGCCACCGACCAGCTCGGGGGTAATGCGGCATGAGCGCCTTCGTCGTCCCTTTCCCCAAGCAAGACCTGTTGCACCAGTTACTTGCTGCAGGCGGCACTATCACATGCCCTCTCTATCGTCCTACAGCGCAGTTTGACGCCGATGTTGAGGTCGAGCTGAGCGATGAACATGCACACATCAAGGTAGCGTTTCGGGGGCTGACGGGCTCACTGACCCTTCCACGCGGCGACCGGGCCAACCACCTGCACCTGCGCGACTTCATTCAGGACGTAGCCAACGGGCGCACAGAGGCCGGACGCACTCAACAGGCCATCGCCCTGATGGAAGCACTCGAGCACGTAGACACGGTGCTACAGCCCGGCCAGATTGCGTACATCACACCCACCATATCGGAAGTGCACCCCTTCGGCGCAGTTGTCACGAACGGGCTGGGTGAAGTGTGCGCGGCAGCCATGGGCAGCAGCAAAGAGCACCTGGCCGATCTGATCAGCCGCAAGTTGCAACGTTACCCCGAGGGGACCGGGGAGCGCGCATGAGCGAAACGCTAGCCCAGTTGCGTCGCCAGTGGACCACCCCATGCCCAACCTTGAGCGCTGTCCGGGAGCACTATTTCCCGCACATCAAGACGGATCGGCACCTGCGCAACCTGATCAACGCCGGCCGTATCCGACTCAAGCTGAGCAAGCTGCACCGCTCTGTACGCGCCGAGCACGTGGTCTACCTGCATGAACTCGCTGCCTATCTGGACGCACAAGCCCAGTCAGCAGCATGACAAGGCGGCCCCGGCCAACAGGGGCAATCGCCCTGCCGCTCTCACCACGGCTTACACCTGCGGCGGGCACACTTTGGAGCACAGCACATGCAACCACAGCAAATCATCCTTGCCCTGGCCACCCTCTGGCTGTTCACGCTGGCGGCACTGCCATTCCTGTTCAACGCAGCTTGCCGTCGAGCAAAAGAAAGCGGCTTAGCCGCGGGGCTCGCACAGCGGGAAGCCGACCATGCCAGGCAGATCGCCGCCCTGAACGCGGACATTGACGCCATCGCCCAGGAGCGCCTGGCAGAACAGCGGGCGCACCTGCTGGCAACGAGTCAGCGGCTGGCCCACATCGAAGAACTTGAAGCCAGGATCATGTCGTACACCGGGCTCGCCGTGACGAAGGCCGACTACGAACACCTTAAAAACGCTGCTGAAACCCTGCGCTTGGCCCGCAACACCTGGCAAAAGCTGCAAGGCACCGAGCCGTGGTGTGCACGCGCATACGCCGAATGCCAAGGCCTGCTGAAACTCGCCAGCCGCGTGCATGCAGAGTTGCGCACCAGCCCCAGCTCGGCCATTCAGCAAGGGGATGCGGCATGAGCACTACACATGATCAGCAGGAACGAGAACGCATCATCCGCAAGATCAAGCACTGCCTTGCACTTTCTGCCAGCTCCAACGAACACGAAGCTGCTGCAGCGATGCGCCAGGCTCAGAAGCTGATGCGCAAATACCGGCTCACCGAACTCGACGTGCACATCAGCTCCGTGGAGAAAACCTATGGCGCGCAGGTGAAATGCCGCCGGCCTTCATGGGATCGGGACCTGATCAACGTCGTGGCCCAGGCCTTCAACTGCAAAGGGTTCACCCACAGCAACTGGGACGCAGCGTCCGGTGGTCGCAGAGAAAGGGCGCTGTTCATTGGCGTGTCTCCAGCACAGGAAATTGCCAAGTACGCCTATGACACTTTGCTGGTGAAGGTGACCAGCGCCAGGAAGGAACACGTAGCCAAAATCAAAAGCGGATTGCTTCCCCAAGCCCGGTTCACCCCCGAAACCCGGGGAAACCACTTCGCTCAAGCATGGGTTGGCCAGGTCCACTACAAGCTGCAGGAACTGGTACCAGAGGTGGACGAACCTGATGACGACAATTGCAGCGACGAGCGAGCACTAGCGGTTACTGAGTCCAGGGAACACGCCCTGATAGATGCCTTCGTACATCAGTTGACGAAGGGTAACGGGGCAGCCACCGAGCGCAGCCGGAAAGGGCCAGAAGCAAACATCGAAGATCTGATGCTGGGCATGAGGGCGGGGCAAGCCGTTGAGCTGAATCAGGGGCTGGCGAGTGCGGGGGAACTGGCACCGACCTTACAGCACGAGACAAGGGAGGTCGCATGAGCGTTCCACGCTGGGTAATGATCAAACGCGCCGCTGAACTTACTGGGTACAGCGAAGATGCCATCCGCCACAAAGTGAAGGATGGCACCTGGGCACAAGGACGCGTCTGGCGCAAAGCTCCAGACGGCCGCATCGCAATCAACATGGCGGAGTATGACAAGTGGGCCGAGAGCGCATCGCAAGTGGCCTAGAGGCCGAGCTGGCCAAGCACACGGGCATCGAGATTCATGGCGGCAACCTGCGGATCGTCTTCATGTGGCGCCGCATTCGCTGCCGTGAGTCTCTCGGCCTGCCGGTGACCAAAGCCAACATAAAACACGCCGCCCAGCTCAGGGCGGCGGTTCTTCATGAAATCAAAGTTGGCACCTTCGAGTATGGGCGGCACTTCCCTAGCTCGAAGCATGCTGCGAATTACAGCAGGGCGAAGGACGAGAGCCTGCAGGCATTGGCTGAACGATACAAACCCTTGAAGGCTATCGACCTTACACCCATGACCGAGGAAAAATACGCTTACGCTATCGACATCTGCGTCGAACTGGTGGGCAAAGATCGCTTGGCTGGTATTCTACTCCCGGAGGATATACAGGTGCTCCGCGCCTTACTGATTGAGACTCGAGCACCGTCGACGGCAAACCACTACCTTGCCACCTTCGCAGGCTTCCTGACTTGGTGCGAGAGCAATGGCCACTGCATAGCCGGCCTCGCTGCAGCGTGCACACGATTTGCCATGAGCGAAAAGGAACCCGACCCACTCACTCGTAACGAATTCGATCAACTCATAAACAAAGGCTGCTTACACCCACAGGATAGAGCGGCAATCACACTTGCTGTTTACACTGGCTTACGCCCGGGCGAACTGTGCGCGCTAGCGGTGGAAGATATAGATCTAGCGAGTGGAAAAATTGATATCACTCGAGCCATCACCGCCAATGGCACTTTCAAGGTTACCAAAACTGGCAAGCCACGAACTATTCTATTGATGCCACCCGCATTGGAAGCCTGTCAGATACTAATGGACTTGGTCAGCGATCACTCCAAGGAGCAGATACGTATATATCAGAACCGCCATGAGTGGCGAGATATAGCCGTTACACCCCTGCTATCTCCTCGCACCCAAGCAAGGAAGAAAGACATTAATCAGTGGTATGTATCCACTACCTGGAACACTAAATGGGCAGCGATTCAACGGCGCGCAGGAATACGACCTAGGCGACCATACCAAACTCGTCACACTTATGCCTGCTGGTGCCTGACGGCCCGTGGCAACATTGCTTTTATAGCGAAGCAAATGGGACACAAAGACTTCACCATGTTGGTAGAAGTCTATGCGAAATGGATGGATGATGAATCGCCCGCAGAATTACAAAACATCTGGAACAGCCTGAGGAAATAGAAACATCCACCCTAAGACATGCGAGTGAAGCTCACTTCTTCTGAAAAAAACTTTGCACAGACTTAACAACTTCACCAAAAGGCATATCACCTAACGCCAGGCCATCTGGCGTTTTTTTATCAGACCGCCCACTATCAAAAACGCTTTTCAGCAGGACGATCAATATAGCGGAAACACCCAAAATCAAAGCACTACCGATAAGAATTACATGCCAATCCATCGTCTTTACAACGGTAACTGGCGCACTATGCAGACGCACAGCTTCAGTAAAAAGTTCGGTAATTGAACTGACGAAGCCGGTGAGAATACATAAAAGCCAAACAAGCGCGAGTGATACCGCAACGATAACACCCAATTCCTTTATATGCTGAACGGATGAAAGAGCATCCTTCCAATTTTTATCAGCAATTGTCGGGTTATTTACACCCCCAGCACTCCCTTCACTATCCCCACTAACAGATGCGGTGCCAGTGTAAGTAACTTTTTCACCACTACCCTGGTTTTTTGGAGCCTCTTCAAATACTTCCTTGTCAGTCATAACGTTCTCAATACATACCAAGATTTTTTAAACGATAGCCCATCGCAACTTCTGAAACATTAAAGCCACGCGCCATATCACTAATAGTCCGCGAATCCACGCCGTAGCGCGCAACTGATCGTACTACAGCCTCGGGCATCAACAGCTGAGCCGCGAACTGGTTTGCCTGCATTTCTCTTGGCTGCTCATAACCACTGGTATAAGCCATTTTAGGGTCCCGCAGCACGCGCTCACCTGGGATAATATGATTCATCATCATATGCCCAAGCTCATGCGCAATAGTAAAGCGCTGGCGTGTGGGCTGCTCGTAAGGGTTGAACCGAATCACCGGCCTTCCACTGTCATCGAACTGAAAAGCGCCACTGAGCCCTTCCCGTTCGAGTTCGGGATCACCTATAACGGTCGCACCTGCTCGGACCGCTAACTGAATCGGATCTATCGGCAACTGCCCGTCCCAATAACGATTCAGGACCATGCTTGCTACTTCTGTAGGCATGCCGCCTCCTCGCCTGGCTGTGGATAACTTGTTACTAAGCTGTGCATACATGGTACACAAAATGATCACGTATTATCTGATATTCAAGCCCCCTGTCAAATTTCGAAAGACATTTTGGTTACGTGGTAGGCTATGCGTCGATTTTCAATGGATGTGGCAAGCTAGCTTCACGCCTCTGCTTGCGGTGCACTGACTTACGCACGCAACAAGCCCCAATTTTGCCCCACCGCCTCACCAAAAGTCAGCTAACTACCTGATGAATAAAGCAATTTCTGATCTCTCCGCACACACTCCGAT